>CAIMZS010000326.1 GCA_903846015.1 uncultured Anaerolineae bacterium | reverse complement strand
TTGAGCGCTTTAAGCGTGAAGGCGAAGCCCTGCGCCAACTCGATCACCCCCATATCGTAAAATTCATCACAACCGTTGAAACCGGCGGGCAGCATTACCTGGTGATGGAGTATGTTGATGGCGGCAGTCTGCAGGAGCTGCTGGTTGCGCAGGGACATCTTTCCAACCAGCGTACCGTCGAACTCGGCATCGATCTGGCGGATGCCCTGGCCTGTGCCCACAGGTTGGGCATTATTTACCGTGATCTCAAGCCGGCCAACGTGCTACTGACGAAGGACGGCAGCCCGCGCCTGACTGATTTTGGGATTGCCCAGCTTGCAGATGGTTTGCGCCTGACCCAGACCGGGATACTGGTCGGCACTGTCAATTACTCCAGCCCGGAAGCGCTCAGCAGCGAGGTGCTCGATACGCGCACGGATATCTGGGCTTTTGGCGTGCTGATATTTGAAATGTTAACTGGTAAGCTGCCGTTTTCCGGCCCGAACCTGACCGCCAGGATCACCGCTATCCTGACCCAGGCGGTACCGGATCTGACGGTGTACCAGCGCGACATTCCTGATGCACTGGCTGATCTGGTCTACCGCATGTTGGAAAAGGACCGCCAGCAGCGCATCCCCAACATGCACCTGGTGAGGGCGGCCCTGGAAGCGATCCTGAACAACCGGGAAATCGCCGCGCCAACACAGGAACAAACAGCAAATCCGGCCAGTACGCCTGATAAAAGAAGTTTTCCCGTTACGCAATTTGCCCGGATCAGCGCCCCGGTCAATAATCTGCCCATCCAGCCGACACCGTTTGTGGGGCGGCGGGCCGAGCTAACCGAGCTGGCGCGCTTATTGGGCGAAGCGGATACACGCCTGGTGACCATCTTGGGCATGGGCGGAATGGGCAAGACGCGTCTGGCCCTGGAAGTTGGCGCAGCTGAGTTGGACGACGGGAACGGCACGCGTTACTTTGAGCAGGGTGTGTGCTTTGTGCCGCTGGCACCGCTCCAAAATGTGACTGAGATCATCCCGGCCGTGGCGACGGCGCTCGGTTTTTCCTTTCCACCGGGCGGCGAGCCGCGCCAGCAGCTGCTCGACTACCTGACCGCCAAGCGACTGCTGCTGATCCTGGATAACTTCGAGCATCTGCTGGAAGGCGTGGAACTGGTGACCGCCATGTTGGAGGCCGCCCCGCATCTTAAGATCGTGGTCACCTCGCGCGCGCGCCTGAATGTGCAAAGCGAACAACTCTTCCGCCTGAACGGGATGGATTTCCCCACCTGGGAAACGCTTGAGGATGCGCTGGAGTACAGCGCGGTCAAGTTGTTCCTGCAGGGCGCGCGGCGTGTCCGCTCCGGGTATAAACTTGTCGCCAACGATCTGGCCAATATCGCCCGCATCTGCCGCCAGGTGGAAGGCCTGCCGTTGGGCATCCTACTGGCTGCGGCCTGGATCGACATGCTCACCCCACTGGAGATTGCCACCGAGATCAGCCAGAATATTGATTTCTTGGAGACAGAACAGCGCGACCTGCCCGAACGGCAGCGCGGCATGCGCGGCGTCTTTAACCATTCGTGGAATTTGTTGAATGAAAGGGAACGCGAGGTTTTTTGCGCGCTATCCGTCTTTCGCGGAGGCTTTACCCGTCAGGTTGCACAGGAGGTCGTGCCCGCCACGCTGCGTGAATTGATGAGCCTTATGGATCGATCCCTGCTGCAGCGCGCGCCCACCGGCCGCTACGAAGTGCATGAACTTCTGCGCCAATTGGCGGTTGAGCAGCTCTCCAACTCGGGCCGTGAGTTTGATGTTCGCAAGAGACATTTGCAGTTCTTTACCAGCTGGGCCGAAACCGCCGAGCCCAAACTGCATGGCCCGCAGCAGGCTGAGTGGTTGGATCAGTTGGATGTTGAATTGGCTAACTTTCGAACGGCGTTGGAATGGGCGCTGGCGCAGGATGCACAAACCGGGCTGCGCCTGGCATCCGCTTTGTGGTGGTTCTGGATCATGCGCTACGAGAAAGAGGGCGCAAACTGGCTATCGGGTTTTGTTCAAGCCCAGGGGAATGCCGCGCCTGACCTGGATTATGGACGCGCGCTGAGCCGCCTGGCAGCTGTTGCTGATGAAGATGGCGATTCCTCGAAGGCCTGGGCGGAGCAAGGTTTGCAGATCAGCCGCGAAGTTCAAGACAGGTTTGGCGAAGGATTCGCACTGCACACCATCGGAAGAATCGCCTACCAACATTTTCTCGATTTTATTACAGGAGCGGAATATCTGGAGAAAAGCCTGGCGATCTTCGAAGCAATCGGGGACACATGGGGCATGGCGCGCACATATTTTCATTTGGGCAACATGGCAATTTATCAGGGCCGTCCAACCAGCGAGCTGCGCAGTTACCAGGAAAGAAGCCTGGCGTTGGCGCGCAAGATTGGCGACTGGCGCAGCATTGCGCTGACGGAGGCTTCCCTGGCGGGCTTGATCGCCGATTGCGATTGCGATTTACGGTCTGCGCACAAGCTGGGTGAGGATGCCATCGAGATCATGCTGCGCATCAAGGTGCCCGGCTCCATATACTTTCCAATCACACAATTTGCCTATATTCTCGCCAACCAGGGCGAGCTCCAGGAAGCCAGACGCTGGTTGGATATGGGCATGGATATCGCCTGCCAGCTTGGATCTGAAAGCATGCTTCAAAATATGAATTGGGAAATCGGATCTTTGGCCATGCTGGCGGGGCAGAATGCGGTTGCAGAGCAATTGATTGCAAAAAGCCAAAACCATTTTAAAAAGCCAGGACAATCAGACCTGGTCAGTGGATCGCGTGACGCTGCTCTGGCTTGTGTCGTGGCACGGCAAGGTGACCCGGCCAAGGCGCGCAAGATTTTGAATGAAATACCCGCCCCGGCTGAATATCCGGATGGCTCATCCAGCATGCTACTCAGTTCCGGGGTTGTCTCCCTGCTCAGTCAGGAATCCGGCCAGGCGCTGCACGATTATCGCAAGGGCCTGGAATTATTATGGAAAGACAATTTGCGTCTGCCAGCCATCCAGGCTTTGGAAGGCCTGACGTGGGCGCTGCATGCCAATGCGCAGGATGCGCAGGCGGCGCAATTACTGGGAGCGGCGGCGGCCTTCCGGGAAACCATCGGCGCGCCAGTTTTTCCCGGTGACCGGCCATACTACGAGCAGGTGCTGGCTGAATTGAAGGCAATTCTCGGTGAAGCGGCCTTCGCGAAAGCCTGGGCAGCCGGGGCGGCGCTGGATTTTGACAGGGCAGTCGAGGGTGTGCTGAAACAGACAGACTGAATATTTTAGGGGATGTAAAATACTGACCCCGGAAGTGATTGATGCACATTGCCAGCATTGCAGTTGGAGGCCGGGAGATGTTCAACCCTATATTGCCCTGGGAGAGGGGTAAAAAACAGCAAAATCACAAGGATTTGATGATACTGTATTTCAGGATTTGACCAACGATGGTACAACCCTGATCTAAAAATGCGTGGATCATCATATTGAGAACTGCAGATCATCAGGCGATTACATGATAGGATGTGCAACAGTAAAAAAATATCCTTTCAGCCATTTCATAAGGAGCCAGCTATGTTCGGATCAAAAAAACCTTCTAAAAAACCTCTGTGGTCTATTCGTGTCCTAACCCTTGATTATCTGATTGATGGGCTGATCGATTCGGACTCGGCGGATATGCTTTTGACTGACGATGGGGTTTTTGAAAATATCCAGCTCACATCAGCACAATTTCAACCTGCCAGCAACCTGATTATTCCTGCAACCCTGCCAACAGCCTGGGTAACCACTTTTCGTGAGGCTGTGGTTGCCATCATTCCAAGCGACGAGGCCAGCGTGTCCTATGCGCTGGAAACAAACGACTTTGAAGATCCGGTTTTGGCAGAAGTATACGCAGGCTCTTATCTTATTCGTGGATTGGTCATGACTGAGGTCAAAGAACTCAAAATCTATACCGAAACGGAAATGATCATTGTCAAAGATGTACAGATCGACTCCTTGCTGTCGGGCGCAAAACTGAAGGGGTTTCGAGCCCCAATTGCTTTCCTGGCTTGCGCTCATATACAAGTTGTGCACCAAATAGCATGATTATTCAATCCCGCCCCTGCGCCATGCTTCACGGACATAAACCCTCCAGCGCGATACCACCGGATAACGGCAATCACGATTCGCGCACAATGAAAGCCATCGCTGCTTCACTCGCTGATGTTATGCATTAAATAAATTTTCGCAGTGAAAGCAAAGATCAGGGCTTCAACCCCCCTGATCGACCACCCTAAGAATATCTCCGCGCTCTGCGGTGAAAATTGGAGGATCTCAAAGAGAGTGAGACTCACGTCTCGTATATATATTGGGACTGGCTTTACGGTCATATACCAATGAAATGTGCTGGAATTTCTGGTACCATTTTTGGGTGGGCTACCGTATGCCAAAGATATAAGTAAGGCGGCCCAACCACTGGATCAGGATCAGGCAGTTGGCAAAGCCTGGGGCGTGGAAGGCTGGGCAGACTGCAGCGGTATCA
>CAIMZS010000325.1 GCA_903846015.1 uncultured Anaerolineae bacterium | reverse complement strand
GGGAAAATATTTATTCCGGATGTTGATCGATCATTTGTTTAATGATCTCGCTCCAATGCTTAGACAGAAGCAGATGGGCTTCGTCTGGGCAAAAGGTGGATTGACAGCCGGGAATTACGCTTGCCAGGTAACGTCCCATGTTGATGGAAGCATCCCTATCTGCTTCACCATGCCAAACATAAACTGGGATGTGAATGTCCTCCAGGCGTGCCCACGCACGCCCTGCCGGAAGGCAGCCTGCACACTTTCCTGGCAAATTTCCAGGCCACGCGGCGCACTCTGGTATTCGGCATAAGCCAGTGTGCGGCCATCCTTCAGGATCATTTCCATGGTGTTTGCCTCCAGACAAGCGCTGTGGTAGCTTTTTTGGCCGTGCTTTGATCTTCCTGAGAGGGGTGCTTTGCGATTTCAGGAAGGATCAGGTATCCTACCTGAAATTTATCCCAACTTTTTGTGGGGAATACTGCTTTGAAAGGAGTGAATATGAAAACAATAGGTCTGATCGGTGGGATGAGCTGGGAATCTTCGATCGAGTATTACCGTATCATCAACGAATCAACCAGGGCAAAACTTGGTGGGCTTCATTCGGCAAAAAGCATTATGGTTTCGGTTGATTTTGCGGAGATCGAAATTCTTCAGCACCAGGGTAAATGGAGCGAAGCGGCTCAACTATTAATTGCTGCGGCAAAAAACCTGGAGGATGGCGGCGCGGATTTTGTGGTACTGTGTACCAACACCATGCACAAGCTGGCGGATGAGATCCAGTCCGGTGTTAATATCCCGCTTTTGCATATCGCTGATGCAACGGCGCAGCTGGTAAGGAATTCAGGTATTCAGAAGATTGGGTTGCTGGGTACGCGGTTTACGATGGAAGAAGAATTTTACAAGGGCAGGCTTTCGGGCCGGTATGGTCTGGATGTGTACATTCCGGTTGCCCAAGATCGCGAGATCGTTCATCATGTCATTTATGACGAATTGGTATTGGGCGAAATCAGACAGCATTCAAAGGAACAGTACATTGGCATTATTGAGCGAATGGTCAGCCAGGGAGTCGAAGGTGTTATTTTGGGTTGTACTGAAATTGGTTTGTTAATCCACCAACAGGACAGCCAGGTACCATTATTTGACACAACCAGGATTCATGCGATAGCCGCGGTCGAATATGCGTTGAACGAATGAAAAAACAGGTTAACCCCAAACGAAATTAGAATTATTCTTGCCTATCGCCCTATAGGATGGTAAAATCTAAGTCTCAAACGGTATCCGGAATTGTTGCTAATAACCGGGTTCCATACTTGAATTGTGGGCTCGTAGCTCAGTTGGTTAGAGCGCATGTATCACACACATGAGGTCGGGGGTTCGAGTCCCTCCGGGCCCACCACACAATCAAAGACCGCCAGCGCACGCCGCGCCCGGTCTTTTTTGTTGTGAGCTACTTTGCTTTGCCCCAGGCGTATAATCCGGAACTGGAGATATACACGCACGGCGGCCGGTTTGACACTTGCGACCAGACCACAACCCAATTCTTCCCATTATTGGTGGAGAGATAAATAGCTCCGCCTCGATAAGGTGAAAAACAAAGGCGTCCACCGCCTTTAATAATCGTAATCCCGATTGTTTTGCTCAAAAAGCCCGCCCGCCTGGGTGTGATATTCGCATAAAACTGCGAACCGTAGAAACCCGAAGCCGTGCCCTCCCCGCACAATCTCTTAGTTAAGTAGCCTGATACCAATATTTGATGCCGGCAAAGTACTATGGTCGCGATAGTAGATGGAGATTTTGAAAGCCCTCCCAGATTTGGAACCTCATCCTGAGCACGCACCGAAAAATAATACCGTTGGCCTCGCACAAGGCCGGTGACCTTCATTCCCTGGCTGGTACCAGCATTCCCCGGAAGTGGAATACCGGTTATCACCGGTGTTGACGCCTCCCAGGCCGCTTCGCTATTTATGCTTGTTGAGCTGTAGCGCACCAGGTAAGAGGTGGCTTTTCCGCTGAAACCATCATCGCCGACAGCCGTCCAGCGCAGTTCCACACTGCCCCAAGTGTTGCCTTGTGCCGCCGTCAATGTTCCGATTGCGGAGGGGCGGGTTACATCCGCCAGTGCCGCAGTATAATTTTCGCCTGTCTTATCAACCGCCAGGTTCAAGTACTGTTTGTTCACCGGGGTAAATACGTAACCTGTTTTGCTAGGTGTTACTGTTCCAGACCAGTTTGTGGAAACTGTAATTAAATAATTGCCACTCACATCGGCGGTTACGCTTAATGCTCCGCCATCGTTATAATCCAACCGGGCACCCCCCACTCCAGCCTTGCCTGATATCGTTACGCTGGCACTCGCCTGCGGTGTTCCACTGCCGGTTTGGTTGGCTGATCCTGCTTTGGCGGATGTGAGGCTTAACCCGCCGCTAAACAATCCCATTAATATAGCCGCCATCAGGAAAGCAATGGGCAACTTCAGAATATTTTTGCTATGAAAAGTAGCATTCATGTCAGCTTCCTTTCCTGTTTTTATTGGAAATTAAAACAGGATTCATTTTGATGCAGCTATATAAAAAATCAATTTTCGGTTCAATATGACCATTTCCGCTGATTACCGAGAATAGTGTATCCCAACGCCCAGCAGGGTCACACTACCTGAATTATTATGAAAAAATATCCGGCTACAAAGCAGTAAACTAATTGTATACCAGGTAAGCCAAGTCGTGGTAGTCAATATTAACAATTTCTAACCCGGTTCCAGCCCCCCATTTTGGACATCCTGTTCATGGTTGGCATAAGAATAGCTTTCTCGTTGGTTTTTTGGAGTAAAAATCTGGTATTGGGTGCGGAATCTCTTGCCTTTTCCTTGCAAATATGCTATTTTAATCTCATAATTTATACGTCATGGTATAAGTAAAGAGGTTGAGTTTGCTGCGCGCCTTTATTGCCATCGAAATTCCCCTTGAGATCAAAAAAGCCATTGCTGCTCAAACAGCCAGCCTGCAAAAGGAAACCGGGCATGCGGTGCGTTGGGTGACGCTGGATAATATCCACCTTACGCTCAAATTTTTGGGAGAAATCTCGCCATCCAGCGTGGAATTGCTGTCTCAGTCACTGCAACTCGAGTGCAGCCAATACGCTCCCTTTGAGATCGCTGTTAGTAGTTTGGGATGTTTTCCCAGTCCGCGTCGTCCGCGTGTCATTTGGATCGGGCTGCATGCGCCCGCTGAGCTTACTCAACTACAGCACAAGATCGAGACTACCGTTGCGCGCCTGGGCTACGACATGCAGGACAAGCCCTTTTCGCCGCACTTAACTATAGGGCGAGTACGCGAACAAATCAGCGCTGATGAGTCGCTCCACCTCCGCGCGGCGCTTGAATCGAAAATCATCGATGACCTGGGCAGTTTTTCTGTCCGAGCCATTCATTTATTCAAAAGCGATCTGCAGTCATCTGGCTCGGTGTACACGTCGTTGTACAGCGGTGATCTTGGCAGCTATTATGCTGAAATATAAACCCGGTTCGTTAAACGCGGCAGGCAAGGCAGTCTGAGCATTATCACGAGCCGGACAATAACCATCGCCGGCAAATCCGGTGATCGTAAAAGGAAACTCATTTGAATACGCTGGAACTTGCACACACAATTGTTGAAGCCCTGGAAGACAAAAAGGGTGAGAATATCGTGTTGATGGATCTGGAAAAGGTCGCCATGTTTACAAGCTATTTTGTAATTTGCAGTGGCACATCCGATCGTATGTTGGATGCGCTGGCAGATGGGGTAATCGACAAAATACGTGAAGTAACAAGCATTAAGGCTTTGCCCCAGGGCGCGTCATCAAGCGGTTGGGTGCTGGTCGATTATGGCTCAGTGGTGGTGCACTGCTTTGCGCCGGAAACACGCGATTATTTCAATTTGGAAGAGCTTTGGAAGGAAGGCAGGGTGCTGCTGCGCGTGCAATAGCCGCCCTGCGCTTCCATTAACAAGTAGATTTTATTCAAAGATCCACTTGTCTACTTCTCGGCTCCAAGAAACCAACTCTTCAGGTTTGAACCATAGAGCTGCTTCAGCCTCACCGTTTTCGGGACTATCTGAAGCGTGTGTTATGTTGCGGCCTACTTCGAGAGCGAAGTCATGGCGTACAGTACCAGGAGCTGCTTCCCACGGTCGTGTGGCGCCCATCGTCTGTCGTATGGCTGCGATTGCCTTGGGACCTTCCCATACCATTGCCATGACTGGGGCAGATGTGATGTATGCTATCAGTCCGTCGTAAAAGGGTTTGCCTTTGTGGATGGCGTAATGCTCCTCAGCCAGCGCTTTGCTGACCAACAAAAACCTGGCTCCCACTAGTCGTAAACCACGTTTTTCAAGGCGGGCGATCACTTCTCCCACCAGTCCGCGTTGTACACCATCGGGTTTCACCAAAACCAGAGAACGTTCCAAAATAACCTCCATTGAATTTCTGAATAATATTTACCGGGCAAGATTTTACCATAACAAAGGTGCGCGCCGAAAAGGCGCGCACCGTTGTTATAGGCAGATTGGGAGACGGTTTATCGCAAAAGCTCTTCTGCCTTGCTGTATGCGTCGAGGGCCTCTTGCAAACGGTTCAAGCGCATGTAGGCGTCCCCAAGTGTTTGCCAGACGATCATGTCAACCGGGTGGCTGTAAACTGCCTCCTGCAGGTCGTAAATGATATCTTCGAGCATTTTGCCTTTGCGGATCAGCTTGACGTATTCCTTCATGGCGCCATCCAAACCGCCGCGGTCAAGTAATTCGCGTGCTTTCTGCACAGCCTGGGTATCCTTGTCACTACCTGGCAGGGGGGGGCGAGGAAGTGTCGGGATATCTGCGACAGATGGTGCGGCGGGTTCGGTCGTTTCAATCAGACCTATCTCAGCCAATGCAGTTGGTAAGGAAGCGGCGGCTTCGTTTTGATCTGGCTCAACAATATCAATGGGTTCAGGGAAGCTCTCCAGTGCGGACTCATCTGCAGGGCTTTGCGATGTTTCGCTGTCCTTAAGCCAGTCAGGCAATTCTTCCTCGTCGCTGATATCTTCCGGCGCTGGAGTGGGTAGAGTGGTGAGCCATGAAGGCGCTGTGCCCAGCGCAGCTGGAAGTTGTCCATCCAGAGCATCCAAGTCGTCTTCGGGCTCATCCAGACTTTTCAGCCATTCAGAGATTTCGCTAGAATTCGAGGCACTGACAGCCTCTGTTGGGGCGGCGACAGGCTCACTGGTAGGCTGTTCCACTTCCCACGGCATGACTTCTGCCGGTTTGGATTCATCTTGCAGATTGGTTTCGCTCAGCCATGCAAAAGTATTGTCTTCTTTGGCAGCATCGGTAGAGGCTGGTTGTGCGGAGGGTTGTTCCACTTCCCAGGGCAGAAGTTCGACAGGCTGAGGTTGTTCATCTGGCTCAGTTTCGCTCAGCCAAGCAGAAATATCGTCTTCTTTGGCAGCCTCGGCAGAGGCTGGATCTGCGGAAGGCTGTTCCACTTCCCAGGGCAGCAGTTCGACGGGCTGAGGTTGTGCATCTGGCTCCGTTTCGCTCAGCCATGCAAAAGTATCGTCTTCTTTGGCAGCCTCGGCAGAGGCTGGCTCTGCGGAAGGCTGTTCCATTTCCCAAGGCAGCAGTTCGACGGGCTGAGGTTGTTCATCTTGATCTGTTTCGCTCAGCCATGCAGAAATATCGTCTTCCCTGGCAACCTCGATTGAGGCTGGCTCCGCGGAAGGCTGATCCACTTCCCAGGGCAGCAGTTCGGTGGGCTGAGGTTGTTCATCTGGCTCAGTTTCGCTTGCAATTTCGGCCACACCAGCGTCAACATTCGAGTGCTCGATTTCCCACGGCATCTTATCTGAAGCGCTGGTTGTATGACCTTGCAGACCAGCCAACCAATCAGATGCATTTTCGGGTTCTTCGGCGGTGAATTCTTGAGGTAGCGCACTTTCTGAATCAGAAACGGGGAGGTCATTCTGATTTTCCAATATCCAAACTTGCGGTTCAGCAGGCCGGGTAACTGGGGACAGGTCTGCCAGCCAATCGAAAGTATCAGCCTGTGTTTCATCGGGGACTATCTGGATTGGTTCATCCGCTATAGTCATCGGTTCCAATGCCCATGCCAGAAGGTCGTCAGGTTCAGGCTGCGGGTCAACCGCTGCGGCAGGTTTTTGTGGAATTATTTTTTCTGGAGCAGCCCTCTTTAGCCAATCCAGGGATGAATCCGGAGCATCCGGTATTTCGGCAAGGAAAATATGCGTAGGAGCTTTGGAAACTGGTGTTTCTGGTTGCCGAGCCTGTGGTGCGGTTTCGACTTCTTTTGGTGTGCTTAAATCGCCCAGCCAGTCAAGGTCTTCAGCCACACTGGCAGCTTCAGCGGTTATTTTGGCTTGAGCGATCGCTTCGCCGATTCCGGCCGATACGCCACCATACTCGCCCAGCCAACCCAGGGCATCCAGTGGAGGTTCAGATGCGGTCTGCAAGGATGCAACTGCTGGTTTGGCTGGTTCCTCACCAGATGATTCTAGCTGCCAGTCAAGCGAATCGTTCAATGGATTCTCATTGAGCTGGTTTACATATTGCTCTACTGCTACTGGTTCTAATTGACCAGATTCAACAGGTTGATCGGCTTCCACGCCCGCTTCAATACTTGCTGGTAAGCTCGTTTCCGGGGTAAATTGGGGAATTGACTTTGGCGCGGAAGGCATGGAGCCTGCAGAAGCTGTCCTGTATTCGCCCAGCCACCCCAAGCTGTCTTCTGGTGGGGCTGAACGCGTTCCTTGATCAAATTCAGCGATTAAGGATGATGGTGCTTCGGCTGAATGATCCTGACGCCAATCCAGTGAATCATCCAGAGTTGCTTGTTCATCGCGCGGCATTGCTTCGAATAAACCTTCAGGTTCAGCCTGGTTTTCAGGTATTGACGCGATTACCCGGTCTTGTTGATCCGCAGCTATCGGTTCGGATTGAACAGGTTCAACTTGCTCTTCAACATTATCGATCATGTTTTCCGCAAGGATACCCTGGAGAAT
>CAIMZS010000324.1 GCA_903846015.1 uncultured Anaerolineae bacterium | reverse complement strand
GCCGACCCCAAGCATGCCTGGGATTTCGCCTGGTTTTGGACCGATATTGTGAATTGGGAACAAGCCATCGCCGGTAAAGTGGCCCTGACTGAAATTGGTGTAAAGAAAGTGGACGAATTTACCGTTCAGTACAATACAACAGCTCCGTCCCCCTACTTCCCATCCAAAGCCCTGGATATTCGCCCTATCAGCAAGATCAATTTTGCTGGTTCTGATGTTTTTTGTGGTCATTGCTTGCAGCCAGACATGGAGGTCGCAACCAGCAAATTGTGCAACCAATTTGAATGGTAAACGAATCCGTTCATTCTATGAGCTGGCGAAGAATAGGTCTTACTGATCTCAGCGCGCGGGCAGTACGGTCCAAAATTGTTCAACAAAGCCCAGGCGCGTATTGATCGCTCTGATGAAGTCCAATGTCCGTGGAAGAAACGAGTACCATCCAACCAACGATCCATAGGATTCATGAGGCGATCCAACATATTACTGGTACGGTGTGCAAGCGGATGGTCATAAGCCAGAACAAACCGATCCACTTTTTTGCACAGTTTGAGCGCTGATTCCAAAACATAGCCGGTGGTATTCTTTTCGGCCCACAGACGAAGCTCTTCGGCCTTCGAACGAAAAGAAGCAGCATCCGCGGCTCGGTAAACATCCCACACGCGTTGGGAGAGTTGATTGAAGACTTCTTTCAAATGATGGGCGCGTTCACGTATCTTGATGTAGGCATGCAAGAAGCATTCAATGATGATAATCATGGGAAATAAGCTCAACCATGCTTTCTGCGTAGCGCCCCAACCATCCGTATTGACCGTTTCTGGCGCGTAATCAGGTTTTAATGCTTGGGCTTCATCTTTGAAATGCTGATAGGCCTCAGTGAGGTTCGCGGTGTCTACGCCCAATGCAACTGAAACGCCTAAAATGCAGTCATCACCGACAGTTGTGGCCACAACTACTTCTTCACCATTGAGCCAAGTAATTTTTTCATCGGCCAATAAGTGCTTTGGCAATTTTTCAGGGTCTTTGATGACTGTTTGAACCAAATTGCAACGTCCAAATTGTTGTTCCATTCGGTACCAATAATTATCATCTCGTCCAAACACATAGGTCAAGGCCCAATAGGGCACAAAGAAGCGCCGCAAGAATAATGCTTTTTCCACGTCATCTGTGTAGCCTACAAAATATGGCATTACACCACTTGGCGCAATTGTGAAGACTTGTTTTTTGCCATCTCCATCGAAAGCCTTCAGACAAATCCTCCGTAAACGTATACCTTCCAATTTGCCAGATGTGCGCTCATCATGCAAGGTATAGCCAAAGCCAATTGCCTCAGGAAATAATTCTGGATATTCAACAACCATTTGATCAATCCATTTTCGAAACATACCACAATCATCCACAATTTCTCGATACTTTTCTATCGTCATAGGAAGAGTGATGCGTTTTATAGGGCTTGTAATGATGGCCTTTTCTTTGGTACACTGTCGTTGAGGCATTTTGGCAATTCTCTTGGTCGAGTTTTAGCCAATTTTGCCTCATTTTTGTCAAAACCACAAATTCCATTAGAACCAGCAATTTTCCAACATCAATCCATTTCAGTATTCAGGATTTCACATGGTTAAATCAGCAAGTGAAAGACACAAAATTATTTATGAAGCATGGCTCGCGAATAAATCCATGCAAAAAACGGCCTTACAGTTTGGAGTCACCCGGGGACGTGTGCGGCAAATTGTGCAGAAACATCTTCAACGACTTGCCATCGCACAAGCCGTGATGGAATCCAGAGAACCTCTGGAAGTTGCTGTTGCGCAGGGAAAAATCTCGCCAAGGCTCAAGGCGACACTGATGCGCGGGGGTTACGGGCGCGATTTTGGCTTTGAGGATCTCGTCAACCGGCTGCGAACAAACACGCTTAATCCAATCGAGTTCCGCGATTTTGGCCCAATAAGCTTAACCACCCTGAGGATGCTCTTTCTCAGCCAGGCTGAAAACGAGGCGCTGCCTGCTTTCGGTTCGCAGTCGGCCCTAACATGGTGGCTGGGTCGAAAGAAGAAACCTGAGGATAATAACCGGTCTGGGTCAACTCAGCCATAAAGCGGCGGACTATGTACGCTATTTTCCCGGATATATTTCCACGATATTTCCACGATATGTATTGGATTTTGGCAAATTCGAAACTACAGGAGAAACATCATGCAACTTATCGGAATGATTTTATTACTTGTGATCCTGATTTTGGTGGGAGTCACGGTTGGCGGCGGCATATTGGTATTGATTGCCTATGGCTTGGGCTGGCTGCTCAACCATGTCATGCACCTTGACCCGTTCCAGGCGACCCTGCTCAGCCTGGCAGGCATGCTGGCGTTTGGGTTCCTGGCAAGCAGTATATTTCAGACGATC
>CAIMZS010000323.1 GCA_903846015.1 uncultured Anaerolineae bacterium | reverse complement strand
GAGATCATCGCCAACAAGATTCCAGTGCCAGTAGGCCACTTTGAGCATTTTGTCTGAAAGGACAATCTGGTCGACGGGATTCTTGTGTTTATGATCGAGTTCGCCGACATAAACGGCCAGCAGGTACACAACCAGGTTGGTGCCTCTGGCAGGAAGATAGCGATCAACATATTCACGGGCAAGGGCATAGACATTTCCACCGGACCAGATCTTGTGAACTCGTCCAGCCGGGTGGGTGATAACTTCCTTTCCCAGGCAGTTGGTCACGTTGTAGATCTTCTCCGGGTAACCCTGGTCCCGCGCGCCGATTGTCCAGAAAGCTTTGATTGCTTTCAAGTCAGCCAGGGACGTGTCGGGGAAGATTGCGGCCGGGGACGAAGGAACCGAAACGCCGACCTGCACAGGCAAGGTTGTTAAGTTGCGTGTGAGCATGGGGTTTCCTCCAGTTAATATTCGGATGGGAGCATGACGATGACTCCGTTGTATTCATCGCTGCTGACGTACAACGTGGCTTCATCCAGGGCAAAATCCACAAACGGGATGTCCTGTGAGGCCAGAATGTGACCGTTGCCATCATCGCAGGTGATTTTGCCTTCGGATTCTTTCACTGCCAGCTTCCAGACCTGGAATGGTTCATCCTTAACAGGCTTTTCGCGCTGGTAGCTGGCCAGGATATCGATCAGCCAGTAAGCCGTGCCACTGATGACGCCGGCCTTATCAGCCAGGTGTTTTGCGCCACACCTGCCCTGGCGGGCGGTGCCAGGGTCTGTCAGCAGGAACGGTGTATTGCGCAGCCAGGGGTAGACGATGCGGTGATATTCCTCGGTGCCGGTAAAGTGGGGTAGTTCCGCTGTAAGTTCAGCGGCGAGTTGTGCGCGTTTTTCGCTCATTATTTTCTCCTTGTAATTGTGCGGATTCCGTTTCTGTTTAGGCCGCTTGCGCCTGGGCAACAGCGGAGGCCTGTGCAGCCACCGAGGTCGCATCCAGCATGGGCATAAGAACATAAAGATAGCGGTCTGAGCCGTTGCTGAACATGGCCGGGGCGTTGGATGCATTCAGATGCAGATGTACAGCATCCGAGCCAATCGCCTCGATACCCTGCTTCGCAAATATGCCGTTGAAGGCAATCTGGAAAGGCATGGCCACTTCCAGGGCAGTCTCGCTTTTCCCGGTTTCATCAGAGTTGCCTTCGATGATCAGTCCACCTTCGTACCCATTCAAGGCACTTTTGCCAGGTTTGAATCGAACGACGTGATTGGCTGTTCGCGCGAATACATCCGCGCGGTTGAGGGCTGCTATCGCTTCCTGGCCTGGTAGACTGAGCGTATGTTTGAAACTGGTCGGGATAATTGCCTTCCAGTTGGGGAATGGATTGTCGATCAATTGAATCCACACCTTTGTGGCTTCCCAGGAAAACAGGATTGCGGTGGCCTTGGCCGAGACAAAGATGTTTACCGGCTGCTCATCAGGCAGGATCTGGGCAAGTTTGCTCACTGCCTGGCGTGGAATTACCAGGCTGGTGTAGCTTTGTGGAAAATCGAGTTCGGTCTCCAGGCGATATGCGGCCAGACGAAATCCATCTGCGGCGGCCAGGTACACATCATCGCCAATTTTTGCGAGCTGCACGCCATTGAGTGATGGGCGCGACGTATCAAAGGATGCGGCAATCACTACCCGCTTGAACGCTGTCTTGAGTGTCTGCCCAAGAAGCCTGCCGAGCAGAATGTCGGCATCTGGCACTGGAGGAACCTCTTCGTGTGAGAGAGCCTTGATATTCGACTTTGCGCCACTTGAGATAATCTTCATCGTCAGTGTGCTTTCGTCGAAGGCCAGGTC
>CAIMZS010000322.1 GCA_903846015.1 uncultured Anaerolineae bacterium | reverse complement strand
TGTAATCAGGTAAATCAAGGTTAAGACAATCTATGAAAACTTCAAATATTCTTGAATACATTGACAGCGGTTACATGGCTTTGCCCGAATTCCAGCGTGGCTATGTCTGGAACCGCGACCAGGTTCGCAGCCTGTTTTCATCCCTTTACCGCCGCTATCCCGTTGGTGGTCTTCTGATGTGGGCTACCGAATCAAAGACCGCCGTCCATCGAGGTGATGGCCAGCTCGCCCCAGGGGTAGTTAAACTCCTGCTGGATGGACAGCAGCGAATGACCACCATCTACGGCGTAGTGCGCGGCAAACCACCCCTCTTTTTCGATGGCAATGCCCAGGCCTTCACCGGTCTGCGTTTCCACCTCGAAACCGAAACTTTTGCTTTCTACCAACCTCTCAAGATGTCGGATGATCTGCTCTGGATCGATGTCACCGATTTAATGAAAAAGGGCCACAACGGCTTAGGCGAATTATTCATTCGGCTAAATTCAATTCCTGCCTTGGCAGTTAGGATAAGCGATTACGTTGGGCGACTCAATCGCCTGCTTGGCATTTTGGATGTAGATTTGCACATTGAAGAAATCACCGGCCCCGACAAAACCATCGACGTGGTTGTCGATATCTTTAATCGCGTCAACAGCGGCGGCACCAAGCTCTCCAAAGGCGATCTGGCGCTCGCAAAAATCTGTGCCGAGTGGCCTGAAGCCCGCGACACGATGAAAACCAAGCTCAAAATATGGAAACAGGCCGATTTTCAATTCAATCTCGATTGGCTGCTGCGTTCTGTCAACACAGTTCTTACTGGCGAAGCCAAGTTCCAGTTTTTGCACGACAAAAGCGCGCCCGAGATTAAGGTCGGGCTTGAAAAGGCTATCAAACACATTGATACCAGCCTCAACATGATCAGCGGGCGCCTGGGGCTCGATCATGACCAGGTCTTCTTTGGTCGCTTCGGTGTGCCGATCATGGTGCGCTACCTGGAGAACCGCGGCGGGCAGCTGGATGCCATTGAACGCGATAAACTTCTCTTCTGGTTTGCCCAGGCTGGCATGTGGGGCCGTTTCTCAGGCTCCACCGAATCATATATCGATCAAGATCTGGCTGCCCTGGCAGGCCCCGACGGCGGTTTGGATAAATTACTCGAACAGCTGCGTCTGTGGCATGGCGGCCTGCGCGTTGAAGCAGGCCATTTCACCGGTTGGAGTCTTGGGGCGCGTTTTTATCCCGTCCTGTACATGCTTACCCGCATGGGGCAGTCTTGTGATTGGGGCACCGGGCTGCCGCTCAAAGCCACCCTGCTCGGGAAGATGAACCATCTCGAAGTGCATCATATCTTTCCCAAGGCACAGCTCTATAAGCGCAATTTCACCCGTCCCGAAGTCAATGCCCTTTCCAATTTTTGTTTTCTCACCCAGGATACCAATCTCAACATCAGCGACCGCCTGCCCGAGGAGTATTTCCAAAAAGTCGAGCAAGCCCATCCTGGCGCGCTTGCCTCGCAATGGATCCCCTCCGACCCGCAGCTTTGGAAGATTGATAATTTCCGTGATTTTCTCGAGGCCCGCAAAGCCCTGCTCACCATCGAAGTCAATCAGCGTATGGAAGAACTCCTGCATGGTGATACCCACTGGCTTTCTGGCCCGCCGGTTGCAGTTCAACTTACGTATGAAGTCATTGGCGGCATTTCCAGCGAACAAGAAGAACACCAACTCGAAAACCTGAACGCCTGGGTCGAATCTTTGGGCCTGCCTCCTGGCATTTTCACCTATGATTTTGCCGATCCCGATACAGGCGCGCAGAAAGCTGTCTTCGACCTGGCCTGGCCAACCGGCATCCAGCAGGAACTCAGTCAACCGGTTGCCATCCTGCTGAACGAAACCGCCGAGGTAATTGCCATTGCCAGCCAGGCTGGCTATCGTTGTTTCACTACTCCCGACGAGTTTCGCCATTACCTCCAAACCGAAATTCTATCGGTCGGAACAATCGTATGACCCCTATCGGCAATCCCGAACGCGCCACCCAAAACCGCGTCATCAAGCTCTTTCAGGAAGATCTCGGTTATCGCTACCTCGGTGATTACACCGACCGCGACAACAATAGCAATATCGAAGAAAGCCAGCTTACCGCCTGGCTCTCCTTCTGCGGTTACACCTCCGCCCACATCAGCGCCGCCCTCCACAAACTGCATACCGAAGCTGATAACCCCAACCGCTCGCTCTACGAAAACAATAAAGCCGTCTATACCCTGTTGCGCTACGGCATCCCCGTCCTGACCCAGGCCGGCCAACAATACCAAACCGTCCACCTGATCAATTGGCGCGAACCGGAAAAGAACGACTTCCTCATTGCCGAAGAAGTCACGCTCAAAGGTGGTCACGATCGCCGCCCCGACCTGGTGCTCTACATCAACGGTATCGCCATCGGCGTCATCGAACTCAAAAACAGCCGCACCAGCCTCGGCCACGGCATCCGTCAAAACATCTCCAACCAGCAGCCCCAATTCAATGCCTGGTTCTTCAGCACCATCCAGTTTGTCTTCGCGGGCAACGACAGCGAAGGCCTGCAATACGGCACTACCGGCACCCAGGAAAAATATTTCCTGACCTGGAAAGAAGACGAGCTTGATAACACCCGCTTCAAACTCGATAAGTACCTGCTCAGAATCTGCAATAAGACCCGCCTTATCGAACTCATCCACGACTTTGTGCTGTTCGACGGTTTCAAGAAATTACCCCGCGTCCACCAATACTTCGGCATCAAGGCCGCCCAAAATCACGTGCGCGAGAAAAAG
>CAIMZS010000321.1 GCA_903846015.1 uncultured Anaerolineae bacterium | reverse complement strand
GTTGGGCTTTACGTGCCGTAGCACCCAATACAATCAGAGATCTATGGAAAAGAAATTCAGAATATTGGATTTCACTCCTGTTAATGCATATTGCAATTGTCATGGTTCTGGCTGCCAGTTATGATGTAACTCAAATTTTCTTCTTAGCCATTCTCCTTCTGGTTTTCGCCTTTGGTAACCTTTGGCGATTTCGCCATCAGATTCCGGCAATTTATTGGGTAGTCTCATTTTCGTTGATAATCTATACCTTCAATATCAACGCATGGTGGAACTCGATTATTGGCGATGATTACGGCAACCATTATTGGTCCTGGATGATTGCGGAAAAAATGAGTTTTTCTGAGATCGGAAGCAATCTGTTCAAGTCAGACACCTTGCCATTTTTGGCACAGCTGGTTCAAGGGATTTCCATAAAATTACTCGGGCATGATAATTTCGGCTGGCGATTCAGTAATTTATATCTATCTGCCATCGGAGTAGCTTTATTTTATTATTTCTGTAAATCATTTATGCCAAAAAGATCCGCCCTGATAGCGGCTATCTTGCTTGCATCATCTCATTATGTTATGACATTTGGCAAGATAGGATATACCCACTTACAGGCCCTTTTTGCTCTATCATTGGCTTTAGTTGTCACTGCCTGGGCGCTTCGCTGGAAAACATCTTTCGTTTTTGCGCTGCTGGGCAGTGTCCTGGCTTTATGTTTTTATCTTTTCGCCACATCGCTTTATGTCATTCCCGCAGCTCTCCTGCTTTTGCTGCTCTATTATCCTCCTGTTTCGCGTAAAACACGTTTCCACTGGCTCGTGATGATTATCACGTGGCTTGCCATGCTTTATCCATTAATAATGCAGCCTTCCTATTGGGAATCAAAAATTCCTGGAACAGTATTCTATCGACCAGATCTATTACAAACACCCGCAACGTTCATTCAACACTTTGCTCAAAACCTTTTTTATTCATTCTTTTCTTTTCTCTATATTACCGAAGGGCATTATGTAACGGTTTCCTACATGGACCCACTTACCGCCATTTTTATCACAATCGGTCTTTTTTCCTTGTTATTTCAAGTTCGTCGTCAAAAATTTGCGCTATTCACAGCCTTGAGTTATGCTATTTTCCTGGTCGTCATCGGAACAACCCATGATCGCGAAACTCCACCGAACACCCGCATGTTTCTGATGATTCCATGGTTCGCATTACTGGGCTTATGGGGAATTCTTTGGATTGAAGAATATTTGAAGAAAATAGAAATATTGAACATTAACGCCAAAATACGCTCTGGATTGCCAGTATTGCTCATAGCAATTGTTTTTCTAAACCTGATCCTGGCGAATATAATTTCTTACAATCGATATTCGGGCTTACAATATGCCGAATCCTTATTCGTTGGTATTACCCAAAATATACATAAATCCGAGCCCAATACTCCAAAGAACTTTGTCGTCATTAATGGGGATATATGGGGAATTGAAGGGCTATTAGAATTTCAAAATGTTTATCCACATCTGGCCTGGTTCCATTTGTATCAAATCCGCATAAATGAACCTGATCTACCCGAAACCAGCCTGTCATTATTATCGGATAAAGACACTATCATTATGATTTCGCCTTATCTTGACCCTTCCCTGCAAAATTTGATCGATGCGCCTTTGCTCGCTTTAGGGAAGGTCCACTGTGACATTTTCACCCCGGATGGCCAATTACGGTTTTCACTTTACCATTCACCTGATTTACCCCAAGCTTGTATATTACCGTAAGATTTCTTACTATAATATATTCCTGAGCCCCAGTAAACTCGGTGCAACTCCTGTATTTTAGTAATAAAATTTTCGCAGTGAAATATACCAAACTATCTGAAACCAATACGTAATTCGGAGATTAAAATGAGCGAACTTGCAATTTTTCAGCTTTCTGATGAACACAAGATGATCCAAGAAACAGCCCGCAATTTTGCCCAGAATGAAATTGCCCCAATCGCCGCCAGGTTTGACGAAAGCGGTGAATTTCCACATGAAACTATCAAAAAGATGGGCGCAATGGGTTTTATGGGGATCGAAGTGCCCGAAGAATATGGTGGAGCTGGCATGGATACCCTTGCTTATGTTTTAGCACTGGAAGAAATTTGTAAAGCCGATGCCGCGCATGGCGTTATTATGTCTGTCAACAACTCTTTGTATGCCTATGGTTTTCTCAAATTTGGCACTGATGCCCAAAAAAAGAAATTTCTCCTTCCAGTTGCCTCCGGAAAAGCCATTGGCGCCTATTCGCTCACTGAACCCATGAGCGGCTCAGATGCCGGTACGATGAAAAGCCGCGCCACCCGCGACGGGGATTTTTATGTGCTAAATGGACGAAAATCGTGGGTCACGTCTGGTCCAGTTGCAGATTATGTCGTTGTTTTCATGGTTACCGATCCTGAGAAAAAACAGAAGGGTATTTCAGCATTCATGGTTGAAAGCACAACACCTGGTTTTATCCGTGGCAAAAAAGAACCCAAATTGGGCATTCGGGCTTCATCAACCAGCGAGCTTCTATTTGAAAATTGTCGTGTCCCGGCCGAAAATATGATCGGCAAAGAGGGTGACGGTTTCAAGATCGCTATGACCGTTCTGGATGCCGGACGAATCGGTATTGGTGCCCAGGCGCTCGGAATTGCTGAAGCTGCATACGAAGCATCCCGGTTATATGCAGGTGAACGTGAAGCTTTTGGTCAACCTATCGGATCCTTCCAGGGTACTGGTTTCAAAATCGCAGACATGAAAACGCGCATCGAAGCATCACGCTTGCTGATCTATAACGCAGCATTATTAAAAGAACGCGCAAAAACAACGGGCGAGCGCTTTTCGCTCGAAGCGTCGATGGCGAAATTGTTTGCGTCCGAAACGGCCATGTTCTGTGCTCATCAAGCCGTCCAAATCCACGGAGGCATGGGATATAGCAAAGATCTGCCAATAGAACGTTATTTCCGGGATGCGAAAATCACCGAAATTTACGAAGGCACCAGTGAAATTCAACGCATGGTGATATCTCGATCTGAAATTGGTACCAAATAATATATAAATGCCATTAAACTAGCTGGCATCGAAGGTAAAAGAATTCCTTCAATTTTTAATTAACCACCAGACTGGATAACTTCGAGAGGTTTCTATATGGGAAATGAGAATAACGATGGTCTATGGGACTCCTTTTGGGCCGTTCACGCATCAAGTAATGACCTGTTCCACCAATTGTTGTGGCGGATCCGTTTTCTCTTTTCCAGCGCTTATGCCCGATTAATTGAAAAAACCACCGGCAAACAAGAATCCGCCAGGCTCCTGGAGGTCGGGTGTGGATCGGCCCGAACATTACATTACCTTGACCATTGCTACACCAAAAGCAAATGCTATGCGCTTGATCTTTCTCCTCAAGCGATTGCTGTAGTACGCCAAATCAGTCCAGATTTCTACACTGGAGTTGCTAATGCGATGGAGTTACCTCTTGAAACTGATGCCATTGATGTCAGCTTTAGTATTGGACTGATAGAACATTTCACCCGTGAAATGGCAGCGAAAATTGTTAGCGAGAATATTCGCGTTACCCGTGCTGGAGGATTCGTCGGTATTGTTGTCCCGTGGGAAAGCTCGATTTATAATCTAGTCTTACGAAAAGCCTTTGGAAAACATTGGCCTTTTGGAAATGAAAACCCATTTCACCGTCATGAATTGGCAGTTTTCATGCAAGACCTTGGTCTGCATGAAATAAAAATACATGTCGTTTATGGCAGCACACTACTCGGTATTGGACAAAAATCAAAATAATGGATCGAATTTTGGCTTTTCCAACAGTTATCGGGCAAAGATTTCGCGGTTTGAGTTTCCTTGCCGCTTCAATAGCTATTGCTGCGCTCGCGCAATGGATGCTGATATTATCGACAGAACAGCCTGGCTTTTGGGATATTAGGAACTGGTGGAGTAGCTTCGGAAACAATTCTTCACCGCTTCCCGGTCTGGTGATGTACGCCATCAGTGGATGGATGTTTATCCGCGGAATAAATCTTATCGGGGAAATTCCCGCAAAGATAACTTTCGCCAACATCGAACAAAAAATCCACAGCCCCCGCTTTGGGTTTTGGATAACCAGCCTTGGTCTGGCAATTTTAACGGCTTCTTATGCCTCCAGCCCCGATGCAAACCAATACGGACCCGCGTTGGCAATAACCTGGCTGATCAGCATCGGCCTGTTCGTCTCCAGCGTCATTATGGATGAAAAATGGCGCCCACCTTCAATATTCAAGCTGGCAAAATGGCTTAAATCGCACCAACTGGATCTAGCTATGCTGACAATCATTGTCAGCATAGCATTTTTCATCCGCTTTTATGGCATCGAACTAAACCCATACTCATTTATCAATGATGAAGGAAAAATGGGAAACACGGGCAGCTGTATAGCGGACGGTGCATGTAACAATCTCTTCGAGACTGGCTGGGCTGGACAGCCCATGCTGGCCTTTTTGCCGATAGGAATAAGCATTTCAATATTCGGGCACACCGCCACCGCAGTTCGTACTGTAAGCATATTAATGGGGACTCTGGCAGTACTCTGTACCTATTTACTCACACGTGAGATTTTTGGTCAAACGCAAGCCTGGATGGCAGCGGGACTGCTCGCAGCACTGCCAATCAACGTACACTTTAGCCGCCTCGGTGTGTCAAATATAATAGATTCACTATCAACCACAGCAATCCTCTGGCTAATTTTTCGAGGCATGAAACGTGGGTCCGTCTTAACCATTCTTCTGGCTGGCATCCTGGCAGGTATCTGTTTTGCCACTTACCCCGGAACGCGTCTGGCACCAATCCTGGGTTTGTTTTTGATGCTCTTTATAACCTTGCGAACCCGACGTTTTCTCAATGCACAGATACACAATATTGTCATCTATACATTGGCATTTACAATCGTAGCAGCTCCCTTTCTTGGGTATTTTTGGACCCACCCGCAGGATTTCACATCGCGGATGTCCAGTCAGGGTATTTTTCAAAATCACTCATTCCAAGATGGATTACAAAGCGGGAAAAATGCATTTGAAATCATGACGGACCAATTCATGAAATCAAGCCTGGTATTTATTCTCACGCCAGCGCCGTTAAATTTCTACAATTCCCCGAAACCATACCTCGTACCTGTTGCAGCCATTTTCTTCATGCTGGGATTATTTTTTACCATATGGAGAATCAAAGACGAACGTTACCTGGCATTATTCCTGTGGTTCTGGGCAGCAATAATTTTGGGCAGCACCATTACCGATGGACCACCATCCAGCCAACGCATGCTGATGAGTACTCCCCCCCTGGCTATTATTACTGCACTCGGGTTTTCTAAAGTAATCGAGAATATTCTACAGACAAACCAGATCACCCGCTGGTTGGGTAAAATAATACTCATCCTTTTTGTTCTTTTTATAGGTTATCAGAATTTATATTTTTACTTTTACGAATACCAGGCCGGTCATTTTTTCGAAGACCCAGCCAATGAATTTACTTATGAAACTGCATCATTAATCACACCATTACATTCAAATGGCAGGTTTTACGTTATTACAGAACCAAATGTGCCTTATCTTTCATTCCCAAATTTCGACTTCTTTTCACCAGATGTTGAAAAATCCTACTTCAATGATGTCACTCCGCAAACAGTAGCTGCCTTGCCAAAAGATAAAGACGCGCTTTTTATCGCTACTCCAGGCCGAAAACCCGATATAGAACAACTTGAACACCTTCTACCTGGAGGAGAATGGACTGAAGTCAGGCGTCGTAATCAACCAGACCAGGTGCTGTTTTACAGCTATTATGTTAAAAAACAACTCTTCCGACCTTAAGCGGCGATATGGATAACTTCATTTTCCCAACATTTTTTGTTTGTATTTTGCTCATCATCCTTGATGTAGCTATATTTTCTTTTCGCAAGAAAAAATATGCCGAAGGGAAAACATTAACATCCATCATCAATGAATTCCTGCACAAAAGCAGGTTGTGGATTGGCAATCAAAAATCATTTTTGACGAAATCGCGAACGTCCGTATCTCTTGATTCTGGGCTGTCCGTCAAATCGAATTTTGACCAAAACCTGGAAAATGAACTTACCCCTGTCGCACCATCCGTCTTATTGCCCGAAAAAATGACTGAAATAAATAAGGACACCGTACAACCTGCCCTGCCTGCGCTCACCTTGAAAGCTTCAAATGATGATAAATTCGCCACAATTGAATCC
The DNA here is from genome assembly GCA_903846015.1 of uncultured Anaerolineae bacterium. Lineage (GTDB taxonomy): Bacteria > Chloroflexota > Anaerolineae > Anaerolineales > Villigracilaceae > UBA5195. Next base: position 1,717 of record CAIMZS010000321.1, on the reverse strand, counting down.
ACGCCAGAAATACCCGTGGCTCAGTCTACATTGACGGAAAACCCGGCCTCGGTAATCAAGGACTCCCTTACTCAGATGGCACCAATTCAACAAAACGAAACCGCCAGCAGCCCCGCCAGGAATACTGTTCACATTCAGTTTTCAGCAGACATACCTGAAGGAACCACGGTTAATATAACCCTACAGGTTGTGGATGGGCGGGGATCCTATACAAAACAGGAAGCGTTAACCAATTCACCCGCCGGAACCCAGCAATTGCCTTTTGCCGTTGGTACTGGCTTGCGCAATCAAGTTCCCCAAAAACGAATTCCCTTTTTTACCCGCCAATTTTATTCGAATCTTCGCGCTTGGCTTGTATCACAATTGCATTGGTTGAACACCAAAGTACAACACCTTGATCGCATCTTGCTGATGGCAGCCATCACAATTTATGCCTTGGTGATCAGCTTCGGCATTGATCGTTATCCAATCTATTTCTTTACGGATGAAGCTATTCATATGAATCTGGCTTCTGATTTCTTGCGTGATGGCTTCAAAAATTACTATGGCGAATTTATGCCGACCTTCTTCTCTGCGGAAGGATGGGTAAACGGCACCAGCGTCTATTTACAGGTTTTGCCGTTACTGATTTTCGGTAAATCAGTAATAGTGACGCGCCTTGTTTCAGCTTTTGTAACCTTATTAGGCGCTTTGGCAGCAAGCTTATTGTTGAGAGATGTATTCAAATTAAAATACTATTGGGCAGGTATTTTCCTGGTACTCACCACGCCAGCCTGGTTTTTACATGCGCGTACGGCCTTTGAATATGTCGAGGTCGGATCTTTTTACTGTATTTTTCTGTATTTTTATAGCCGTTACCGCGCGGGACACATGCCCTCGTTTTATTGGGCGATTATTGCCGGAGCACTGTCTTTCTATGCCCATGGTTTAGGCCAAATACTCATGGGCGTAACTGGCCTGGCACTCTTTGCCATAGATTTTCGTTACCATCTTCACCCAGATCGCAGGAAAACCCTTTTATATGGTTTATTGTTAGGGGTAATCCTCCTGCTCCCCTTTATTCGCTATTACCTCGTGCATCCCGGCGAAGCTGCGGCACAGGTCAAGCGACGCGGTTCCTACTGGTCAAACGATGGTTTAACTTTTTTCGAAAAACTTGGGCAATTTTTTAACCAATATATTTATGGGCTAAACCCTTTATACTGGTATTTTCCAAACCACGTCGATCTCAACCGGCATATCATGTTAAATTACGGCAATGGATCCTGGTTCACCCTGCCGCTAGTTGCTGCTGGATTACTAAAAACCATCAGAAATTTTCGCCAACCTCACTATAGAATCGTTTTAGTCGCTCTTTTGGTCTGCCCAATCCCTGCATCCGTAGTCGCAATTGGCATGCCTCGCATGGTCTGGATGACCCTTCCGCTTGCCTTACTCGGGGCAATCGGATTAGTTGCCATTTTAGAGTGGGTGGAAAAACGCTGGCATCTTTCAACAATCTGGATTGCATCTGGATTGTTCATTCTTTTTACCGGGTTGAGTATTTTTATATTAAAAGATGCCCTGATAAATGGTCCGACATGGTTTAAAGATTACAGCCTTTATGGCATGCAATACGGTGCAGAACAGGTTTTTCAGGATGTAGTACGAACAGGATTGGAAAAAGACCCCAACCAGCGTTACGTCATATCTCCAAATTGGGCAAATGGGGCCGAAC
>CAIMZS010000320.1 GCA_903846015.1 uncultured Anaerolineae bacterium | reverse complement strand
CTGATACAGTTGGGTATACCACTCCTGATGAATATGGGGATCTTATCGCTGGGATCATGAAAAATGTTAGGGGTGTAGAAAACGTAACTATATCTGTCCATACTCACGACGATCTTGGATTGGCCACAGCGAATGCATTGGCTGGTATCCGTGCTGGAGCGCGGCAGGCGGAAGTGACCATTAACGGTATAGGCGAGCGCGCCGGGAACACTTCCCTTGAAGAAGTTGTCATGGCGCTTAAAACAAGGCACCCTGTTTTTGGTCTTGATACTGGCATAGATACTACTCAAATTTGTCGGATAAGTAAGCTGGTAAGCAATTACACCGGGATAATCGTACAGCCTAATAAGGCTATTGTGGGTGCAAATGCTTTCGCGCATGAAGCCGGTATTCATCAAGATGGGATGCTCAAACATAATCAGACGTATGAAATTATGCGTCCAGAAGATGTAGGAGTCAGTCAATCCCGATTGGTATTGGGTAAGCATTCCGGTCGTCATGCTCTGCACGCGCGTCTTGGAGAACTGGGGCACTCGCTCGACGAAGTAGAGCTTGATAAAGCCTTTGCCAGGTTTAAGGAACTCGCCGACAGGAAGAAAGTTATCACTGACCTGGATTTAGAAGCGATAATTGCTGATGAGTTTTATCGCCCGCGTGATATTTTTGCGTTAGACGGTTTGCAAGTAGCATGTGGAACGATGGGATTGCCCACAGCCACGATTCGACTCCGCGGCCCAGATGGAAAGATTCACACTCATGCAAGCATAGGCACTGGTCCTGTAGATGCTACTTACAAGGCTATAGATGCAATCGTCAAAACCCCTGCGATATTGCTGGAGTTTAATATTCACGCCATCACCGAAGGCATCGATGCTTTGGGTGAAGTTACAGTTAGGGTGCAGGCGAAGATTGGTCAACAAACAATGGACGCTCAGAAAGAGATTACTTTTGCTCGTGTATTTGGTGGGCACGGTGCAGATAGTGACATTATAGTTGCCAGTGCAAAAGCTTACCTAGCCGCACTCAATAAGCTGATTGTTGCTAATATGGAGGGCAACAATTCGACGTCAACTGATCTCGGTGTGATGTTAGTAGGCTAAGGGTCTGTCGACCTTACTTCCATGTAAAGTAACTTTATCGCATGGAATCTGAAATCAAATTTGTAACTTACATACTGGAATATTTATGGCACAAACCCTATTTGAAAAAGTCTGGAATACACATATCGTAGCCCAGCAGCCGGAAACGCCGGCTATTTTGTATATTGATTTACACCTGGTTCATGAAGTTACCTCGCCACAAGCTTTTTCTGGTCTTCGCGACCGTGGTTTGAAAGTTCGACGACCAGAGCGCACAGTTGCCACCATGGACCATTCCATACCGACCCATGACCCGTCGCTGCCGATCACTGATTTGTTGGCAGCAGCTCAAATTAAACAAATGGAGAAAAACGCAGCAGATTTTGGCATCAATTTATATGGAATGAATAGCGTCAATCGCGGAATTGTCCATGTAATTGGCCCAGAATTAGGGTTTACACAACCTGGTATGACTATTGTTTGTGGTGACAGCCATACTGCTACTCACGGAGCTTTTGGGGCTCTCGCATTTGGGATTGGCACATCTGAAGTGGAGCATGTTCTGGCTACACAATGCTTGTTGCAGCGAAAACCAAAAACATTTGAAGTTCGTGTGGATGGAACTCTTTCTGAAGGAGTATCTGCCAAGGATATCATCCTTGCATTGATCGCCAAGATTGGTGTTGGGGGTGGCACAGAACACGTGTTTGAATTTACAGGATCAACAATCCGGGGCTTGACGATGGAACAGCGCATGACGATTTGTAATATGTCTATTGAAGGCGGCGCAAGAGCAGGAATGATTGCTCCAGATGAAGTGACATTTGATTACTTGTATGGACGCGAATATGCACCCAAAGGTAAGTCTTGGGAGAAATCAATCAATTATTGGAAAACACTCCCGAGTGATGAGGGTGCCAGTTATGACAAATCTATTACTCTGGATGCGACAACGCTGGAACCAATGATTACCTATGGCACTAATCCTGGCATGGGAATGAAGATAACCGATCATATCCCTGATCCGGAAAAATTATCCGATGCGAATCAAAAGGCTGCTCTCGCCAAGGCATTGGCTTATATGGGACTCCAACCCGGGCAAACCTTGATTGGGAAAAAGGTGGACGTTGTCTTTATCGGGTCATGCACAAATTCGCGCATATCCGATTTGCGACTGGCGGCAGGGTTAATAAGAGGGCGACAAGTTGATAATAGTACTCGTGTGATGGTTGTACCTGGCTCTCAGGTGATTAAAAAACAAGCAGAAGAAGAGGGTCTGGATAAAATCTTCAAGGATGCTGGAGCTGAATGGCGTGAGGCTGGATGTTCGATGTGTATAGCCATGAACGGAGATCAACTCCAACCAGGTCAATATGCTATCAGTACAAGTAACCGTAATTTTGAAGGCAGGCAGGGCAAGGGCGGGCGGACGTTTTTGGCAAGTCCATTGACTGCTGCTGCGGCTGCAATAACCGGTCAGATCACTGACGTAAGGACAATGTTCTAATGGCACAATTTACAACACTTACATCTAACCTTATGCCCTTGGCTGTTAATGATATTGATACCGATCAAATTATTCCAGCCAGGTTCTTAAAGGCAACCGATAAAAACGGAATGGGCGATCATCTTTTTGCTGACTGGCGCTATAACGCCGATGGTTCACCCAGACAGGATTTTGTACTTAATAACCACACTTTCGAAGGCGCAAAAATCCTTTTGGCGGGCGATAACTTCGGATGCGGTTCATCCAGGGAACATGCCCCATGGGCATTAACGGGGTTTGGCTTCCGAGCCGTCATAAGCACTTCGTTTGCAGATATTTTTCGGAATAACTCTCTCAAAAACGGACTTTTGCCAATTTTGGTGGATAGTCAAGTGCATAATTCCCTTTTTAACCTTGTTGCTGATCTGCCATCCGCGGAAATAACCGTCGACCTGAATTCCCAAACGATGACCTTGCCAGACGGTGGAAAAATATTATTCCCAATTGACGGATTTTCAAAGGCGTGCCTTCTCAACGGCGTAGATGAACTCGGCTATATTTTAGGATTTGAAGCTGAGATATCAGCTTTCGAAGCAAGGTATTGATAATAGGGAGAATAATTAATAATGTCAATTCAAGTTTATGATACAACACTACGCGATGGAACCCAGAGCGAAGGATTTAATCTTTCAGCGAACGATAAGATTCGAATCGCTAAACGGTTGGATGATTTGGGCGTCGCGTTTATCGAAGGTGGATGGCCCGGTTCCAATCCAAAAGATGTTGAATTTTTTGATAGGGCAAGAGAATTGGAATGGAAAATTGCAAAGATTGCCGCTTTTGGTTCCACCTGTAGAGCGAGGGGGGGGCCGGATGATGATGCAAATATTAAAGCAATACTAGATGCTCAGACGCCGGTCTGTACCATTTTTGGTAAAACTTGGAATTTGCACGTCACCGACGTTTTACTAACCACTCTCGATGACAATCTTAGAATGATCCAGCAATCGGTGGAATACCTTCAAAAAAATAATAAATATGTTATTTACGATGCCGAGCATTTCTTCGATGGCTATAAGGCTGACCCAGTATATGCACTTGAGACTTTACACGCGGCCATTCGCGGTGGAGCAGAGACTGTTGTACTTTGCGATACGAATGGTGGCACGATGCCATGGGAAGTGGAAAGTATTATTCGCCAATTAAAAGGTTCGATAAATCATCCGTTTGGTATTCATACCCATAATGATGGCGATTGCGCAACTATTAATACGTTAATTGCTGTCCGCGAAGGTGCCATGCAAGTACAAGGTACTATCAATGGCGTAGGTGAACGTTGCGGTAATGCAAATCTTATTTCGGTGATGTCGGATATCGAATTGAAACTCGGATTGACATGTTTGCCCGAAGGTGGTCTTGCAAAGCTATATGAGCTGTCTCATTTTGTTGACGAAGTTGCAAACTTGACACCAAATGACCATCTTCCATTTGTTGGAAAGTCGGCTTTCGCTCACAAAGGAGGTGTTCACGTAGCAGCCATGCGTAGAAGCGTTCTAAGTTACCAGCATATTGAGCCTGAGAAAGTTGGGAATAAGATGCGAGTGGTTGTTTCCGATCTTTCTGGGCGCGGTAACATCCTTAGTAAAGCTGAAGAACATGGATTGGATATTAACAACCACGATGCGGTAACAGACGTGTTAAGGGATATTAAAGAGCTCGAATCACGTGGTTTTTCATTTG
>CAIMZS010000319.1 GCA_903846015.1 uncultured Anaerolineae bacterium | reverse complement strand
TATCAGGCAAGCAGCGATCAAAACTCATAAGTGATCCTGTTGTTTGCCTCAGATATCAATTTATTGGCGAAGAAAATGTCGATAATTCGGTCAACATCAGCCTGGGGAATATTATTCTGAAACATGAACGAAATGTACGTGGACAGTGTTGTGCGTTTGCGTGGCCGCAATTTCTTTTCTGTTTTTTCCAACTGATCCAACACCCGCTTGGAATTGGGCTCTTCTGCCGCAGCCGATTCCGGCTCAAGCTCAAGCAGGCTGTTGATACGCTTGCATTTCAGGCCATTCTTGTTCAAATGACGAAGCAAGGGGTCAAAGCCTTTGTCTTTTGATAGAACAATACAGTGCTGGGTAGGTGACTTTTCGAGCACGCGCCCGAGGTGGCAAGCAATGTAAAAATCAAGAGCATTACTGCCATTCCCTTCAACTCGCTGCCATTCCACCCGGCTGCCGAGTTTTTGGGCAGACATCACCAGTTCAATTGGGATGGTTTTCTGAACAAGACCCACAAAAATAATTACATTGAAATGCTCATCCAATCGGGCCAGGTCCACCTGGTGAACATTTTCAAAATCGACAAGTAAGAGTTTGTGGCTCAAGATTTACCTCGGCGAAAGTCATTAATAATATTGCGATTTGACGGAAGCTTCTTGCACGCGACCTCTGGCGACCAGACCCTGACCAGGGCGCGCAGAAGATTACTTGGTTCTGATAATGACATACCGGTTAATGATACCGCTTGCGCTGTATCACATCAACCCCATATCCCTGGAAAACGGGATGTACCCACCTGGTACACAATCTCCACGCTGATCGATGATAGATGTCTGTACGCTTTGAAGTAGGCCCGGAGCAGTTGTCGAAAGTTGTGTGCGGGGAATGTTACTTCAGCACTAAAATGCTATTCTACATCGATCAGTATCCCGTCCACCAGCCTGCCGGTCAACCCGCGCCTTCTGCGCACTATCCACCTAACTTCGCGCAGCTCACCTTCCGAAAGGAGAACGTCACCATTCTCCAATTGGTAAAGCTGGGCTTCTGTCAAATTCCATAGATACACTTTCATTCCTACCTCCAACCCTTTCGGGACTTTCTCGCCACCTGCCTTGTCAGGTTCAGGAATTACGCGAGCTGTTGCCATGAGCTTTAGCTTGCGGCATCGGGCTTGCACCAATAATCGAGTAGGGAGCGGCGGCTAGCCGCCCCCTCTCACACCACCGGACATGCGGGTCCGCATCCGGCGGTTCAACAAGAATAATGCAGTATGAAGTATCGCTTTTCAATGCTCTCGAGCCCTGTGCGACGCCAAAACGCGTTGCTCAGGGCTTCGTTTACCACAGGCGTTCGGGACATGTGCCACGGGCTTTTCCCAACTGCTCCAAGTGCAGCTCGTTCTTTGGGTACTCCAAGTTTCCGCAGCTCTTGATAACGCGTTGTGCCCCGTTTCCAGCGCTTCCAGACCATCTGTCTCAGCCTTCGCCTTATCCATGCGTCCAGTTCCTTGTACACGCTCGGCGTAGTCGCCAGCCGGTAATAACCTATCCAGCCGATTACTTACTGGTTCACACTTTTCACGATGTCTTCCTGCTTGCCTGACCGGGTACGCTTGGTCAGGTGGCGTTACTTCTCCATAAAGCGTTCCTTCGTCT
>CAIMZS010000318.1 GCA_903846015.1 uncultured Anaerolineae bacterium | reverse complement strand
TGCCGGTTCTAGCACGGCCGGTTCAGGCTATGGCAATGACGACCAGGACAGCGATGCAAACCCATTGAATGGGCAAGTGCCATTTGTCTATCACGGACAGACTGATGCATCCCTGGATATCGGGTTGATCTTGATCACTCCCCCGCCCCCAACTTATTCACCAGCTGATATCGCCCCAGAACGTACCTATGTAGGCCCCATCCGTTCTGGGCGGCTGACCTACAACGATTTTGTGCATACTTATCCGGCTGGCTGCCTGGTGTATGCCAGCGCCGGGGATGGCATCCGGCAGCAGTTGGATGGCTGTGAAATCATATTCGGTGAGCAGCCGGGTGTCAGCCCCAACACGGCCTTGCTGGATGTCAGCCACCTGAAAGAGCTGGCACAAAAAAGTAAGATTGCGAAACAACCTGTTAATTATTCCGGACATCTGTTTGATCCGCTGCCGCCTGCAGGTGGATACCCTGCCAGTTCTCTGTGGACCTATTTTCACGCCTTTTCACAAGCATCCTGGCATTACGACCCCATCTCCGGCAGCTACCTGCGCCAGACCGATGATGGCGATGGTAAGGGACTCTTCCATAATGACAGCGACCGTCTGACCGGGCGGCAGCTAGCATTTGAAAACGTGGTCATCATCCTGGCGGATTACAATGTATTTCGACACGGGCAGTATGACGTTGCGTTGTGCTGTGGGCTGGAAGGCTTCGCCTTCCTGTTTCGGGACGGGAAAATGTACAAAATCCGATGGTCGACTAACAACCGCGCCTGGGAACGAGAGACTGGACTGCTTCGCCCGCTGCATTTCACCGGCGCTGATAAACAGCCCTTCCCACTTAAACCTGGTCGGACATGGGTTAGTATCATGACGATCAATTCGGTATTAATGGATCTCAAGCAGGGCGACTGGAAGGCATATTTTGTGATGCCCAATGATCTGGCGCCGAAGCCATAATGGTCCTGGTCATTGCGATAGTGCCGGTTCCAGCACGGCCGATAGTGCCGGTTCCAGCACGGCCAGAGGTCGATCTTACGATTCGGCTGCAGGAGCTTCAGCAGTCTGTTTAAGGGGCAATGCTGGAGTGTAAACAGCCAGATTTTGCGCTATCACGGCTCTTTCTCGTGTCATTCGCAGCCACAAAACGATCATCAAACCACCCAGGATAATCGCAGCCAGGCCAATCAGTCCGGCCTCTGGGCCGAAGGTGCCTCCCGTAATGAAGTCCGGCCCCCCCTGCTGAATGGTAATCAAGCTGTCGCCGAGCTTCAACCCGCTGACCGGGAAGCCAAACACGCTGCCCTGGAAGAAATTCCAACTCATGTGCAGTCCAATCGGGATGGCAAGTTCACCTGTCAAAATAAATCCTAATCCGAGAAATAAACCTGCCGCCATCAAGAAAACCGTGCTTATGATGCTGGCGTTTGGATTTCCGGCGTGCAGATAGCCAAAAATGATGGAAGATAGGACATAGGCTGCCAGTATGGCTAACTTCGGGCTGATGTATTTACTGCGCAGGCCCTCGGCCAGGTTACGCAGCAGGTAACCTCGAGATGTCATTTCTTCGTAGATTCCGACACAGAAAAATACCAAAAAGGATAATAAAAAACCAATCCAAAACGACTGACCGGGAATCTTGGTCTGGAGAGTGGCAGTGATTTTGATCCAGCCTGCGGCAAGTTCAACTGCAAATATCAAGGCCATCAGAAAAGCGCCCAGCAGCAGGCCGAACCCAAAATCACGCCACCAGAGGCTGTTGAATTGAAAACCAAACCCCTTTAGCGGACGGCGATCAAGCCGGGATGCCAGCAGGAAAACTAATCCGGTGGCGAGCAGAGTAACGAATGCAGTAAGAGCCGGTAAGTATGGGTTATTGGTAAATGTGTCTTGAATATTTTGTGAATTGGAGATGTCAACCCCATTTACAACTGCCATAATCCCTAAAATAATTCCCATGCTGGTCTGCAGGATCAAAACGACAATCCAATTTAACCCGCTGACCAGCAACAGTCGCCAAAATGCGCGCAAACGGTGTTCTGCCGAATTCAAAAATGGGTTTTTCATTCCTGATACCTCAAGCCTTCATCATGATATATGGGGAGTTGACCAATTCTAGCACGGCTTGCGGGTTGCTTTACCATTTTCCCGAGCTGCGATCTTTACGTTTCGTGGTTCATTTGTTCTAGTTTGCTTGCTTTTTTTCCAAAATCGGATAATAATACCTTGTGTCACATCGAAATCACATCATATTGATAACTCATATCTTCCCTGGAGTATGCCATGACAGATCAATTTTATATCGGCCGGAATTATGATCTTAAAAATAACAGGTTGACAGATCAGCCCATGCTTTACGACCCAGCCGACCTGACCACTCACGCTGTCATCACCGGTATGACCGGCTCTGGCAAAACCGGTTTGTGTATTGACCTGATGGAAGAGGCTGCCATGCAGGGCATCCCAGCCATCTTAATCGATCCCAAGGGGGATCTGACCAACCTGCTGCTGCACTTCCCCAATCTTGCTGCCGAGGATTTCCAGCCCTGGTTGGATGCCGATACCATAAGGCGTCAGAATAAAACCCTTGAAAATGCCGCCAACGAGACCGCCGCGCAGTGGACAAAAGGCCTGGCAGATTGGGGCATCGATCCGGATCGCATCCGTAAACTCAGCAATGCCGCAGAATACTCGGTCTATACCCCCGGTTCGGATGCCGGGCTGCAGATCAGCGTTCTATCTTCATTAGAAGCGCCGCAGCTGCAATGGGAAGGCAACCGTGAGATCCTGCGCGAGAAAATTTCCAGCACTGTGACCGCTTTGCTGGGGTTGGTAGGATATGATGATATCGATCCGCTGCGCTCGCGCGAACATATCCTGATCTCCAACATCTTTGAATACGCCTGGAGCCACGGCAAAAACCTCGATCTGACCGAATTGATCCTTCAAGTGCAAACTCCACCATTTGAGAAACTGGGCGCCTTTCCGGTTGATAATTTCTTCCCTGCCAGGGACCGCAACGTGCTGGCGATGACGCTCAACAACATCCTGGCTTCGCCGGCTTTCCAATCCTGGCGCGAAGGTGCGCCGATGGATGTTCGTACTCTGCTGTTTGCCGCAGATGGGCGTCCGCGCCACACTGTTTTCTACATAGCCCATCTCAGCGATGGCGAGCGCATGTTCTTTGTGACCCTGCTGCTTTCTGCCATCGAAACCTGGATGCGCACCCAATCCGGCTCGACCTCGCTGCGCGCCCTGCTCTATTTTGACGAACTGTATGGTTACCTGCCGCCAACCGCCATGCCGCCCAGCAAAACCCCGCTGCTGCGCATGCTCAAGCAGGCGCGCGCTTTTGGCGTTGGACTTGTGCTCGCTACGCAAAACCCGGTCGATGTTGATTACAAGGCGCTTTCCAACGCTGGTTCATGGTTTGTCGGCAAACTGCAAACAGAACGCGATAAGAACCGCCTGCTGGATGGGCTGCAGTCTGCCAGCGCTGACCTGGATCGTAATGCCTATAGCGATATCATTTCTGCGCTGGGCAAACGTGTTTTTCTACTTCATAACATTCACTCCAACGGCCCGGTCTTGTTTCAAACCCGCTGGACGATGAATTATTTGGCGGGTCCGCTTACCCGCCCGCAAATCCCGGCCCTTAATAACCTGGTCGGGGCGGGTAAACCAGCTGCGATGGAGCCTTCTGTTACCAGCGAAAAACAACCAGCTGCTGAGTCCGAAGCCGCAAGTCTTTCCAACTTCCAGGCTATTCCCGCGGTTGTGATGACCGCTGCCGCGCAGAGTGCGCCCCTCCCAAAACAGGGGATTAAAATTCCAACCGAGCTGGAAGGCAGCCAGACAAAGCCAGTCATCCCATCTGGCATATCCGAATATTTCCTGCCGGCCAACTACAGTTTGACAGATGCTTTCAAAACCGCTGCGGAGCCCATGCCGGTCGATTCTCGGCTGGAAGCGGTGCTTTATCGACCTGTGCTGCTGGCATCTGCGAAGGTGCGTTTCCTTGATCGGCGCTACGGCATCGATAATGAGGTAATTCGGGATGCGTTGGTTGATGCAATGGATAAGCGCGGCGTGGTTCGTTGGGATGATTTCCCTTACGATGGTCCGGCAATGGACAGGTTGGAAGATCAGCCTTCACCACAAGCGCGTTTCGTCACGCCTGATGCGCCTTTCGGCGATGTAAAACTTCTGGCTGCCCTTCAAAAGGATTTTACAGATTGGGTCTTCCGCACCACGCAAATTACTGCGCGTGCCAATCTGAGCATGAAGGTTTTTGCGGGGCCAGATGTTTCGCCTGCCGAGTTCCGCACAGCCTGTTCAGATGCAGCCCGCCTGGGGCGTGACGCAGAAATTGGCAAGCTGACAGCCACTTTTGACCGGCAAATCGCGGCCCAGCAAGAAAAGCTTGCTCGTGAACAGCGTGAATTGAACCAGGATCAGTCTGAATATGAAAACCGCAAGCGTGAAGAAACAGGCAACATGCTTGAACTGGGTGCAAGTTTATTTGGTATTGGACGTAAGAAAAGCATCACGACTCAAATTTCCAAAAGTCGTTTGTCCCAGCAGGCAAAAGGAAAGATGGATGAGTCTGAGCAAACCATCGAGTTACTGAAGCGGGCATTGCAGGATCTCCAGCAAAAACGCCAGCAATCCATTCAAGATACGAGCGAGCGCTGGTCTGCAATTGTTAACCAGATTAGTGAAATACCTATCTTACCCAAGAAAAGCGATATATATGTGCAGGTATTCGGCGTTGCCTGGCAGCCATTCTTCCTGATCCGCGGTGGAGGCGAACTCTACGAGCTACCAGCCTTTGGGCCGGAATAAGGGTTCGAATTGACGCGTATCTTCCAGTTAGAAGCATGTTTTACCAGTCTGCATCCTGTATAATGTGGATATGTACCGTGCACGCGCCATCATCATCCGAAACCGTCACATTGCGCTGATCAAAAGACAGCGCGATGGGCGTACCTATTACGTCATCCCAGGTGGCGGGATGGAAGCGGGCGAAACGCCTGAGCAAACTGCCATCCGCGAGAGCCATGAGGAGTTGGGCTTGAATATTGCCATCGATCGCCTGTTGGCGAAGGTGATATTCCGCGGCAGGGAACAGTATTACTTCTTTGCGCGCGCCACTGGCGGGCATTTTGGAACCGGCAAGGGTCCTGAGATGACCGGTAAATACCCCCCTGAACGCGGCACTTATACGGCAGTGTGGGTACCACTCAAGAGTGTTGCAAACATTGACTTGTTTCCTCCCACCATCGCCGAGCTTGTGACCAACTCAGCCAGGAATGGCTGGCCTACAGATGTTGTGGAAATCCTGCTTGATGATTAAATCTGCCGTGGGTGTAACGCGTTACGCCCTGTTTTTCCTTCTGGCCGGCCTGGTACTCACATCGATCTCCTGCATGGCAGTCAGTCAGATATTTTTCGTTACACCTGCCACCCCTGCTTTCAGACAATTTACCCTGTCACCGACTCCGAGTGCAGTACCTGCCACCCCCAGTGCTGCTACCATTGCCTGCCCTGATGGTGACTGTATCACGGCCTGCGTTGCTCAATTAAGCGCCATCACCCAGTCTGGCGCAGCATCCCCAGGTGGATCGAAATCGGTGCGCCGTGACTTCGGCGGAGAAGAAGGTTATGTATTGGCAAGCTATAACATCTCTGGTGACCAGATCCAAAACCTGGATACGTCCATTGCTATTCCAAAAAATCTCAAGGTTTATCAAGAGGATATTTCTTCGCAAAAAAGGATTTGGAACTACTTCGCCGCCATTATCCCGCTCGAACAGCGCAGTTTTCTCGATCAATACGATGTATTCACAGATGGCAGGGATAATATTCTGGCATCTGTTTCTCAATCCGAAACCGACATGGGGCGATGGGTGTTGACGGTCGACATCATGGATGCCGCTAATCCACAGGATCTGACATACACCCTGCTGCATGAATTTGGGCACTTGCTTACCCTGAACCCTTCCCAGGTGAAACCCTCTGTGCGTGTGTTCAATAACCCGAACAGCGAAAAAGTCTACCAACAGGAGGCGGATGCATGTACAACTTATTTTCCTGACGACGGCTGCAGCGCCCCGGATTCCTATATAAATAAGTTTTTTGAGCGTTTTTGGGTGGATATTTATGCTGAATGGTATAAAATCGATAGCATTCAAGAACAGAGTCGTTATGAAGCAGCATTGGAAAAATTTTATAACAAACACAAGGACCAGTTTGTGACTGATTACGCCCCCACCGACCCGGCAGAAGATATCGCTGAAACATTCAGCTTTTTTATTATCCAACCCAACCCAACTGGAGACAGCATCGCGGATCAAAAAGTAAACTTCCTGTATAATTTCCCTGAGTTGGTGCAGCTGCGCTCCCAGATCGGTCAGCGTCTGTGTGGTCAAATCGAGAAAAAATGACCAGGCGCTTTCTTACGCTTGTCCGGCATGGACAGCTTGAAGCAGACAACGGGGCGGATTCCCTGGGGCCGAAACTTACCGAACTGGGTTGGAGGCAGGCCCTGCAAGCGTCCCGCCGGCTTGCCACGCTTGCAGTGGACGTGATCCACACATCATCCTTGCGCCGCGCAATGGAAACTGCGCAGATCCTGGCGGTGGAACATCCCAATATTCCAATTCGTCCCTCGCCCTTGTTATGGGAGTGCGTTCCAGCACTGCCGGAAAATGTCCTGCGCTGGTTAAAGGATAGACCCACCGGGCCGGAACAACCTTTGGAAGAGACTGCACCATTGGAGATACAACCCTGGCTAGGGGTACTGTCTGGCCTCGAAGATGATACCAACTTGGAAGCAGGTTTTCAACAGGCTCAGGCTGCCTGGCAGAAGTATTTCATTCCTGCCCGCGGCAAGGACCGGCATGATATCCTGGTCTGCCATGGCAACATTATCCGGTATTTTGCCGCCCGCGCCATGCAGGCTCCGCCAGAAATTTGGATTAACCTGGAAATTTTCAATTGTTCAATTTGCGAAATCATCATTGAAGCAAATGGCCGTTCCATGCTAACATCTTTTAACGACAATGGCCATTTACAGCCCGGGCAAAAAACACAGTTCTGAAAACCGGACTATATATTCCTGATTATGCAAGAGCGAGTAAAAGATCAAGAGCAGTTCCATACAGAAACCTGGCCCATTTGAGTTTTGCCAGCAGGTCGGCATAATTCGGATAAAATTAGTCGTTGAAATTTGAGGTAGAGAAGCGTATACTCATTAAAGATTCAAACCCAAAGCAGGAGCTGGTCACAAACCAGCCCAAGGAGAGCATTTAATGCATACCCGTCATTCGATCTATTGTATTCTCCCGCCTCACGTCTTAACCAAAATTGCTCAAAACGGTACATCCGTCCAACAAGAAAAGGCCATGCAAACCATCGTTGCCACTGAGCAATTGCGTGGCCGCAGGCGCGGCATTGACAGCATGGCTTCATTTTCGATGCCACTGGGCGGTACCAATAACAAACAACGCACCATCTATGATGCCAAAACCGGTTCCGGCTTGCCCGGGCTTTTGGTTCGGGCTGAAGGCGGGCCGCTTTCAGCCGATGCAGCGGTCAATGAAGCCTATGATGGTTCTGGTGTTACCTATGATCTGTACTCCAATATTTTCCACCGAAACTCCATCGATGGTAATGGTTTGAAACTCGATTCAACCGTCCATTATCAGAAAAGCTATGACAATGCCTTTTGGGATGGGCGCCAGATGGTTTATGGTGATGGCGACGAAGACATGCCAGTTGAACACCGCCTGTTTAACCGTTTTACCATCGCTATTGATGTGATCGGCCACGAACTGACCCACGGGGTCACACAGAATGAAGCAAACCTGGCATATTGGGATCAGTCAGGCGCTCTGAATGAGTCCATGTCGGATGTTTTTGGCTCGCTGGTTAAACAATACCAGCGTAAGGAAAGTGCTAAAGATGCGGACTGGTTAATTGGCGCGGGTTTGCTCAGTTCCAATGTCAAAGGGGTCGCTTTACGTTCGATGAAGGCCCCCGGAACAGCTTATGATGACCCGGTGCTTGGCAAAGACCCTCAACCCGGATATATGAAGGACTTCATCAATACCACCCAGGACAACGGCGGCGTCCACATGAATTCAGGCATCCCCAACCATGCCTTTTATGTGATCGCGTACAACTTAGGCGGTTTTGCTTGGGACAAAGCCGGACAAATCTGGTACAAGACTCTCACAGATAAACTAACCGAGCGCTCCACCTTTCAGGATGCGGCCAACTTGACCTATCAGGCAGCGGGCGAACTGTTTGGCTCAGGCAGCATGGAACAAATTGCCGTAAAATATGGCTGGGCCGAAGTCGGATTAACGGTTGACACCGGAATACCTGTTCCAGTGCCGACGACACCTCCTCCTGGCTCAGTTTCCATCCCGGGCGGTGGTTGTTTGGAGCAGATCATCCGTGGATTGGGTCTGGCGGGCCCAACAAAACCATCAGGGAAATAAAAATGAAAATATCTTATGAACGCACCGGCGGGTTCGCGGGAATGCGCGTGGGGCTTGATCTCGATTTGCAACACCTGCCTTCTGACGAGGCCGCTGCATTGAAAGACCTGGTTAAAGCAGCAGATTTCTTTCACTTGACCCAGGCGACTGGGCCAGGCGCAATCCCGGATGGCTTTCAACATGCCATCACAGTGGAAGAAGACAGTGGTCACAAACGTACCATCCTGGTTGGAGATTCATCAGTTTCGGACAGCTTGCGCCCACTGCTCGATGACCTGACTGTGCGGGCACGGTCACAGCGCAAAGCAGGATAAATTCTTTTCAGCACATTGTAGTCCTGGTCTCTCTGCACAGGAAAGGTCGGGATCATCAAGCCAGGGTTGCCAGTTCGGCTGCCCAGCTGCCTGCCAGGCTGATGGATGAACATCCATTAGACCCTGATCCAATTGAGGGGATGGCTTTGCTTTCGAGCATTCTATAAAAATAGGTGGAGCCTGGATTTCCAGGCTCCACCTATTTTTAATTTCCGACTGCAGGCTGTATCTTACTTGTTCAGGCTGATCAGATACGCAATAACATGTGCAATTTCTTGAGAAGAGAGCAGTTTTTGGTCACCCCAGGCCGGCATCCGAATGACAGGCGATGGGCCGGCGGGTGTGGAACCGTGTTCAATGAACAAATCGAGATTGGTGGAAAAGATCAGAGGATCAGCGCTGATGAGCGTCGGGTCGATCGGGTTAAGCGCTGGCACGCTGCCATCATCCGAACCAGGGTTGGGGATGCCATTCTTGCCCTGTTCACCGTGACATGGCGTGCAGCGCGCAACGAAAATCTGCTCACCTACGAGCGCATCGCCAGCCATCTTAACCGCTTCACCGGGGCCGCCCGGGTTGGATGGTCGGGCAATATCTGCTGCGGCAACAGCGGTGGCCTCGGGGGTGGGTGTCTCAGCCGGTGTTGTCGGGGATGGTGCCGCGGCAGCTTCGCCACCGGTCGGTACGCCGGCGCTGATCAGCGGACCATACGCAGGAACTGTGGCTGATCGGCCAAGCGGCATGGGTGGTCGGCCAATCTCAGTCTTGCCGTTGGGGGCGTACAGCATTTTACGCAAGAGCGCATCGGTCCATTTACCACCGCCAAGAATATCATTGCCTTTTGCTGCGCCGTTAAGGCGGTTTGAACCTGCCAAAATTCCGGCATAGCTGCTCAAATCCATATTTTTGGTCGATTTGGCAATATCTGCGTAATGACAGGTGATGCAGGCTGGGGCGCCATCATACCAAAGATTGGGAGTCAGGAACAATTTTTGCACATCGTCTTTAAAAGTACCCGTGCAGTTCCTGCCCTTGACATCGGTAAAGCTAAAGGTGTCTTTTTCAGCATGGCCAGCCGAATCCCAAGCTCCAATCAGGTTCAGCGCCGCGATCTGGCATTTTGGTGCGGCTGCAACTGCATCCAATCCCACTTTGGGGGCGGGTAAGGTAGCTGGCAAGAGGGTCGGGATGGGGGTCAGATCTGGCAGGGAAATACCACTGCAAGAATTATTTGTGCCGCAGCCCAGGAAATACAGACTGAATATCCAGACCACCAATAAGGTGGGGAGCCCGACCAGAACCGTGAAAATTATTTTTTTGGTGCTATCGTTCATGGTTGTCTCCGTTATGGCTGGGGCGTTGGGGTTGGCGCTGCCGCTGCTTTCAAGGTGCGGATGTAATTGACCAAATCCCAACGGTCGCGGACGGTCAGGTTCTCATTCAATGCGGGCATATGAATCTGTCCGCCAGTGCCCTGAATGCCGTTAGAAATCGTCAGGAATAGTGATCCATCGGGTTTATTCTGGACCACATCGCCAGTCAGATTGGCAGGTTGGAATACCAAAGCTCCACCAATAATACCGTTACCATCGGCTTTGGCGCCGTGGCATTGAATACAGGTCACGCTGTAAAGCACGCGTCCGCGTTCAACGGATGTGGGGTCAGACTTAACCGGATTAACCGGTGCGCCTTGCCCAGGGATGTAGGCTGCGCCTTCAATTGGGATCGAACGGGCCGCCACTGGTAGAGGGTTTTCCATCGCTTTAAAGGATGGCTGGATTTCCATGAAACTGATCCAGTCGATTTTTACAATATCGTATGAAAAAAGGGTCAGCACACCCAGCAGCAGGGCTGCGAAGGCAATGACCACCACAAGTCGCTGGTAGAAACTCATAGCTTTCGTGCCTCCGCGTGTTTGACAGATTCTGCACCGATGCGGGTCATTGCTGCTTGAATTTCGCCTTCATTCTCCGGTTCGCACTCGATCAGTATGGCAATTTTCCCATCACTGATCTCGGGCACATACTCTTTCGGTTCGTAGGATGGAAAGCGACTGTCCAGGAAAACGCCCAAAAAGGTGCTGATTAACATACCCAACATTGTCATTTCAAACATTACCACTACGCTGGGTGGACCAGGGACAATCGGTTGTCCTCCAACGTTTAAAGGATAGGCGTTGGGGGTTCCAAATGCCAGGAATATACCCAGCATCAGCCCGCCCAATGCGCCAGCCATTGCCAACCTGGGCACATTACTCCATTGATGCGGACGCCCCAGCATGGCCTGTGTCACCGGGATACCGGAAATCACATTGACATGGTCATCCGCTATTCCGAGTTCACGCAGTTTTTCAACCGCATGAGCGGCGGGGTCCAGATCTGGAAACAAAGCCAGGAGCATTGATTTACTCGCAGTTGTCATTTTCCATTCTCCGATCTACAATCTTCAAACTACTATCCGTTTTATTCCAGGTCACTTACAGTGACAATGCTCTCTTTACCAAATTTGCGCAGGCTGTGAGCCATCTGACCTTCCTGTACTTCCCAAACCGGCACAAGTGGAATGATGCGCGAAGCAAGCATATAAAGAAGCACAAACAGCGCCAGGGTACCAATGCTGAGCGGAATTTCCACACCAGGTTTGTAGAATTGATAGGTAAAGGGGAAACGGTTAATGCTGAGCGAGGTGGGAATGATGATGTAGCGCTCAAACCACATCGCTATGTTTACCAAGAAACCAACGGTGAACAGAATGGTGGGGTTCCGCCGCCAGTTTTTATTCCACAAGATCAGCCAGGGCACCGCAATATTAAAGATCAGCATGGCATACCACATCCATCCGAGCGGGCCTTCTTCGTGGAATTTGAGCAGGATGTCGGTCCATTTATCGCCGTTATACCACTGCACCATATAATCATTGAAGAAGAAATAAGCCCATGCCATTGAAATGATGAGCATCAACTTACCGAGCGCATCCAGGTGTTCGGGGCGAATGAAGTATTTCATATTTTTCATGGTGGCGCGCACGACAATGATTACCATCGCCACTGCCGAAAGACCGGACTGCAGCGCTCCGACCACGAAATAGGGGCCGAAAATGGTGGAACTCCAGCCAGGGCGCATCGCGGCGGCAAAGTCCCAGGAAACGATGGTATGTACTGAGAACATGACCGGCAAAATAGCAAAAGCAAACAGGTTCATTGCAAAGCGCAGGTGCGTCCACTCGCCTTCCGTGCCACGGAAACCCAGTGCAAGGGTGCGGTACACCGCTTTGCGCCAGCCAGTGGAGCGATCGCGTGCCATTGCCAAATCCGGGATGAGCGGCAGGAACAGGTACATCGTGCTGGAAAGCAGGTAAGTATTGATTGCCAGGAAGTCCCATGAAAGCGGCGAATGGAAGTTTGGCCACAACCCACGTTCATTGGGATATGGAAACAACCAGTACGCCAGCCAGATACGACCCATGTGCATAAAAATGCTCAAGCCAGCCTGCACTAACCCAAAAGTGGTCATCAATTCGGCGGCCCTGGTAAATGGCCTGCGGAATTCTGCTTTGAACACACGTAAAAGCGCTGAGACGAAAGTGCCGGCATGACTGATGCCGATCCAGAAGACGGTATTGACCAGGAAAATTCCCCAGTAGATTGGACGATTGACGCCAGCCACACCCAGGCCGTTAACGATCATATAGCCCCAGTAATACCCAAGGCAGATCGCCACAATGATGGCTAAAATGATGGAGATAACCCAGAATTTCCAACTGGTTACCATCATCGATTCCATCACCATTGCATTCATTTCACCGCGTGGGCGCGGATCGAGCATCAGATGCTCTTCACGTAAGTGGGCCTCTTCATCTTCGTGTGAATGAGGTTTTCCGATGGAGCCAGCGGGTTTAGCCAGTACGGCCATAGGTTCTCTCCTCTTTCAGGTAGGTTACGCGTGGCAGTGTGCCGAGATCTTCCAAAAGTTGCACACCGCGACCGTTTTTGGACATAGTACTCACACGGCTTTGCGGATCATCTAACCGGCCAAAGACGATTGCATCAGCCGGGCATGCCTGTGCGCAGGCGGGCACAACTTCACCATCCATTACCTCGCGGCCCTCAGACTTGGCCTGATCCTGCCCCTTGTGAATACGCTGTATGCAGAAAGTGCATTTTTCCATGATACCGCGGCGGCGTACGGTCACGTCTGGATTGAACTGGTTCGGAAGTGGTTCGGTACGCTCGTAATCACGCATATTGAAAACACGCACCACGTATGGGCAGTTGTTGGCACAGTATCGTGTGCCCACACAGCGATTGTAAACTTGCAGATTCAGGTCTTCAGATTGGCTGTGGACGGAAGCAAACACCGGGCAAACCGGTTCGCACGGCGCATTACCGCACTGCTGGCACAATACGGGCTGAAAGCTGGTGGGGGTAACCTGAGGGAATTCACCCTCCCAGGTATGTTCAACGCGCAGCCAGTGCAAGGAACGTCCGTAACCTGAATCTACCTCGCCTACAAAAGGGATGTTGTTTTCCATGGCACAGGCTGCCACGCAAGCCTGGCAACCTGTGCAAATATCCATATCGATTGACATGCCCCAAATACCAGGGGTGGTTTCCCAGTTCGCTTTTACTTCTGGAATATTGAGTTTAGCCATGTGTTCGCTCTCCTTTTACCAATATTACTTTTTCTCAGCCGCGGCCATTTTGGTATAGCCTTCCATTCGTGAAAGTGGCTGTATTTTGCCTGTCTTTTCAATTTTCACTTTTACACCAGCAAAGGCCAGGTCTCCGGCGCCATTAAACTTGTTCCCAAACAAATCAGCAGGGTTAACCCCGCGATTCTCAGCATAGCGCCCATAGGCGAGGTGACCCTGACCAAATGGGATAGCAACCACATCTGGGCGAATGGCCGGATATACCAGTACCGATAATTCCACTTCCCCATGCCCCGAGATAACCTTGACCACATCGTCATCGGTCACACCCAGATCCTCAGCAGTTTTGGGATTGATCTCAAGCCAGGAATTCCACATCACGGTTGTAGTTGGGTCAGGCACTTCTTGCAGCCAGGGTTTATTGGCTCCCGCTTCGCCCAGAATGGGTGAAACAAAGGGCAACAAGATATACTTTCCGTCACCATCGAATTCGACATTCGGTATATTCAGGGCAGAATCCAATGCACCGGTCGCATCTGGCGTACCCAGGCTGCTGCTGTTTTGCCACCAACCTCCGTATTGTTGGAATTCCACCCAGAAGGATGACATGTCCGCAGCCGAATAATAACCATCACGAGCATCCATCAGCCCGGCCAGTTTGCTTTGAATATATTCGACCTCATCCTTGAAGGTCAGCGCAGCCTTGCCACCCGCCTGCGCGCCAGCAGCCAGCAGAACATCGGCGGTTGCGCGCGTATTGTAGAATGGGGCCACGGCTGGCTGGGCGCCCGAAAGCAGGGACTGGCTCGAACCAGTCAGGATACGTTGGTAACCAAAAGATTCAAGGCCAGTGTGATCGGGAAAAACATAATCTGACAGCAGGGCGGTTTCATCCGGAAAGGATGCAAACGAGATCACATTCGGTACCTTCTCAAGCGCAGCTTCAAAACCCAGCGAGCGCGGCAGTTCAAAGACCGGGTTGACCGCGTGCACGAACAATGTCTTAATCATCCCCGATTTCATTTTATCGATCAGTTGACCCATTTCGCTGGTATTTGCAGCGCGATGATATCCATCGCCATCAACGGGTGAGGGTGGGGTCATGTAGACACCGCCGGGTTTCCCAAGATTGCCTACGGTGGCATTCAATGCCAGAATGGCTTTGGCGGTTTCCAGGCCGTTGCTCTGGCCAAGCGCGGCGCCTCCTGGAATAGCTAACGGGTTTTGAGCATTCGCAAAAATTTGCGCCAGTCGTTTGAGGCTTTCTTGCGGTACACCAGAGAGTTCACTGACTTTGACAATATCAACGCCATCATATGCGGCAGGGACAGTTCCTGATTTGACTGCAGCGATCAGCTTGCCAAGTGCGGCGGCCACCAGCCCTTCGGTGCCAGGTGCTACTGGGATCCATTCATCCGCTTTCATGGCAGTCTGCGACATGCGCGCTTCAAATTGAACCAGGTAGCCGCGCCGGTTAGTGCCCTGACGCATTTTGGCAAAGCCGCGCGTATACGCGACTGGCGAGAGCCACGTCTCGAGAAAATTGGCCCCGAAGGAAAAGGTCACATCTGCGGATGCCAGGTCGAAAAATAGCATATCAGGTTTGCCAAAAATGGTCCGGGCGGCTTCGCCGAGCGTGGCGCGCGCTTCGAACAGGCTGAGGGCGCCATAACGCACAGGTTCGGGCGCGCCAAGTGACTTGCAAAGGTCACTTACCAGATCAAAAAGATGGTCAGGAGCCAGCCCCATCAGGAAGGCGATTTCGCCGGGGTCGCCCTTAAGCGCTTGTGATACAACTCCAATGGCGGTATCCCAATCAATATCGGTGTAATTATTATCGCGGCGGGCATGTTTCACCGGGTTTTTAATACGATCCGGATTGTACAAACCGTGCAGCCCAGCCTGGCCACGCGCGCAGGTCTTACCCAGGTTGACCGGGTTAAACTTATTTCCCTCAACTTTAAGTGCCCGCCCCTGCATGGTGCGTACTACCAACCCACAGCCGGCTGAACATTCCCGGCAAGTGGTAGCGTAATAGGTACTCTGACCGTTATAGGTGTACTCCGGCATTTTGATGTAAGGTTCGCGGGTGGTATAGCGTGAAGCGGGCCCGCAGCCAGTTAATACCGTTGTTATTGCCGTGCCAATGCCAGCCACTTTTAGAAAATCGCGCCGGGAAATTTTATCTGTCATGGATCATCGTTCCTTTCAAAACGGATCGGGGTAATCCCGAATTAATAATGGCATGTGCTGCAATCTAGCAGCTTGGCGCGTTTGACTGAATCAGTTTCAGTTTTGGCCTTGTGACAGTTGATGCACCAACCCATGTTGACCGTTTGTTCAAGCGTGGCAACGGTCTTTTTGCTCATATCACCATGACAGGCTTCGCAGTTTACCCCCGCAGCGATATGGGGTCGATGGTTAAAATGAACAAAATCAGGAACCTGGTAGACTGGTACCCAGTCAATTGGTTTGTTGGTCTGGACAAAGTTGTTGAGTTTTTGAAGTTCAACTGGCCACTGTTCTATCGGGAGCGCTGGCTGGAAATACTTCTTCAACTGCCCATGGCAAGCCCAACATTTCTGCTCGGTTGGTAAGCCGGCCGAAGCCTGCCGCCAGGCGCCGGGGTGGCAGTACAGGCATGGGATTTGTAGATTCACATGGGTGCTGTGGGGAAATAATATCGGTTGGGTGGGTGGAATTTGAGTCTGGTAGAGACCCCAGCCTCCAGCACTAATGACTGCCAGGATGACAATCAAGATTCCAATTTGCGCACCTGGTTTTTTAAGAAACTCAAACAATTTCAACATAATCTCTCCTGCGGCATGCGGGCTGCGCCTGGCGCGTCCTGGCAAAATTGCCGCTACACACCGGTATTGTATTCTTACCCAAGCGGTTGGGATTATACATGACAAATTAATATTTGATAAGAAATATCTTATTTGTCTCGTGTTATACTAGGGTGAAACTCTATCACCCGTTTTGATGAATTGAGCATGATAAGAAAATATCGCATTTTAATTTTTTTTCTGCTGGCTGCCTTGCTGTTATTTTTTGGCCTGGTATTCCGTCCGGCACCCGCTTTGCACCGAGCCGCTGCAACTCTTATCCCAAAGACAAGCGCAGCGCTGACCTTGCAATCCCAAGCCGGCAATAGTGATGGTATCGTTTTTCTGGGGATATTAATCTTTGTCTTTATCGCCATCCCTCTGTTAATACGTTTTCGCGATTTAAACAACCCATAAATATAGATGACACACCTCATTGCGCAAGTATCAGTGGGGTGTGTCATCTATCAGGCCTGACTGGAATCCAATGAATCCAAACCAGCTTACTGCTTTGAAAACCGTGGAACAGGCACACAATGCTTTAAAAGGTGATGATAAAAATACCGCCCGCCAATTGGCGGTAATGGCCGCCCAGCTTGCCCCGGAATTGGAAGAAGTCTGGTTAATGATGGCGGCACTCTCAGCACCCCGTGCCAGCATAGAGTATTATCAAAGAGCCCTGGCGATAACCCCAGACAGCTTGCAAGCCAAAAATGGGCTGGCCCTGACATTGGAAACTCTGCGAAAAAAACAAGTCAATCAGCCACAACCGTCAGTTGCCGCTATTCCTCTCGCAGTTTCCCACTCGCTGGTCGATCCGAATTCAAAAACAAGCCAACCAGAAAAACATCGAAATCGCAAACGCGTGATTTATGCGGCAGGTCTGGGTTTAGTAATCTGCTTGATAGCTGCTGCAATCATTGCAAGCAGTGTCAAACCGGTTTTGGCCCTGTTCAGTCCAGCATCTGACACCCCAACTTTTGTAGCGGCGGATGTTTCCAAATCCAATCCAACCCTGGCACCCATTCCAACCGGAATCCCCAGCTTTACCCTTACGCCTGTACCCAGCGTTAGTTTTACCCCAACAAAAACATATACGGTCTCGCCAACACTAACGGCATCATTGACATTTACACCGGTACAAACAGAAACGCCCACAAGCATAAGTACCCTGGCGGCCTCCCCAACGCCACTTCCCACGGATACGCTTGAACCGTTGGCCTTGAATCAGCCCCAGGAATTGCCAGCAACACAGGCAGCCGCCCAAACGCCATCCCTGAACAGCCCTTCCAATAATGGCGTTCATTGGATTGATGTGGATTTAACCAACCAGATGGTTTACGCCTATGAAGGCACGACTATCGTCAATTCCTTTCTCGTTTCCACGGGTGCCGCACCGCGTCTGACCGTTACCGGAAGTTACCATATTTACGAAAGACATATCAAGGCCAATATGTGGGGAGGGGGTTATTTTCTGCCGGATGTTCCTTACACTATGTACTTTTATAAAGGTTATGCTCTGCATGGTACATACTGGCACAGTAATTTTGGCACTCCTATGAGTCATGGTTGTGTTAATCTATCGATACCCGATGCGGAATGGCTCTATTATTGGGCGTCGATGGGCACACTGGTCAAAATCCATTATTAGCAAATTTCATCGGATGATATGGTACCCGGTTCTGCACGGGCATGTACCCGGTTGATAACGGTGGTACAGTCTATTCTTGTTTAAGGCGTCCAGGGTAGAATAACCGTAAAACAGCTACCCTTGCCAAATTCACTTTCAACCTCCACGCTGCCACTGTGTATCTCAGTAAGCAGTTTGACCATTGCCAGGCCCAACCCGGTACCGTTAAACTTACGTGCAAGGCGCATATCCAGCTGTTGAAAAGGTTGGAACAGGCGCGCGAGATCCTCATTCTTAATGCCGATGCCAGTATCGCTGACGCTGATTCTCACCTGATGTGCTTCCCTATCACCCGTAACCTTGAGTTCGATCTCACCTTTTTTCGGCGTGAACTTGACAGCATTGCTGAGCAGGTTTCCGATAATCTGGCGAATGCGACGCTCATCGGCTCTTAGCGTGATGATCTCTGGCGAGATGCTCACCCGCATGGTGAGTTTTTTTTGCGCAGCCTGAACATCCACCGTTTGTATGCAGGCATTGCATGCATGAGTCAACGAGAAAGACGTCAGCGGCAGATTCATATTACTGGCCTGCAGTGTGCTGTAATCCAGGATATCGTCGATTATTTCGTGTAAGTGCTGTCCACTTTTTTCAATATTCATAAGGGCAGCCGTTTGTTTCTCGTTCAATTCACCGAAGGTATCGGACAGAAGTATCTGTGACATGCCAATGATACCGGTCAGTGGGGTGCGCAGTTCGTGGCTCATGATCGCTAAAAATTCATCCTTGGCTCGCGAGGCTTTTTCCAGCGAGTTGTTGGCAGCTTGCAAATCGGCGGTACGCTCAAGCACACGCTGCTCAAGTTCGGCATGCGCCAGGAGCAAAGCGGTCTCGGCTTTCTTGCGATCGGTAATATCGCGCAATATCATCAGCGCATGCAGTCTGTTCTCTAATGTAAAACTTGACAGGGTCACATCCATGTCGAATTCAGTGCCATCCATACGCAGACCACGGGTCACATAAGATGTTGGCGCATCGCCCCCTTGAACCCGACTTCTAACATAACCAGCGATCCTCTGGCGCTCATCGAGGGCGATCACCTTTAGAATCGGTGTTCCGATCAATTCTTCCGGAGATGAGACTGCGAACATGCGCACTGCAGCGGGGTTGCACAATTCCCAGATGCCATTGGTGTACACGCCAATGGCATCGCTAGAACAATCCAGAATAGCACGCAATTTGGTTTCGCTCATTTTTAACGCATCTTCGATTTGCTTGCGCTCGGTAACATCTCGTGCTGCTGCGTAGAGATAATTTTGACCCTCCAGCGTGACACCGACAGCGTTGATCTCGACATCGCGCAATGACCCATCCTTTTTGCGATGGCGTGTCTGAAATAGGCCAGGATGTTTTATCAGTTCGCTGATCTTCCCCAGCAATTCATCGGGTGACCACTGCATATCCCAGTCGGTCACGTTGAGATTTAGAATTTCTTCATGGGTAAACCCCAGCATGTTGCAGAATGCCGGGTTGGCATCCATCAAATTGCCATGCTCATCAAGGATGTGGATTCCATCGGTAGCTGTGTTGAGCAGGGTCTGGTTGCGCAGCCCCAGCGAGACGATCGCGATTTCTGAGCGTTTGCGCTCGGTGATATCATTAAACAGGGCCAATACGGAGGGCTTACCAGCGTACGTGATGGGCAGCGCCGACACTTCGGCATCAAAGGCGCTGCCATCACGACGCAGCAATTTTTCTTCTATCAGGGGCACCAAGGATCCATTCAGCATTATCTTTTGGCGACTGTTAACAATATTACGATAGTCCGGATGCACCCGATCGATCAAATAGCTGCCGATAAATTCCTGCGGCAAATTCCCGCCAAACATCCTGACTCCGGCATCATTGGCCCAAACAATCTGACCGGCAGTATGAACCACCACACCAGATGGCAGCGTTCGTAAAAGACGTTGGTACTGCGCTTCGCTCTTTTGCAGTGTTTCTTCGGTATGTTTACGCGCGCTAATATCCTCTATGCTGCCAATCCGCGCCAACGGCAGATTATCCTTGTCGCGCAGAAAGGTGAATCGATCTAAAAACCAGCGATACGAGCCATCCTTGTGTCTGAAACGATATTCCAACTGGTATGTTGCGCCGCTGATTCCGGATAACGACTCACTAACTACGTGTTCCATATCAGCTTGATCATCAGGATGCATCATGCTGATCAGAGCTTCGATGGGCAAGTTCTCCATCTCGGCAAGGGTATAGCCGGAAAGCCGCTCGAAAACAGGGCTTAAATAATCATACTTATTGGTTTTGAGGTTGCGTTTGTATGAAGCATCCAGCGAATTTTCCAGCACCTCGCGCAGACGTTCTTCGCTTTCACGCAGCTTCTGGTCAATTTTATGTTTGTAGAGTGCAATCTCGATGTTGGTACCCAAGTCTCGTTCATCGACAGGTTTAATCAGATAGCCATACGCGCCGGCAGTCTTGGCATCTTCCACAACACTTGACTGGTCAAAGCTGGTCAGAAAGATGATCGGAATGCCAGTCTTTTGTGCAATGATCCTGGCAGCTGTAATGCCATTCATCTCACCGCTCAACTGGATATCCATTAACACCAGGTCGGGTTGATTTTGCAAACTGAAACGAACTGCCTCTTCACCGGTGGCGATCGATGGAAAGACAGAATAATTCAATCTACTGAGCATATCCTGTAAAAACATCGCCAAAATAGCATCATCTTCGACAATTAATATTGTTGGCTGTGTCATCGGATCAGTTCCTGATCTTTTCGTCAAAAGTTATTTCAAAACATGTGCCTGCAGAAGTATCCACATGCATTACGGCGCTAAGCTGATGTACCCCTAACATCCGGATCAAGCGCAGCCCCAAGGTGGGAGCTTTTTCCCAATCAAGGCCGGCAGGCAGTCCAACGCCATTATCGCAAACTCTCAGCTTTTTGGTTTTACCAAGCGTTTCGAAACTGACTGAAATTTTGCAGACTTTTTCGCCAATTCGCGGTCTCCCGCCTGGGAAGGCATGCTTGAAACTATTAGTAAGCAGTTCGCTCACGATCAAGCCGCATGGAATGGCAGTATCCAGATCGATCCGGATATTTTGTGCGGTTACTGATACCAGGATCGTTCCTGAAATCTGGTAGAGGATTTGCAGTTGGGCAATTAAACTATCCAGGTAGGTCTGCATGTCAATCCAGGTCAGGGTCTCAGAACGATACAACAATTCATGTACAAGCGCCATGGCATTGATGCGGCTGCCCAATTCGGTAAATTCGACCCTGGTTGCAGGGTCCGCCAGGCCGGCTTGCTGCAAGCCAATCAGCGCAATGATGGCGGCCAGATTATTCTTGACGCGGTGGTGAACTTCACGCAGCAGCGCATCCTTTTCAGCCAGTGAATCATTCAAACGCTGGCTGGCAAGCTTACGTTCTGTAATGTCGATTGCCAGACCCTCGATAAGTATCTCTGCAGGGCTAATCATTTTTCCAATGGAGCGATCCTGCAGCCAATGCCAATTTCCGCGCGCATCGCGGATGCGATATTCTATGTCGAATGGTTTTCCCAGCTCAAATTCACGGATAACTTTACCAATGCGTTCGCTGTCGTCTGGGTGAATAGATTCACTCCAAAGGTAAGGGTGCGCATATAAATGCTGCAATGAATACCCTAATACATTTTCCACACTTGGTGAATAATAAATGCCCCCACGTTTGTTTGAGAATGTATACACCACATCCGGCGCGCCTTCCACCAACCGGCGGTAGCGCGCCTCGCTTGCATGCAGCTCTTCTTCTGCCAGCTTGCGTTCAGTGATGTCAACGCACGAACCAATATAGCCGATGAAGTTTCCATCTGGCGTAAAGCGTGGAATGCCTTTATCCAATACCCAACCATAATCGCCTTGAGCGCGGCGTAAACGATATTCAATCTCGAATTTATGCCTGGCTTTGAAAGCACCCAGGTAAACATCCAGGCATCTTTGTTGATCATTGGGATGGATGCCTTTGGACCAGTCGTTGCCCAATTCCTGTTCCAGCGTGCGCCCGGTAAAATCGAGCCAGGACTGGTTGAAGTAATCGCATAATGTATCGGTGCCAGCCATCCAGATCATGACTGGTGCAGTATCGGCCATGTTTCGGAACCGCGCTTCGCTTTCGCGTAAGGTCTGTTCGGCCTGTCTTTGATCAGTCATATCAACATGCTGAATAATGGCATTGTTGACTTTTCCCGCCGCGTTTATGACTGGAGAAATAGTGACATCCAGAGATACATTAGTGAATTGGGCCAGTTTTAAATTTTCAAGTTGAGATGTGTTGTATTCGATGACAAATCGGGCAACCGCACCCTGCTTGAAGACAGCCTGCACCTTTGGGAGATGGCCCTGTTTAATGATCAGGTTGTCTGTAAAGATATTGTATTTGCCAACGATTTCAGCATCGGTGACATGAAGCCTGTCCCGCAAAGCCTGGTTAGCGCGGATCAGTGTGCCGGTTTCATCCGAAATCCACATGGCAAGCGGGCTGTTTTCGATAACAGCATCTAAAAAAGAAAATGAACGCTGCTGCGCATCTTCGGCTTGCTTGCGCGCAGTAATATCATTAAACACATAACGGAGCACGCGTTCGCCTTTCGAATTAAACCCGGTGCTGATCTGCAATTGGACCCAAAACGCCCGCTTTTTACTACTTAACTCCAAATCGAAGCTTTGACTGGTATCTGTTTCATTGAGTTCATTCACATGAAAGTAATAGATATCCTGATATTTTTCCGTGATAAAGCGACGGAATGAATATCCAATTAACTGACCGCGATTCACACCGAGCAGCGTGGCAGCGGTCAAATTGGCTTCCAGAATAATACCCAGGGTATTGAGGATGAGATAGCCCACTGGCGCCAGGTCGAACAAATCGAAATAGCGCGCATGCGAGGCTTCCAACTCTGCCTGGATGCGACGCAATTCATCGTTCTGCATCTCCAACTGAATCTGGTGCACCCGCAAATCATGCATCAGGCGGAGAGTTTCATCAGGGGATAAAGATTCAGCGATTAACTGTGGTGCCTGTCGTTCTCCAGCGATCTGCTCAGCTTTATGGCGTAGAGCAGCAGCATTATCGAGATCTGATTGCTTTTTTAGCATCGACTTGCTCCTCGTAACTGCTCACCATTGCCATCCAATAATCTTGACTCTGGCTCAGGAAAACAGGTACAGCCTCATTCTACTGCTTAGTGGCATTGCTCACAACACGAGAAAATCAAAGGATTGCGGTACAGAATTTCGGCGATAGTCCCGGCTCCCGCACGAGGCGAAAATGGATTTGGCAATGCGGTCACATTGGGTAACACTGGGTAACACTGGGTCACGCTTTCAAGGGTAGAACATCGCTGTTGAAGGTTGTCTGAACTGTGATTTGAAGGGTTGTAATATTAGCATGATTGCGCTGATTGCCTGAAGCGTATAGCGTTGATGATACCGATGGTACTGCCCTGTTTTTAAAGTGCGAAGCGGTGCTAGTTCTTGTAGGGCAAAGTGTACTGTGATCTATTGATTTTGGAAAGACTGACGATCGTCAGCATTATTCAATATCCAACGCTTGTAAGATATTCCAGGTGAAGGTATTGGCATCCTGCAAGGTTTGTACGTCAATAAACTCAAGCTGATCTGACATTTGATGCCAGTGAGATAAGGCTGTGTCAGGATCGGGAAATGCTGATGCAACTGTGATGGCGATCAGGTCGCGTTTGGTCGCTGGCAGCGCATCGGTATACGCTTCGCCAACTGCTTCAATCGCAGTGCGCGAAAGCCCGAAAGACGCATCCCGAGCCAACTTAACAGCGCGGGGGTGAGTCTTATGTTTGATGATCAAGCCATCCTGCAGGATGATTTTCAGATGTCCAGCTCCAACCTCATCCAGAATGATGTAAACCGCATCTTTCCCAAACGGTTCAGCATGTCTTCTCAAATAAGCCTGGATACCATGGGCACCTGTTTCTTCACAGTCGGTAAAAATGAGGTTGACAGTGGTGTATACCAGGGGCTCTAACCGCAGCCGTTCAGCCAGCGCTAGAATGACACCAACGCCAGAAGCATTGTCATTGGCGCCTGGTGAAAATGGAGTGAACTCGGCAGAAAGAACCAGAATAAGAACAAAAATCTGTACAGGACCAATCAACACCCCTATCCACCTCAGCCAGCTCCAACCCAAAAAGCCGCCAACTCCGAATATCAGTGTCCCCAACACCATGCTCAAGAAAGCACCCGTTACACAAAGACCAAATATTTTATGCCAGGTGGTGGATGAGTAAAAAACTGGGGTGCGGTGGCTATCGAGATGAGCACATAAAACCAACTGTTGTTTGACAGTTTTTTGTGGATGAATAATAGCGGTAACGTTCTGGGTTTTGATGGTGGGCAGCAGCCAACGAGTCCAGTTGGATTTAAATTCGCTTTCGGCGAACATGGCCCACACTCCACACAGGTTCAGCAGCGCGCCAAGTGTGAAAGCAGCGCGAGTACCTGAGAGCAAAGCGACCAGTGTGCCAAGAAGCGCAGAAATGAAAGCCAGCGTGAATGGCAAATAAGTGGAAGGTGCGCCCCTGAATTCTTCGAAATCGACATCCGTCACGCCAGATTCGCGCAGCTTTTCATGAACATATTCTGCTGCCCGGCGCTCGGAAGATGTGCAGCTTCCGCGTCCCCCGATGGTCACAGATAGTTGACGGATGTGTTCATAAGCAATTTGAGCATAATCCATATTTCTCCAGTGACCTTATTCGATACGGTAGGGGCGCAGAAGCCCTGCACGGGCATGGTACCCGGTTCTGCACGGGCACAAAAAGTCATCCGCCAATTTTGACCGTCAAGCCATAGGAAACGAGAATATCTCGTAACCCAGTTACTTCATCATCTTTCATGGTGGGCGCATCCCCCATAACATATTCCTGACCCAGTTGTTTGTATTTGTTCTGGCCCATGCGGTGATAGGGCAGCAAATCAATTTCACTGACCGTTCCTAATTCCTGGACAAACCGTCCCAAGGCGTGGATACTCTGCGGGTTGTCGTTATAGCCCGGAATAACCGGACGACGAACGATAACAGGCTTGCCGGTTTGGGCCAGGAGTTTAAGATTTTCAAGGATCAGCTTGTTAGACACTCCGGTAAAGTGCCTATGCTGCACTGGATCGACTTCCTTTAAGTCATACAGGATCAAGTCAAGATATGGCAAAAGTTTCTTCCAAACCTGCCACGATGCAAATCCACTTGTCTCGAGCGCTGTTCCAATTCCGCGTGCCTGGGCGCCTTTTAGAAGATGATAGGCAAACCCAGGTTGCGCCAGAGGCTCGCCACCAGAGAGTGTCATACCACCCCCTGATTCGGCATAGAAGCTGCGATCTTCTTCCACTCCATCCAGGATGTCCCTGGCGGTTCTCAACTTTCCGACTTGTTCCAATGCACCTGCATAACATTGATCGACACACAATCCACAGTGATCACATTGCCGGGTATCAATTCGTTTGTGGTGATCGATATCATCTGAAATTGCCGATGACGGGCACACTGCCAGGCAGTTGCCGCAATCAATGCAACGATCTTGCCAGAAAACGATTACCGGTTCAATATGTTGGGACTCGGGGTTGCAGCACCACAGGCACTGCAGCGGGCAGCCTTTCAGGAAAACTGTGGTACGGATGCCCGGTCCATCATGAACAGCGTAACGTTGGATATTAAAGACCCAGCCAGCATGGTTTTCATCACCATCTTTGTTATTGCCAACCATGCTCAGTCCTGGAAATAATTTCATTTTGAAGATCACGGCTGAGACGTAAAAAGTAATCGCTATATCCGGCCACGCGCACAATTAGATCCTGGTACTGCTCAGGGTGTTGTTGGGCTGCCAGCAGCGTTTCAGACGAGAGTACATTAAACTGCATATGATGCCCACCCAATTTAAAATAGGTACGGATAAGGTGGGCAAATTTTTGCAAGCCCACTTCGCCACTTAACGCGGATGGGTGGAACCTCATATTGAAGAGCGTGCCAGAGCTGCGGGCGTGATCCAAGCGCGCCATTGAACGGACAACAGCAGTAGGTCCCTGGCGATCCATCCCCTGCACAGGAGAAATACCTTCAGACTGGGGCGACCGCGCGCGGCGTCCATCGGGTGTTGCGCCGGTAAGATCACCAAACCAGATATGGGTGGTGGTGGGAATCATGTTGGCTGCATACGGCATACCACGTTCGTCATGGTGCTTTTCCAATTCATTGGCAAACATCTCAACTATATCGTGGGCAATCGTATCAACGTAGTTATCGGCATTGCCCCATTTAGGAGCGCGGTTGCGCAGCATCAGCCGCATTCTTTCGTGTCCTACAAAATCCAGGTTCAGCATTTCAACCAGCTGTGCCAGGGATAGGATATTGTCATCATAAACCATTTTCTTAACGGCTGCCAAAGAGTCAGCCATCGTGCCTGTGCCCACACCGCATAACATCGGCAGGCTGTAATGAGCGCCGCCGTCATGGTAATCTTTGCCGGACTTCAGGCAATCGTCCATTAACAGTGAAGTAAACGGCACCGGGCAAAATTCGGCGTAGGTCTGCCTGGCGATGCCATCATAGGTCATCTTCAGTCTGAGTCCGTTGGCAATTTGGGCTTGAATCGCTTCAAGTAGTTTTTCAAAAGTAGTCAATTCATCCGGGCTGCCGGTATGGGGGCCCAACTGGGAACCAGTCAGCGGGTTGATACCATTGCCCAGGGCTAATTCCAGGCATTTTGGCAAATTAAAATAACCGCTGGCGGCCATCATATCTTTGCCCTGTACCACTACTTCAACACAACCATTGATTCCACCCCGGCGGGCATCCTCAAGGGTTTTGCCTTTGAGCAGCAGTGACCGGGTCTTTTCATCTTCATTGAATATTGCAGGCATGCCAAAACCTAAACTGACCACCTCACAAGCCCTGGCAAGAAAACTATCCGGAGTCATTGAAGATATCAGCACCGAAACCTGCGGCTGGGGCAGGTGGAGACTGCTGGTAACTTCCAAACACAAGAAGGAAAGGTCATTGGTAGCGTCGCAACCATCTGCGGTTTGCCCGGCCAGGTTCAGGTTTTGGAAATCGTTGTAAGTATTGCTGGCTTTGGCCGTACCGCCTTCTTTGACAACCGTCAACTCATTTAGTTTAATCCACAAACAGGCCAGCAGTTCACCGGCCTGCTCGCGAGTGATTTTTCCAGATTCGATATCTGCCTGGTAATAGGGATACAGATACTGGTCAAAATGACCCGGGCCGATGGCATAGGAATTGGTTTCCAGGTTCAAGATGAGATGAACAAAATAGAAAGACTGCAGGGCTTCCTGAAAGGTTCGGGCCGGGTGAGCTGGCACCCAACGACAGATTTCCCCAATCTCAGCCAGTTCAGCCTTGCGGATGGGATCGTTGGTAATTTCAGCCAGGCGCTCGGCCTCCTGCGCATACCGCTGCGCGAAGAGGTTGGCAACATCACAACAACGAATCATGGCCTGCATCAGGTGGATCTTTTTTAAACTGCCCGCATCTTCGGAATTGACCTGATCAAACTCGGCTTCAACCTGTGCTTTGAGCCCCATAAAACCTTTTTGCAGAACTCGTTCATAATCAACTGTTATGTGGCCAATACTGCGGTTCAAAAAATAATGGAAGAAAAGACCCTCTTCGGTGGCGCGTAATACTTCCTTCGGCAAGACATCCATAATCCGGTTGTAAACTTGTTTTCCACGCCAGTAATCAAATACTTCAGCGCGTAAGACTGTTTTGGTCTCAGCGCTAACTTTGAAAGGTGACTCTTCGCGCAGGGCAATCGTATCCAATTCCTTCTCAACCCAATCGCTGGCAATTTCCGGGTAAAGAGGGGAGCCAAGAATGGCTGGCGTCTTACAACCAACAATTAACTCGCCAGGACGGATCAAAACCGTTGTGCCCTTCAGAATCTCTTCCAGTGCCCCAGCGCGGCGCAGCAAAACTGGCTGACCTTCCGAACTGGCATAAGCTCTGGTTACCAAAACGGCGCGTTCGGCAAAAACCTCCGGTCGGGCGATATGGAACTCATCCAGCAGATTCTGTACTCGGGTTGAAATCGATATCTGTTCCAAAAGGCACCTTCTCTTTAGATTCGCTGATACTCCCGCTCTCTGGACGGGATGGCTGGGTAGAAACGATGAAGATTTCGATTCTCTCTTTGCCTTTGCCGATAGTATTACGCTTTAATGAGATTTGCCCAATTTCACCAGTATTTCTTAAATGGGTGCCACCACAGGCTACTTGCGAAAATCCTTCAATCTTCCAATAACGTTTCTCTGCTTCTGCATCGCTAAAAGCACTCTCGATGGTCTGGTTCGCAGCAATTATTTTACTCGCTTCTTGGTCCAGTTCGGGGAAAATCCTGGAAATATTCTGACCCCAAATAAAGTCTATGCGCGCCTTATCCTGGGCGATATGGGCCCCAATTTTTTCGATACCAGGCCACTTTTGATAAACCAGCTCCAATATTACTTCTGCGGCAAAATGGTAGCGCATTAATTTATAGCGTCTTTCCCAATCAATGACCATTTTGACACGATCATCAGCCTTCAAACCATGATCAGCATCCAACGTATAAATAATTTCTTTGCTGGCTTTAAAAGCCTTCAGAACACGGTGGTTATTCATGAAGCCGTGATCGCTTTCCTGTCCACCGGATTCTGCAAAGAAAATAGTTTGATCAACCGTAATGTCAGACCCCATCACGCTTGTAACATTCGCTTGCAACTCAACCAGGTAGGGATTTTCCCAAAAGATTTTTTTTGTCATCATAAAATCCTATTCAGAACGGGCACAGCGAAAGCCTGCGAATTTGTAGGAATCGTCCAGCCCGAACCAAAGGCGGTAGGCCGAACGCCCACCGCCGAAATTCTCCATCCACGCGCCGCCTCGCATGACGCGGTATGCAGAAATAGAAGGGTCAATACCCTGGGGGTTGGATTTCGGTGAAACAGCATAGTAACTTACGCTTTTGATGATCGGATCAGATTCGATGAAAGCATCGTGGACCCATTCCCAAACATTGCCACCCATATCCAGTGCCCCATATGCGCTTACACCAGATGGGAAGCTTCCCACAGGCGCAGTTCCTTCATACGTATCGCAGCTCGAACCGCTAAAATTTCCTTTTTTACAGTCAAATTCATCGCCCCAGGGATAAATTCGCTTTTCAATTTTGACCGGGTCCCAACTGGCAGCTTTCTCCCACTCGGCCTCGGTCGGAAGGCGGAGTTTCGCCCAGGCGCAGTAAGCCCTGGCCTGCTCCCATGATACCGAAACCACCGGATGATTCGCATAGATGGGATCATCAAAATGGGTTGTGACGGATGGTTTCTGGCAGGTGCCGGATTGAACACACTGACTGTAGGCGGCGTTGGTCACTTCTGTTTTGTCGATCCAAAAGGAATCAAGCAATACAGTATGCGCCGGCTGTTCATCCGTAAATCCGATATCGCTGCCCATTGTAAATTCGCCTGTGGCAACAAACACCATACCCTGATGTGACTTTGAAGTCTCTGTTCCAGGGGAACAACTAACGAGTACGATAACGAGTACTGCCAGGGAAATTTCAATTGCCAGGTTCAAAACGTGTTTACCAGTAAAGTTGGTGGCTGACATCTTTCTTCCCTATCTTTTAAAATGAATTTTTTGTAAGACCTGCGCCTCATTTCAGGGTATCATCATCTCATCTGACCCAAAAAGAATGAAACAACTTCAACCATGGCGGTATTATAACCTTTCTATCTTTCCGAACCAATGTCGTGACAGGGCCAGGGCTGCATTCAAAGCGGTTTTACAGCCACGCGCTGGGTTCGAACAAGATCCTTGTGATAATATTCATAAAATTGCAAATGCTCGAATTTATTGTATACTAACGTTGGTTGACCAGCGACAGTGTCTGTGGATGATTTTAGAATAAAATCAATCAGCATAGCGGTCAGGAACCTTTTGCATTTGAAATTATGTGCACACAATTTTGGGCAAAAAAATCCATTCAAGAGTTGAAGCATGAAAAAACTTGGCTACACAATTATCAATATTGAAACACAGGGTATAAAAATTAAAAGCACAGAGGTGGCGGTGCTTGAGATGACGAAGGGTGAAATCCGAAGGATAATGCCGCAGTGTCTGGTAGAAAGCGATGAACGGGTCAATCCGGAAGATAAATTCCGTAAAATGCCGGTGGGTGATTTTTACTTTGATATGTATAAAAATTTAGACTATAAGCATCAGGAATTGGGCTGGTGGCTCATAAAAAAACTTGTTTCCATCGGTTGGAAGCCTTTCCTTTCTGAAAGTCTCACAACGCTTGGTCAAAATCTTCCCCCCAGCACAGTGGAAACTCATTTGCGATTTGAATATGAATAGG
>CAIMZS010000317.1 GCA_903846015.1 uncultured Anaerolineae bacterium | reverse complement strand
CATCAATTAGCCTTTTTGGGAAATAACTCCGGGAATTAACCCAGTTAAAGAACTCCCCTGAGAAATTCCGGCAACTATTCCCGGTCTGAAATAAAAGAAAAGTCATCCAAATTGATGGACCTGGTGGGCATCGACACGCGCCTACGCCAGTCTTATCCCCACGAACTGGATGGCGGCCGGCGTCAGCGGGTTGGGATTGCGCGCGCCCTGGCGCTGGATCCTGAATTTATTGTTTGCGACGAGCCGGTTTCCGCCCTTGATGTTTCCATCCAGGCACAAGTATTGAATCTGCTGATGGATTTGCAAGATCAGATGGGCGTGACCTATATGTTTGTCACGCATGACCTTTCGGTGGTCCGGCACATTTCCAACCATATTTGCGTGATGTACCTGGGCGAAGTGGTTGAGATGTGTCCTTCCAAGGAGTTATTCACCAACAACTTGCACCCTTATACCAAGGCGCTTCTCTCGGCCATCCCTTCCATCGACATCAACCAACCCATGCAGCCGATCCCATTAAAAGGCGAATTGACCTCGCCAATCAACCCCAAACCGGGTTGCCGTTTCTACATGCGCTGCCCGTATGCCAGGGGAGGCTGCAGCGAGCAGCCGCAGAAACTTGAAGAAGTCTCTGACAAACATTTTGTGGCGTGCTGCCGGGTTCACGAGATCAACTAGGCTGCAGGAAGGAACTTGATTATGGATAACAAAGAGACGCTGCGCGATCGTATACAAAAAGAGGCCAGGCAAAGCAAGGCTGGTTTCGCGCACAGCAAGGCCTACCATCGTTTCTTTGAAGGGTATACCGAGATCAAAATTCCGAACCCGAATGGCAAGGGATACAAGATCCAGCGCATCTACACAGGCGATTACCACTCCCAGGATTTGTCAAAAGTTCAGGGGCTGCTGCTGCGGGCGCTGTATGTTGTGCTTTTCCTATGCAGCGCAGCTTTGTTCGTGTTCAGCGCAGCGCTTCCGCTGAGCAGCAACTCCACCTGGTATGTGGTGATCACGCAGGTGGTCAGCATTCCCTTTTTGTTCTGGATCCTGATCGCTTTTATCTCGTACCTGCCGGCGGGACAGAACCTGACGATCGCTGAATTCCGGAGTTCGTCCCTGGCACTGCAAAAAGCGACATTGGGGGCGGCAATCAGCCTGGGCGCCGCTGCGCTCGCAACGCTGGTCTTTCTACTCCTGAACCCAGCGAATGAACCTGTCAGTGAGCTATTCTGCGCTGCCAGGTACCTGGCGGCCGGATTGCTGGCGTTTTCGATGAACAGGATGGAGAAAAAGGTGAACTACCTGGTAATCCCAAGCCAGAATAAAGCGCCTGTCGACGAGCAGGCAGAAAAGCAAGCTCAACTAAAACCAGATAATTAAAGGTGATCTATATGAACGGAAAAGTAGCAGTTATTTCAGGCGGAGCCGGTTTCATTGGCTTTGAGATTTGCCGCAGTTTATGCGAAAACGGGGTGACCCTGGCAGTTTTCGGCTCAACCGAAGCCAAGGCGAATGAGACTGTACAAAGACTTGGCAAACTCGGCGAGCAGTGCCTGCCGGTCGGATGCAATGTTGTCGATAATGAAGCGCTGCGCACGGCATTGAAGCAGACGGCTGAGCGGTTTGGCGGGATTGACGTGGTGATCTCGATGCAGGGTTGGCCGCCAAAAAAGGAAGATATTTCAGAAATTACAGATGAAACCTGGAATGGCGTGATGTCATCGCACCTGACAGGCAGTTTCCATATGCTCCAACAGGCCATTCCCTACCTGGAAAAAAGTTCCAGCCCCAGGGTGATCTTCCTGGCATCGCCGGGGGTGTTCAACGGCAACCCGGATGATGGACTGGCGTACTGCACAGCCAAAGGCGGGATCGTCTCCATGACCCATACCGCAGCGAAAATGCTCGCGAATAAGAACATCACAGTCAACTGCCTGGCGGCCGGCGGTCTCAACAACGGCTACCAGCATGAGATGGGTGCAAATACGGCTGGACAAATCCCCCTGGGAAGAATCAACACCCTGGATAATATCCGGCAGGCTGTCAGTTTTTTGATCAGCGAGGCCGGGGCAGCCGTGACCGGACAGGTATTGGTCTATAACAGCGGCGAAATAATTGGTTAGGCGATGAACACACTCGAAGCGATTCGCACCCGCAGAAGCATTCGCAATTATCTCGATAAACCCGTCCCCGAAGCGATGATCCAGAAAATCCTGGAAGCCGCCATGCAGGCGCCTTCAGCGGGCAACCAACAGCCCTGGCACTTCGTGCTTGTGACCGATCGTAAACAGTTGAACGAGATGGCTGAAGCTTTGCTGTATGGCAAAATGCTCAAAAAAGCTCCGATCGGCATCGTTGTGTGCGTTGATCTTGAACTGGAAAAGTACCCCGGTTATTGGGTACAGGATTGTTCCAACGCTAGCATGAATCTGCTACTGGCGGCCCATGAGCAGGGTTTGGGGGCTGCGTGGGTAGGCGTTTATCCGCTGGATGAGCGCGTGGCGGGTTTGAAAAAGATTCTGGGCTTGCCGGAGTCAGTCATCCCGCTGAATGTTGTTTCCCTGGGGTTCCCGGCATCCACGCCCGAACCGGCAGAGCTGCGCTACAAAGAGGACAGGCTGCACCGTGATCGGTGGTAGTACAGAAATGACCGTGCAAAGCGCAGATCTGCACGGCCGCCCGAAGATGCAAGAACAATATTCTCTACAATGGAAGGAATAAACATGAAAATAAGCAAAAAGGTCTTTGATATTCTGTTCAACTTATGGCTCTCCCTGATCATGTCTTTTGTGATGTCGCTTGTCCTTACGGCGGTTAACGTGGGGTTCAACGCTGGCTTTTTTCCGGCTTTCCTGGAATCCTTTGTAATATCCGTGGTGGTATCTTTCCTGGTGATCTACGTTACGCTGCCCCTGGTGGCAAAGTGGATGGGCAGGATATTTCAGGTTGGCTAAGTAAATCTAATATAAGGATGAAGACATCATGATCATTGATGCGAACATGTATTGGTTTCCGGAAGAAGTCTTTGCCGATGATGAACTGCTGCAAAAATTTCTGGCGGCAATCCCGGCGGATTCTGATATCCACGGGTATGCAACGACACGGGAAAAGGATCAACTC
Source organism: uncultured Anaerolineae bacterium (assembly GCA_903846015.1). Lineage (GTDB taxonomy): Bacteria > Chloroflexota > Anaerolineae > Anaerolineales > Villigracilaceae > UBA5195. The sequence continues at coordinate 1,648 of CAIMZS010000317.1, read as the reverse complement.
AAGCAGATCGTGATCGAAAAACCCAAAGGGTTTCAAAATCTGAACTATGCACAGGGTGACTATATCCTGGAAAAGCAGCTGGCCGACATGGACAAGGCGGGTGTTGATCAGGCGGTGCTGAAACTTCCCGGCTGCCAGGAATGGCTGAGCCTGGATTTGTGCCGAAAGTTTAACGATGGCATGGCCAACCATGTGAAACAAAGCAATGGCAGAATGACGGCACTGGCTGTGGTGCCCCCCTGGGGAACACCGGCATGCCTGGATGAGCTTGAAAGGTGCGTCCACGAATTGGGGATGAGCGGGGTGCAGGTATCTTCACATTATGGCACGCAGTACTTGGACGATGATGTCTTTGCGCCGTTCTTTGGCAAGCTGAACGAAATGGAATTGACTGTTTATGTGCATCATTCGCCACTGCCTGTGCAGTACGACTCGCTGCTGGATTACAACAACTTGCGCCGCCAATATGGCCGATGTGTTGACCAGACCACCGCGGTGAGCCGGGAATTGTTCAGCGGGTTCTTCGACAAATATCCGCGCTTGAAACTTGTTCACTCGATGCTGGGCGGCGGATTTTTTGCCTATGCCAATATGATGCTGCCGCACGCCCCCAAAAGCAGTGAAATGGTCGGCAGGTTTGATCCGGTCAGCGATGCACTTCAAAAACACATGCGCGATAACCTGTTTTTTGAAATGTCGCAGGCGCAGCCGTGGGGGAAAGCGCAGCTTGAATGTGCGGCAGCCGTCCTGGGCGCGGATCACATTCTGTTCGGCAGCTCATACCCGGTCCGGCCGGAATGGCTGCTGGAAGGCGCGGCCTTCGTGAAACAATTGAATATCAGCGATGGCGACAAGGATTTGATGCTGGGCGGAAATGCCGAAAAGCTTTACCGCAAAAATAAATAGCCAGCCCAGAACAGGTGCGGATTGCCAATCCGGAGACTTACATCCGTCCTGGCCTGCCGCCGTTTTTCATCCAGCATGGGACACATGACGATTGGCTTCCGTATCAACAATCGTTGAAATTCGCAGTGAAACTGCGTGCTATCGCTCCGCAAATGGTTACGCATGAGCTTTTGCCTAATGCCCGCCATACTGACCCCGCCTTCGGGACTCCGCAAAATGTCCAGAAATTACTAGCCTTTCTTGATCACGCTCTGCGCTAGACAATCTCAAAGTTAATTCAGTTCCTTTTTTACTATTGTTCGAAAGCAAGCCTGTCGGGGCCGCCAGGCGTAATTCTGGTAGCATAGAAATCCCGAGATGACTTAAATCATCTCGGGATTTCTTGTTTTATGTGTCTTTTTGCTATTTCTGTACAACAAAGAGTGTCCTAGGTTGGGCACTCTTTGTTTTTAAGCATTTCGAGTGCACATTTTGGTCAAAAAAAGCTGATCGCGGCCTTGATAGGTTACGCACATTTGGCGGCCGCGATTTTAGGCATGACAGGATTGAATACGGTTAGAAGCTCTATGTTTACAGAAATATTACATCTAGCAGTCTGTCGGAGTAATTGAAGATCTAAAAAATTGGTACACTTGAGCAATGACGCGAAAATTTACGAAACCCGATTACACAGCGACGCCGAAAGTACAGATCAGTCTTGGAGAAGCAGATCGGAAGGCACACGTCTGAACTCCAGTCACAT
>CAIMZS010000316.1 GCA_903846015.1 uncultured Anaerolineae bacterium | reverse complement strand
GAACCGGGTACCATGCCCGTGCAGAACCGGGTACCATGCCCGTGCAGAACCGGGTACCATGCCGGGTCTCGATATCCCGGAAAAGTACCGGAAACTCGACCCTCGGTTTTCATTTCAACAGATGAAGTCAAATAATTTTTCTGTTTTAAATATCGCTGCACCAACTTCAACAAAGTTGGTGTAGCGAAGACTGCTGAATAATCTTCGTCTGGTTATTGCATGACTGATGAGTCCAAAACTGAGAAAATGACGGCTGAAGCAACCACAGGTCTTTTTCGGTTAACAGGCTAATAAGAGCAGAGAGCGAATGCGGAGAAATGCGAAGATCATCATCTGCCACCATGATGGCTTTGTAGTTGGATAATACATCCTGGTGTTCCTGAAAAACAGCTTTGATGTTCTGAAATTTTGAACCTTTGCGTTCATTATAAAAATCAGAATATGGCTTATTTAAGAAGGGGATGTCGGATTAATCAAAACCCAAATATCATAGTTCCTTGTGGAAGATGAATACCACTGCTTGATATTGCTGGCCCGACCTGCAGATGTATAGATTAGATAATCTCGCATTCGTTGTAAACTTCTTAATCCAACCAGGCTTGCGGATCTCTGCAATATCCCAATTCTGCCAGGCGCTGAATTTCATCGAAATACTGGGCCTGTAGATATTCTGCCAGGTCAACGGGGATTTTTTTGGCCGGTGCCCTGGTTGACGTGCCTATCGAGTCCTTGTACAGGCACATCCGCGGGAATATTCAGGAAGTCGCAAATTTCGCCCCAAAAAGAAACCGGACGATTTTTCAAGTCATCAAACCTGCCGACAAAAACTTGTGGGAAATATGCTTTCCACAAGGCAATTTTCTTTTCGTATGGAGTCCAGACCCTGAAGAAATAATCAAATAACTCAATCATTTCTTTTCTGGGGCCGGCAAATGGTTTACTTTTACCGTCATCGGTTCTAACTTTAAGAGATTCTGACCACACGCGTTCAATCGGATTCCGCACAAATAGTATTATTTTTATCGAACGGCAATATTCAGAAAGTTCATTGACCCTGGATTCGGGCAAGTCATAGTATTCCGGCGTAATGTCTCCGGAAATTAAATTGCCGTCATTCTTGAAAAGGGAAGAGTACCACTCGAACGAAAACTGACGCGCGCCAGGCCGCAAAACATACCGCAGACTCCAACGAAAAGCTTCAAAGCTTTCCCGTCTCAACACAGCCTTTATAAAAACGCGCGGCAGGCTCGCACGCATCAAGCGATAATGCCAGTGCCTGGCAACAACAAGTTCCTTGAGGCTGTAGGGTGGATAAAACAAGCCTTCCGCAAGCACCCTGATTTCCTTAAGCGGGGGCAGCCATACCGCTGGATGCTGGCGCAGCATCTTATACAACCAGGTCGTTCCGGTCCGTCCGGGACCAATGCAGATAAAAGCTGGGGTGGTGGGCATGATTTTCTTTCCTATGGCATTTATCGTGCTGGAACCGGGACTATCGCGGAAAATTATTTCATTTGATGAAATCTATCGGAGCGATTTTAGTTCAGACCGAGTAGAAATTTTCTGGTCAGCCAGTGGTTTCTGAAGAACTTCATTTCGAGAATAAGAGGGAAAAACACGCCGCTCGTTATGGCAAGAATAGCAACGATCTCGAAGGGGACTTGAATGCTTTTGAACAACTGGGAAAATCCTATCCTGACAGCACTCTCAAACACAGTGTGGAAAAGATAGATGGTCATCGAACAAAACCCAACCATGAGCAGGGATTGTTTTATCCTTTTGTTTGAAAGAACCAGGATCATCTGACTCGCATTGATCACCAACACGGAGCCGGCAACACCCATGGCCACATCGGCTAAACGTCCGGTTATCCTGGCAGATGTGTCCAGAAAAGCATAAGCAAGTGCGAAGAAAATGAATGAAGCGATGATGTAATACCACCGCGTTCCAATCAGCAGGCTAGCCGCCCTCTGGTTCTCTTTAAGAATCGCGCCAACAACAAAGAAAGGCATAGTTGCAATTGCCGTGCCGAGCAGCGGGAAATCGCTTCCGAAAATCGATATAATTATAATTAGAAAAATCAATAAAAAAACATTGTTCATTAAGCGCCTTGCCAGCGGGTAAAGAAGGAAGATCATGAATAATGCAAGGATAAACCACAGCAATGGAATATATGATTTGATCGGATCGAGCACCAGCATGGCAATGCTATTGATATTTACAGGAAAATCAAGGTGAAAAAAACGTCCGGCTAAAATTTTAATCAACAGAAAGATTGCGGCGATTGTAAAAAATGGATAAAGCAGCCGCTGTATTTTGTTCTTAATAAGTTCGATGTATGAATACGAATTGTGATTATAAAGATAACCCGAAAGGACAAAGAACAAAGGCATGTGAAAGGTATAGATGATTCTATTGAATGCCATCCAGTATTCCGGCGAAGATTCGGGCTGAAAATGACCTGCGACAACCAAAATAATCCCAATCCCTTTAGCGATATCGATCCATTCGATTTTTTCTTTGTTAGATTTTTCCATGACAGGTATCCAATTGGAATGACAAAATAGGCTTTCTATGTTTTATTGAGCGGTTTCGTCAAAACGCTGTGGCTTGTAGCGCTGGAATAAGCGAATTGCTTTTTTCAGGTAATACCAGACAGGCAGGCGGCGCGATATCTGATAGGGCCATTCGTTGGCGCTCTTGTGAATTCCGGAGAGTACATCATTTTCCTGTAAAGCTCGCAAGATTGCCTGTATTTCATCATCCTGAGAAATTTGTTGTTGGATGTCATCGCGTACCGCCTCAAACTCTTTTGGATAACTTTTCATCTCTTCAAACCTTGCGGTGCCGCTCTGGGTTTGGCTGCGAATGCCTGCGCTGCCGAACAAAAGATGTTGGCTGCCTTCCCAAAACTTTTCCTTGCCTGTGAAATAGGTCATGCCTAATGCAGCGCAAAGTGCTTGCAGGGCTACGGCTGGAGTTTTTGCCAGGTCGTTGTAACAGACCGACAGGAATGGCAAGCCAACCTGGATAACCCTGCCATAGCTCCCGGTAAATGACTTACGCCAGGATAAGGCATCACCGCCACGTTTCCAGTACGAAAACGCCAGATCAACTGGCTCTTTCCATATCAATAAATTATGTGTTTGTATCCTGGCCTGTTGTGCCCATTTTTGGGCATCGATCAACCAACAAATGTCCTTCGACGAATCAATAACATATTTGACATGGTGTTTTTTGATCAGGGTCGCGTGAAAAACAGATTCAGGCACACCCTTGATGATTTCCCAGGCCGGACAGGGATCCTGCCCGCAGATACATTCAAGATGAAAATGATGCTTCCGGTACGGGCGAAACCAGGCAGACACCTCCCCACAGGAAAACGCGTCCGGAGCATTGCCCAGGATCATATCCAGCATCGAACTGCCCGAGCGATCTGTACCAAAGACGTGGATCAAGCTGGCGGTGTGCGAGTGCAGATCAGATCTACCGGCTGTTATCAATGTCATGGCAGCCTGCGACCGGGTATCTGGGCACGCAAAGCAGTCCACGTTTTTTTTATTTTTGGATAAAGCGAAAGCGAGAACATGGCTTCCACCACCCTGTAAACCATTCCTGGATGTTGGAGCGGGTTGGCTCGCAGGGCATACCAGAGATACTTTGATGCCATGGGTTTATTCTTCTCCAGCGAATAGAAAACACCGGTTTCGAGATGGCGTCTTCCAATGGCGCGCGTGCCAGAAAACCAGCCAAGTTCAAGAAACAACTTTCCATAGCGTTCCAAAATTGTCTGGTTTGCAACCCGGATAATATCCCCGGCAGGGTTATTAGACAAGCGTACCCGCGCCAATGGGGTTTTCAGGACACCCAGATCAAATTTTTGGACAAACCGCAGCAGCCAATCATAATCCTCGTGATGCACCATGGTTTCATCATACGGCCCCACGACCGCATAACATTCGCGGCGAACCACCAGGGTGGTACCAGGCCCCTGGGTGCATCCCATCGACAACTCGCGCAGCCAGGACTTCGGTTTCTGCAAGTGCATCAAAAAATAACCTTCCGGAGTGTCAAACTCATAACTCGTGAGGCTGGCCCCGTAGGATCGATCTTCCATAAACTCGGCCTGCTTTTGCAGCTTTTCAGGAAGCCATAAATCATCCGAGTCCAGCAAGGCGATCAGTTCACCCTGGGCGTTGGCAATCCCAGTGTTTCGGGCAGCGGAGGCCCCACGGTTGAGTGGGTGGCGGATGACACGCAAGCGCGGGTCAGCGACGCAGGGACAGATCGGCTCACTCGAACCATCGTCAACAACAATGATCTCAAAATCCTGGCAAGTTTGGGCCAAGACGCTCTGGATTGCCTGTTCCAGCAGATCGGCGCGATTGTAGGCGGGAATAACAACTGAATACTTCATGGGGCCGGTTGTCCCTTGCGCCAGAGGTTACGCAGAACGTTTGCAGCTCTTTCTCCAAACCAAAGCCGAACCAACAGGCTCAGCAAGCGCGGTTTGAGGGCCGGGAATCCCATCGTCAGGCTTTTCCGAATATGGCGAACGCAGGTAGTGCGATCACCAGCCTGGAGGCTAAGCTGGGCGGCAAACAAACAGGCATTTGCGATTGAGCGTGATTGGAAATGCCTGAAATTATTGGGTAGATCAGCGCGGTGCCAAAAACGCTGATTCATTTCAACGATCTCCCGGGCGCGACGTCCACTCTGGCGCACATCCCACGTTTTGGCAGCAGAGTAGACCCTGAAAAGTGACAAAGCCTCAGGAATATGGCTGAACGAACAAAACAACAAGGCGCGCATCCAATAATCGCTATCCAATGAATAATGCAAGCTCTCATTAAATCCGCCCAAACGGTCATAAACTGACTTGCGAAGGAAAGTGGACCCGGATGGTATCCCAATGGCGCCGGTTAGTGCAGATTCCAGTTTAAATTCTGGGGCATGAAAATAATGCTGATCCTGCCCAGCTTCATTCATCACCAGGCAATCACCATAAGCAATATCAGCCTGAGGATTGGCCTGCAACCAGTCGACGGCCTTGCGGACGGCGCCTGGTAAATAGGCGTCATCCGAATTCATCCAGGCCCAGATGTCACCGGTGGCGTGGCGCAACCCCTCATTGATGGCGACAGACTGCCCTGCATCCGGCTGGCTGACCCAATAGGCCAGGCGGGGGCTGTATTTTTGAATGATCTGAAGACTGTCATCGGTTGAGCCGCCATCCATAAGGATGTATTCAATATTCGGGTAATCCTGCTCCAAAACAGAGCGGATTGACTGTTCCAGGAAACGAGCCTGGTTGTAAGATGGCGTAATGATGGAGACACGTGGCAGGTCGGTCATTGACTTTCCTTGATAATGCGCTGAACCGAGACACGGCGATAAATCACCGTGCTAAAACCGGGCAATCATTTTGAATTCTTATCTATCGCGCGAATCACCCACGCCGGTAAACCTGTTTTTTTCACCAGTCTTAGTATTTTAAGCTTTATAACTCTTCGCCAGTAAACAAAAAACGTTGGCGCAAAGCTAAGCCGGTAAAAATTTTTGAGATTATCAAAGGCGATTTCATTCGTTTGTACAGAGACCGGAAATGAAACCGGCGAAGTCCACTTTTCTTTTAGAATTTTTTTTAATGACGGCTGCAAGCCATACCACTCTGATTTTGTATGTGTTCCTGATGCATCAAGGCCGTTTTGCCAAACCAGCGAACGGCGCGGAAAAAGCGCAAACTTATTGGCAGAGAAGACGCTCCAGTACCATTGATAATCCCATGTATCTAATTTGTCTTGAGAAATACGGCGCAGCTCGATGGTATTGTGGTAAGTACCATCCAGGTCAAAACGAAAGCGCAGTTGGGGATCTGCATCCAATAATTCCAGGGCAGGTTTTACGTCCGGTGAATAAGAGCTCCAGGCACGCTGCCAGGTTGCCCAGCCCCATGAAGATGTGAAAGGAAGAAAAAAAGCATCAGAGTCTGTCGAGAGTTTACCTGGAAATGTAAAGCCCATTACTTGGGCTACACGTTCTTCATCTTGATAGCGGTCAAGGGCCTGGAGCATGAAATCCAGAAAAAAGGGGTGCAGGATGAGGTCATCTTCGAGCACAATGACTCGGCCGTATTGCGCGCACAACTCGGTTACGCCATACACAATGGAACCCGCCAATCTGAGATTCTTGTCGTGTTCAATAACGCGGACGGCATTAAGGCGCGGCGCAAATTCACGCACAACCTGCCGTGAGGCCTGAACATTTGCGGCATGTTCCGAACTGCCCAGGCCGTCACAAAAGATATGCAGATCACATTCATCCAGCCGCGCGCAGTTGAGCAGGGATTCAAACAACATGCGGGCGTGGTTTGGACGGTTATACGTAAAAATTGCGATAGGAGAATTATTTTTCATACAGGCTAAATTCCAGGAACTAACCACTCAATGCCCGTGCAGAACCGGGTTGTTCTAGTCATTTCGTCTTTTTGATTTAAACAACCCCACAGAAAGTAATGTGAAAGGAAGTAAAGCCAGCACATAATACTGGCCATCGTTATGGATTGTCCAGGTAACCAGGCCAAATAATGCGCTTGCCACAACCAGCAGAAAAACCATCAACCAATAACTTGACATCTCATCCGTGGAAAAAAAATAGTGTTTGAGAGATTCGAATAATGACCAGAAGTACAACAAGGCAAACAACACCACGCCTGCATAGCCATAACGCCAGAGAACAGCCAGCCATTCCCCATCGGCAAATAAATTATACGAGATGCCATTAGTATGTCCAACCGGATACTCTTTAAACCCGACCCCCAAAAGAGGCGTATCTTTATTAATCAAATCCATAATATCTTGAGCGGCGGAAATGCGAGGAGATAATGTGCTGTCTGAATTGTCTATGGAAAACATGCCGGGTTGATTAATTCTCTCCAATACATAGCTGGTGTTTTCTTGGAAAAAAATTGTCGCAGCTGCCACTAGCAAACCTGCGGTTACGAGCATGGCCAAAGTCCTTCCCACCCAGTATTTACTATTTGATTTTTTTATAAGTTGAAGAAAAACAGACAAAACAAACAGAAGCAGAGCGATCAATAACAGGGAACGTGTTCCGCCTAAAATGGCGGCAACCGCCGAGATGATAACACCGGCGACGTTGATGACGCCCCAGCGCTTTCTTGAAAACGCATAGGACATTCCCAGCCAGAAAAAATTGGAAGGCAAAAAAGTTCTGAGGATAGAATCGCCCTGGTCGTAAACGATGTAGGATACTCCTGAAAGCGCTTGAAGGTTCAACAACCTGTCCGTGATGAACACTACCAGCACGAAATAGTTTACAAGAACAATGAAATTCAGGAAGTCTTCAAAATTTTTGGAGGGTGTCTTGATGAACAGGTTTCTCAAAAAAAAATAACCGCCAAACATGGTCAAATACGTGAGCCCAGTCCAGACAACATCCGCGTCACCACTGTAGAGAAGAAGACTGCTAACGAAACTGAAACACCACAGCACAAACAGGGCCAGAACGATGTAGTCATAAGGAGGCACAAAAGGGAACAGAATCTGTTTGAAGCCGGATCGCGCAAATTCAGTATATGTAAGCGTGTAATATAAAAATAACAGCAGGATCAACCAGGAGAAGATGATCAGCGGCGGCGGTAATAATTTAGCAGGTGCCCACAGCGGTCTGATCCTGTCAAAGAACAAGCCCGCTCCAATCACCTGAAAAAAAACAATGCTTATGAGAAACACGGGTTGGCGGATCACTCTCCAGAAGCTGTACAGCAGCAGCCCAACCGGAATCAGCAGTAAAAATAATGACATAATTTTGTTACTCCATTTTTACCCAGTGTTCCGGAATAAAGTCGTGCAGGTTTTGTCCATCGGTAAACCAGTTAGCCGGGGCTATAACAATGGAATCGTCTGTACCCAGCCAGGCTCCCCACCAACTGAACGTGCTGTTGGCAATAATGTGATGTTTGCATGCGCTCATCAACAATAATTCTTCGCAATCGAGGTTACAACGCTCAACAAAGATGACCGGTCTCTCAGACCGGAAATTTTCCTTTACCCAGGGCAAATCATCGGAAAAAACATAGAAAATTGGGTCGCTGACGCGTTCAGCTATATATGCCATCGCTTTCATATAGTAGTCATTGGAACAAACCGCAAATCGGGGAATATTCAAAAAATCGCCACGCCGAATGTGAATACTTACCGAGCTGACTGCCTGAATATCCCTGTGGATATTGGAATAATAAGAACTGGCTAGCCCATCTTTTAACTGGAAATCCTGCCTGATGGCTGGTCGAATATCATTGAAATATTTTTCATTCTGCCAGAATCCGCGCAGGAATATGTCTTTTTTTATATCTAAAATAGCAGGGTCAAATTTGTAATGTTCTTTTTCTATTACGATTTTCCCAACAGCCGAATAATATTTTACCAATGATTTTATGGGAATAAGCCTGTGTACGATCTTGTTAACAAAGCTTATTCGATAAAAAAAGGGAATAAATTGATTTACCTGATTAAAAGAAGTCAGTTCAGCCTGTATCTTTAGACTTGATAATTGGTATTTTCTTAATTTATAAAAATTGTAGGCAGTTGTGTCTAATTTGAGATCCATTCCGCTGTTCATGGAGATTCTCCTGCCCACAGCGTATTGGAACAACTGGTTCCCCAGTCCACCCTCAAGTTGAACAATGATCATCTTTTAGCGCCTTTATCCGTGGCCGTGGCCGTGCTGGAACCGGCACTATCGCAGAACCGGGTAGCATGATTAAGATTTGTTGACCAAAATTGTATTAAGATGGGTGTCAGCATATATTTCAAAGCCTAAAGCCATCAGCGCATTTGTCAAAGAATTTCTTTTCACTCCGCTTGAATCCATTGCAAACGTAAGCGTCTCAATGCAAATTAAGGAGGGCAGCGAACCAAGCGTTTTCATTTCTTGAATAATATCATCTTCCATACCTTCACTATCCAACGACATAAAATCCGGAAATTTCCCCTGTAAATAATTTTGGATCACCCAGGACAATGTTCTTACCTGTATGGGGATAATGTCAAGAATTCTAAATCCCCATTCCGATTCATATTCCAGCGCTTTTTCGTGAGAAAAAGTATTCAATACAGCGGAAGACATCATGTGATAATCCAACTGGCCGTCCTTTGCGCCAATTCCAATATTTAAGTTTATGTCTTTGCGTCGATGCTTGATAAACATTTTAAATTGCGCGGGATTGGGTTCGACATTAATGCCTATTGAACCCAATTCGTAAAACAAGGCTGTATTGCTCAAATTGAATGGATCAAATGCGCCTATGTCAATATAGGTTGGAGTGAAGACCTTTATGGAATCGAAATAATTTTTAATAATTAGATCTTCCCCCAACTGTGAATATGTTTTTTTGCTTTGTATATCGGAACGAAAAAAATTGCGGCATTGATTTAGTTTCATGATGTATTGGCTCTTTGCCCGTGCAAAACCGAGTAGCTTTCGGCTTTATATTGGTTAAATGGCTGTCGCTATTTGGTTTATTCTTAATATAGATTTATTCAATTGGCCAAGGACCAGCTTAACACCGGAGCGAGTAATCCAGGTCTTCTTGAAAACCACATTGACGAATCGCTCAGACCGCCGCTTACCGTGAACGAGAAGGACGGGCCATTACCTTCCGGCGAGAAAGTCCATAATCGATAATGTAATCCAGCGATTAATTTTACGTGATAAGTGCCTTCATTAAACAGGTGCTGGGGCAAGTGACAGCTTAACGCATTGGTCCCTTTTTTCAATTCAGGCCATTTTGACTCGGCCTGGTCTGTTTGATACGACCAGAAAAGCAATTCATAATTTTCTGTAAAAATCGCCACGCCAACATTAAAAGCCGGGTCAATCTGTTCAATATTTCCGATTACTTGGATCCAAACATCGTCATCGTCGTTTTTTATGGGGGATGTCTTAAGATCCCCTGCTCCATTGGCAAGAAATAATTTTACCGGGGAAAAATACGGGGAAGGATAGGCACTCCCGGCAGAGCTATCCCAGGAAGGATTGTCATTAGTGATTGCATTTGAGAGATAAGACCGGACAATTTTATCAACTGACTTTCCAAATTCTTTAATTTCGCCATTTTGAAGAATGACAGCGGTATTACAGATCTTTTCAACTGCTGCCATGTTGTGACTCACAAATAATACCGTTCGACCTGTTTGCGCAACCTGGCCCATCTTGCCCAAACACTTCTTCTGAAACTCGGCATCCCCAACCGCCAGCACTTCATCCACCACCAGGATTTCCGGTTCCAAATGCGCCGCCACCGCAAAAGCCAGGCGCACGTACATACCGCTGGAATAGCGCTTGACTGGCGTATCCAAAAATTTTTCGACATCGGAAAAAGCTACGATCTCGTCAAATTTGCGCTCTATCTCGGCACGCTGCATGCCGAGAATAGCCCCATTGAGATAAATATTATCGCGTCCGGTCAACTCAGGGTGAAAGCCAGTGCCAACTTCCAACAAACTGCCAACGCGGCCATATAAGGATATGCGTCCCGTGGTGGGCTCGGTAATATGTGCGAGCAGCTTAAGTAAGGTGCTTTTACCCGCGCCGTTGCGCCCGATAATACCCAGGACTTCGCCCTGCTTAATCTCAAAAGATACATCCTTCAGCGCCCAAAGGATATTGGCTTCGGCTTCTTGGGAAGAGCGTTTTGTAGTCAGGCGTTTAACGCCAGAAACAAGCGCACTGCGCAGGGTGGCGTATCGCTCTCGTCTTGCGCCAATGGTATACATCTTACCCAGGTTTTCAACCTTTAAGGCAATATCACTCATCCTTACACCACATCCGCGAAGGTTTTTTCCATGCGTTTAAAATAATACAAACCGCTTATTAGCAGCATGAGCATAATAATCACTGACATAACCATTAACGAATCCGGCCGGGCGGCATCCAGCAATGCCCAGCGGAATCCTTGAATGACCCCGGCCAGAGGGTTAAGCCCGTAAAGGATGCGCCAATTGCCCTGTGGGACCAACCCGGAGGAATAATCTACTGGCGAGGCGTACATCCAGGCTTGAATGATAAACAGAATGGCATATGTCACGTCACGATACTGCAATTTGAGCGCCGAGAGCCACAATCCTACCGCCAGCGGCCCAACTGACCCCAAGCGCGGCCTGGTCGTAGCGCACCTTGATATCGCGCCAGGTAAGAAAAACCAACAGCTCGCGATAGTTCCAGACTTCACGCAGATTAAGCGATATCCAGCCATGCGAAGGTACGTAAACAATTGGGGAAAAACTTAATTTTGGGGTTTCGGATGCGGACATAGATGTCTAACCTGCCTGGTACCTGGTCAACTCACATAATCGCCGTAAATCACTCGCCCGGGGAAAACCCAATGGAATCCACGTCAAACCCGCACTGCAACGAAATTCCAAGATGCGCTTAATGTACTGCTTTACAAGAAAATGAGTTGCAAATATCGAATTCGCCAGACACGGCGATAAATCGCCATGCTAGAACCGGGTACCATTCCAGATCGGTATCGGGTATTCGAGGTGTTAAGCCAACCGCGAGCGGTACTATTTATGCGGCTCGATAATAATGTGAATATTTGGAATGATACTGGCCATAGTAATACCCATATTTGCGGCTTCCCGTGTTGACATTGTTCAGTACCACGCCCAGGATATGCGCACCCACACCGTTTAACTCTTCAATGGTCTGCTGCAAATCCTTTTGGCGGGTCTTGCCCGGCTTTATCACCAGGATGACACCGTCCATGCGCGGGGCCAGGGCGACTGCATCTGTCACGCTCAGTACGGGTGGTGTGTCGATCAGGATCAAATCATAATCCTGGTTAATCCGGTCAAGGATCTGGATCATCTTGTTGGAGGTCAAAAGTTCCGATGGATTGGGGGGCAAGCCGCCTGAGGTGATCACGCCCAGTTCGGACGCATCTCCGAATTGGATAACGTCCTTCAGGCTGTCCAGATCATGAACAAACAGTTCGCTCAGCCCGGCGCGGTTCACCAATCCAAATTTGCTGTGAATCTGTGGGCGGCGTAGATCTGCATCCAGAAGTACCACCTTTTTTTCACTATTGGCCAGAACCACAGCCAGGTTTGACGACACAGTTGTCTTTCCATCCTGAGGTGTCGGGCTGGTAATCAGGATACGGCGCAGAGGTCTATCCACACTGGCAAAGGTAATGTTTGTGCGCATTGAGCGGAACGCTTCAGCCACCGGCGAACGCGGCTGGGTCTGACTGATCGGTTTTTGATCGGCCATTTCATGGTTGGAGATCATGCCGAGAATCGACAGGTTAAAGTTCTGACGGATATCATCCGGATTTTTAATGGTGTCGTCCAGCGCTTCAATGCCAAATATCAGCGCAACGGCCAGCAGCATGCCTGTAAATATACCCACAATGACATTAAGCATTGTCCGTGGTCTGACTGGAGCAGTCTGGAAAACGGCAGGCTGGGCAATGACCACATTCGTGCTGGTCTGGACTTCCGCCAGGCGGATTTGTTCAAAATTGGTTACCAGGCTGGAATACAAATTGCGGTATTGAACCAGGCGCGCATCAATTTGCAATTTTTGAACCGGGTCTTTTTCACTGGCTTGAGCCAGGCTGGTTATATTAATCTGGTTTTCGATGTCGCTGACCTGTTTTGCAAGCCCTTCTTGAGTGGATGCATAGCGCTGCGATTGCAGATCGTGGATGCGCAGGGCAAAGACTTTACCAAGCGTGTCTGCAATTGCAACAGCCTGAGCAGGGTCGGGATCTTCGACGGTAATTTCCAATAACTGGGTACCTTTTACAACAGCAACACTGACAGCGCCCTGGAGTCGAGCAGGTTTGATCTGCAACCCCAGCTTGTCAATCACGCCTTGCAATACAATCTGGTCAGTCAACATTTCAGCATAAGTGCTGGTTGTCAACTGGACGTTGATCATAGTGCTGTTGTCCAGGCTGCGAACGGCGGGCGGTTCGCTCACCAATAAACGCGCGGTGGTCTGGTAAATGGGCGTGGTGCGAATCGAGATTATATAGGCTGCTGCTCCTGCAACTGCGCCTGCAAGCACAATTACCCAGGCCCAAGAGACGAGTAAGTAAAAATACTCTTTTATGCGGGAAAATGATATGACTTCTTTATTTTGTTCGAGTGGGTTCATCGTAGACCTTTCAAGATCATTAGTTTATCACGGCAGCATTGATTATTATTTTTTTTAGCTGGCCTGATTTTATACTATCTCATGGAAAAAAGAAGATCTCAATATTTTTGGGATGCATCCGCCCTTCCGACATAAACTTGCTATGCGGACGATTTTTTCAATAGATGACATCACTTTGGACATGGCCTTTCCCGGTCAAGGTTCAATGTGATTTTTGAATATACTTACCAGACACTGGAATATCAACCTTTAAAAGAGGCTGATTGAGTAGCCAAGCCTGGAGTGGAATAATATTGTTGCAGAGTGCTAATCCGATAAAACTTTTTCGTCTTCAAACAGGCGGCGCTGGTAACCCAGGCACTGAAATCCGTTGCTGTTGACCATCGGGATCTCCTGGGTGGAGATTTTAAGCTGCCCGCGTACCCAATAGCAAATACTGGTGGTCAGATCGTATTGCTGACTGATCGCCATCATCTGATGCAAATACTTGGCGCTCAATTCGCGGTTGGGGGCAGTGCGCCCGCGCTGCTTTTTGTGATCGATGTTCTCAGGCGAGATGTAATATTCGTACAGGGTTTTTTCCATATCCCTGTCATAATAACCCTGAAGCTGCCCAATCATGGCCAGGTTTTCCATACAAGCCGTCAAAAACTCGGGTTTGTAGTTGATAATTCCGGCATCTTTCAGTTTTCCAAAGAACTCGTGCATGATCTCGTCCGTCAGGTAGGGAGCGACAATAGGCTGCACCAGGGCCGAATTGGCGAGTACACCACGTTCGTGGCAAAGCATGACTGCCTGCAAACGTTCTTCGAGCGGCGCCGCAAAGGGCTCGAGCGCATCACGCAGATGGGCGGGCATAATGGAAAGGCTGGTATTAAACTGCATGCGGTTTTTGAGTTTCACGAACAGATCAATAATGCTTTCCCCATTATGTTTCACCAGTAGCTGGTTGATGCCAGCCTTGGAAGCGATAAAAAGCCGGGCTTTGGAAGTGGGGTATTTTTCAAAATGAACAATAAATTCGCGCAAGATATCATGCGCGATACCGGTTTGCAGGGTTGGCTCCTGGAAGGCTTCTGTTTTGGGCGAGAAATAATAATAATGCCGTTCACCCTTTTTCTCTTCCAAAATGCGCCGTACCAGCAAGTGGTAATTGGTATAAGCTTTCAATTCCTGTTCATGAATGCCATCGGTCACCAGGCAGTAGAGACAACCAACGTTGCAGCCAACCACCGGATTTATCTCGTAGGTCAACACAGGGCAAGCGCCCGTGTAATTGTGGATTTCAAACTGGCTGTTTAAATCCACTTCGGCTAATTCTACATGCGGCCTGGGGATAATAGTCCCATTGGCGAGCCGTTCCTTAAAAAATTTTGAGCCACTGATCAAACCTGCCAGGGTTTCCAAAGACGGCAGGACTGCAACCCCAAGCTGGTTGAGGTAGTCGCTATCAACGATTTCTGGGGATAAACCTTTAAGATTCACCACAGAACCCTGGTTGGGGCTTATATTTTCCAATTCAAATATATTATTCATTTTCATCTCCATAATTGTTGGGATTATTCCCAACAATTATCCTTCATTATGCCAGTCTTTAACGAAAATCGGTTCAACAGGCGTTGATTTTTCTCTCAACAAATGTTGATTTATTGTTTCTCGATCCAGGTGAGGCTGGCGCGGCGGGGACATTCTCATAAGAGCTGACGGTCATTCACACAATGCTAAGTTGAGGCTTTTATGATCAATTCAACTCAAATTGTGTTCGACCTTTGTGTTTTATCCTAGGATTTTCGAAATTAATGATATCAACTCTTGAATAGAGTTGATATCATGGGATTCTCCTGAGATGATGGTCAGGGTTGATGTGGCAGCGTTGACACTTAAGAGTGGGATGCCTGGATGCGAACATAAAGCGGGCAGCGCACGGACTGTTTCGCTGTCACTCAAGTCAGCAATGATCAAATCTGGAACGGGAAGATCATCAAGATTTTGCAAATTTCCCAGGAAAATACACAAGTCCGGTTTATCCACCAGGCTTGTTGCCAGCCCTGCCATCAAGACTGATTTTCCATATAGCAAAACCTTTATTTTCATAAGCTTAGTTTTACACCATAGCAACACCCCTGTCACTGGACTTTGGCTTAGCCAGGGTTCAGTAAAAGTCCAGTCTCCTTCATATAATTCATCTGCATCATCTGCAAAAAGAAGCTTTCACTGCAGAGTGCACCAAAGAACGCTGAGATTTTTGCTTTTTCCGCGCTTGTCCGCGTCCCGTGATGATTTGGAATAGCGAGTTTTGCGCTACTGCGCTTATGGGCAATGATTTTGGTGCCACACCCCAGAGTTAAGCGAATTTCCAGCCTGCCCCCATTTTTTCAGTGCGCCAACTCATCTTGCTCAGCCCGGAATTGGATGAATTTTCAGCAAGAATTCATCTTAAGTCAAAACCAATACCGTCATCAGAAATAATCAACTGCACACTTGCTTCATCCAGGCTAAACATTACCTCGGGCTGGTACGCCTCAGCGTGTTTGCGAATATTTAAGTACTGGCGCTGTATTCGCTGAGGTAATCTTCCAGGGATGCAACCAGCGACTTTCATGTCATAAAAAAATGTTCTAACCGGAAAATCGGTTTTTGAGTATTTTCAGCCTTGCATTATTAGCTTTGAAAGCCAAACTTTTCACCAAGCCAGAAGTTCGCAAGGAAAACGATAGCGGAGAGATGAGTGAATTTTGATAATGCGCATATAGGCCAAATATTTTTTCCCGGCTTTGAGAAAAAATATCCGGAAAATTGATTGCATAACCAGTGGCGCTGTGATATTTCGTGGCAAATTTGAATGGATAAACACTTTCGAAACCCTCAACCAACTTGCATTGGGCAATATCCCAATCAGAGAAACCTGGATAAAAATAAAAATGGGGGTTGTTGATGTCGTTAGCGTAAGTCTTGTGCAAATAATCGGCGAGTCGCAAGATTCAACAAAAAAATTGAACTTTTCAAATCGCCAAAGGTCGGATAAGCTCATGGACTTCATAACGACAGGAAATATCCATGAGTTCAGTATGTTCTTTGCCGCTCAGACTGGGTAGAACGAACCATAAAAACGCATTGCGAAAACCCTGGAATAGAAAGAATCGCTATTGTTAGTGCTAAAGCATCCGGAATTACCCTTGCACAACATCATGGACTTTCTTTGCTCGTGAGTTCGGCTAATCCCTTGATATGCCTGTCCAACTCATCAAAGAACAGGGAATGGGCATATAGGGATAAATGCTGATTGTCGGTATATAACATCTTATCCCCATCATGGATAGGACATTCTCCCGATGAATTGCAAATATATGTTTCAAGGGAGAAGAAAGATGCGCCTTCAAGATTGTCGAAGAATTCTCTAAGATGAAGATCGTTACTATGAAAATACGCTGTCTCGTTATTCTCCGATGGGAGAATACTCTCCACTGAAGAAGCAAGTTTGAACCATTGCGGTCTCAATGCATTAACAAGATTTTGGGATAATGTCGGATTTGCCCCAACAACAATAAGTTTTGCATCCTTGCTTTTGACGCTATCAATAAGACTACGGAGTGCCTGGTCATAGGCATCTGCTGGCGGCAGTTTGCCTGCTCCCCCGTAAAGTAGATATTGATTTTTGGGCAGATATAATCGCAATACCAAGATATCACCTTTGTTTAAACTGGATATCAATTCGCTGATGAGCAGTTCATCGTCTACCATCGAACACTTTTCTCTAGCGTGTGACTTTATTTCGGAATATCGCAGTGGGTATGGGCAGTCATATCCAAAAATTATCCGAAAGTCATAATTTATATCTGCGGCAATAACGGCAAGGTGTCCTGCGGACACCTGCGCAAAACTGTCTCCAATAAGCACCAACTTGTTCTTTCCCGGTGTCGAACTTTTAAGGCAGTTCTGGATAAAACTTTTATCGATAAGTGGTTGCGGCCGATAGGACTCGTCTGTAAGCAGTTGGGGAGTCATATTGCAATCGTAAACCATCTTACGTGTTGCTTCTTCTATGTGTAAATGACTTGATAGAATTAAGGAAGAACTAGTATCTTCAACATCCATGTTACCTGTAAAAAGCTTTCCATAAAGCGTATACCTAAGAACCACAAGCAAAACGACGATGCTGGCATAAGAACCGACCCCAACTCTAATGGATTGCCACCGAAGAAAGGTCCAATCGGAATGACGAATGGGGGTCTCAATATACCGATAGGATGCGCTGGATAACAGCAGCAGCAAGGCGATTTGGAAGGGTACAGACCACCAATGAATGCCGAGTGTCCAGCGGCTAAGGGATAGTATGCCCCAGTGCCATAAATAAAGTGAGTAGGAAATCAGACCGATGTAAACTACTGGCTGGTAAGAGAATATGGCGTAGGCAGCCGTTCCTGAGCGTAGACAGATAATCAAGGTCACTGTGAGCACGACAACAGCAATAGTTGCTTCCACTGCGTATTGGAGTGGGGCAAACAAAACCGCAACAATAACAACGCAGACCATCAAGGGTGGAATGTTTTTAAGGCCACGTAGAAACTTGTTTGGATGCGACAGCCCCAGAAACAACAAGCAGCCAGCTCCCAGTTCCCATAGACGGGTGGGCATCAAAAAGTAAGCAGCAGGTTGGTTTACCTGATAAGCGTACATAAAAGATACCAGGGAGACAAACGCTAACGCCCCCATAACCCAGGCCAGATTTCTTGATCCTTTGGAAGTCAGACGACCAAATCCAGTGACCCAAACCAGCAATGGGAACAAGAAGTAGAATTGTTCTTCCACGCCCAGGGACCAGGTATGGATGAAAACATTTAATTCTGTGGAAGCGGAAAAGTAATCTGTGGAAATCTTCAACAAGTAGATGTTGGAAATGCCAAACAGAGAAGCAATGCCAGTCTTCAACGAAGCATCTGGGTTAGGATCAAAGAGGCATATCGAAACACCGGTAATCAGCGCGAATAGTAGCAATGCTGGAGCCAGGCGTTTAATGCGCCTTGTGTAGAACCCCATCAGGAAATCACGAAAGTTTTTGCTGGGACGACCAGCGAGCGAAGAAGTGATAACAAATCCAGAGATAACGAAAAAAATATCTACGCCTAAATACCCGCTTGGCAGAAGATCTTTGTTAAAGTGGTTAATGATGACTGCAAGCACTGCAAGCGCTCTGATTCCATCGATTTCTGGTCTATATGAATACTGCTTTGTCTGAGTCGCGGAGGCCAATTGCATAGTATTTTTCTGGGTTCCAATGTCACTGTTCTTTGGGTTAAAGCAATGAAAAGTAAAAAAGATCAAAAAGGATCAGGGCTGCCGTGAAATATCAGTCTTTAAGACTTTTGCGGGATTTCCCCCAATCAATTGGTGCGACTGGAGATATTTTTTATTAAGCAAAGAACCGGACGTGACAACATTGTCATCACCAGTTTCTATTCCCTTCAGGATTAACACGCGGGAACCAACCTATAGGCGATTTCCTATTCGAATTTCACGGTCTGGATTAATTTCTTCAACCTGGGCATTCGGGAACTTATGCCAATCGCTATCCATGATTTGAATATCCCAGGAAATGAGAGAATGGACACTAATTGTAATGGAATTGCGGCACGCAACGGATGATTCGGCTACTATCTGCACGCCCTCGCCAAGAAAAAGGGGCCCCATAGATTCTACAGCGATCTTTACTCCGTGGGCGAGCCGGGCCTATCCACCAAAAACAACCCGCCCGTCAACGCGCCAGACGGAACGCGACCATTCCTTATCGTATAAACATCCATCATTTCAGGAATATCAAACCGGGTTGTAATTTTAGTTTCTAGCATCATCAAGGGTTAGCTTTCTGAACGAGAAAAAAGATACTGAACACCAGGTTAATTGAGCAATTTCATTGAGAAGAATTTCATAAAAATAATTTTGGCAATACGGATATTTGGTTTTGTCACACACAACCATATATATCGCGCTTCCCATAAGCTTGAATATAATCGATGAGGTGTTCCTGGGCAAATTAATCCGCGAATCTGGCGCTGGATCTGAAACGCGATAGGCACCGGTAGGCAGGCTTAGACCGGGTCTCCTGGATCGTGGGTAAAACGGCGCGCAAAGGCTATCGCCTGGGTGCGGTTTTTGAGATGCAGACGCTCGAGAATTTGCGCCATGTGGTATTTGATGGTTTTTTCGGAAAGATGCAGTGTGGCGCCCACTTCCTTATAAGTCATCCCGCCGGCCACAAGGTCAAGAATCCGCGACTGGTGACCGGTAAGCTCTTTGTCGACGGTCTGGATGGCAGATTCACCGTTATTCCCAACTGGCGAGAATTCCATGACCATGCGCACAGCCATTTCCGCTGAAATCAGCATTTCTCCGCGCGCCACGCTGGCTAACTGCGAGCAAAATTCATTTGCATCCATGCCTTTGAGCAGAAATCCTGAGGCGCCATTCTTGATGGCGGCGTAGACATGCTCGTCTTTTTCGGAGGCGGTCAACATTAATATTTTAATTTCGGGGAATTCAGCGTGAATGACGCGCGTGGCTTCCAATCCATTGCAGCGCGGCATCATCACGTCCATGACGATGATATCGGGGCGCAATTTACGTGTGAGTTCCTGCGCTTCCAATCCATCACGCGCCACACCAATTACCATCAACCCACGACTGGAGAGCAAATTGCTAAGACCCTCAATAAATATTGCGGAATCATCCACCAAAAGAATGCGCATTCCCTGGATGCTCTTCGTACTGGTATCCAGCGCAGGAGGTTGTCTATGGATAATAGAAGGAATATAGGCAATGATTTTGGTGCCACGCCCCCGAGTTGAGCGAATTTCCAGCCTGCCCCCCATGTTTTCAGTGCGCCAGCGCATCTTGCTCAGCCCGGAATTGAATGAATTTTCAGAAAGGATTTGTCGTAAGTCAAAACCAATACCGTCATCAGAAATAATCAACTGCAAACTACTTTCATCCAGGCTAAACAATACCTCGGCCTTGTGAGCCTCAGCGTGTTTGCGAACATTAATAAGGGCCTCGTTGATGACGTGCAAAATGTTTCTTTCCACATCCGGATTAAAAGCCGGCAGGAAATTGTTTTCTGGCAAGCTCAACACAGTTTGAATGCCGGTACCGGCGCTGTATTCGCTAATATAATCTTCCAGTGATGCGACCAGCGATGTTTTACCCGCCGGGCTTGAATCTGAATCAGAAATAAAACGGCGTATTTCAGTCTGGGCCTCATTAGAAAACTGCTCAACACGCAGAAGGTTGGCAGCTATCGCTCCAATTTGCCCGCTTTCAAGCAGTGTTTGCACAGCCTGGGCCTGAGCCTTGATAAGATCCATTAACTGCTCCAACCTGGCATGCATGTCAAGCCCAAGCAGATCACGTTCTGCCTGTTTCGCCAGTATGCGTTGGCCCTGCTCAATCTCGCGCTTTTTCTCCCGCACAAGCTCATCAAGATGCCAGTTTTGCTGCTGCAGCCCCTGGATCATGCGCATATTTTGAATGGCGGCAGCAGCCTGACCAGCTAAAATACTGAGCACATTTCCATCCTGATCCCCAAACTGCCTGCCGCCAACCTTGTTTTCAATTTCCAGAATACCAATCCGGCGGCCTTCCAACATTAACACCACAGCCAACATGGGGTGAGCTTTCGATGCAACCAACAAGCCCGGGCGAACAAACTCGATGACATCGCCCTGCGCACCCCCCTCCCCATTGAAAACATCCTGTACTGAACCTGGGATGGAATTATCCAGGTTTTCCGAGTGTCCTTCGACCGCTGTCAGGTTGATCGGTTGACCGCTGAGGAGCACCAATTCTAAATTTTTTATAACTTCAGAAGGGAATTTTAATAGTTCGTTTTGATCATTGGTCGCTACCACAAGATGGGAAGAATCCCAATACTTCATGAATAACAAAATACCGGCCGAATCACTGGCGGTTATTTTGGCGGCAGCGGCCACAATGTTGTGGAGTAAACCATCCAAGTCATTTCGAGAAACCCCTGAAATTTCTTTTTCTATGGCATGCTTAACTCTGGTTGTTTTCATAACCGATCTATTCTTTCCAGCATTATCCAATTTTACCAAATAAAACCGCTCGCATCAAACCAGAAAAGGATCTCGAATTTTCTAAAAAGCACTGCTGCGCAGGTAGGTCACCAAATGAAAACTGTAACATAAGTTGTGCTTTTTAACACAAACTTTACACTTTTTTTATAGGCTCATTCGCGTCAAACATTTATAATGATAATGGCCTGCAAAAAACGGCTATATTCATTGAGTTGGTTCCTTATTTTGGTTTGTTTGATTGATAGATCAGGAGAATAAAAAGTGTTAACCAAACATGACGCTCACAAGACCCAGGGGTTATCCTTCATTTCATCAATTCGTGGCAAATTATTGCTGCTTTTTCTCAGTCTGTCCATCATCCCGATGCTGGTTTTAAGCGCCCTGGGTGATTTTGAGAGCCAGAATGCGCTTCGTGATAAGGCCAGTGGAGAAATATTGCGCCTGAGCAACATTGAAGGCGCTGCGCTTGAAAATTGGCTGGTTGTCAGGACTCAGGATCTCAAAGTTGTAGCCGGGGCCGCAAGGATAAAATCCATGCAGCCCGACCAGGCCAAGGCAGCCATCGATTTGTATTACAAGGAATGGAAAATATATGAAACCATCTTTGTTCTTGGACTGGATGGAAAGAGCATTGCGTCAAGCGATAATAAACCCTTAAGCCTGGGCGCGAATGACTATATCCAACGCGCCTTAAAAGGCGAGGGCAGCATATCTCAACCGATCGTTTCAAGCGCCACCGGGCACATCGTCATCTCAATTTCAGCGCCAGTGATCGTGGATAACAACATCGTGGGCGTTGCTGGCGCAACTGTTCCGATAAGCTACCTTGGCAGCCTCTTTTCGGGAGCGTTGATTGGGGATTCAGGGGAAGCCTACCTGATCAATGAGCAGGGATATTTCATCACCCCGGCACGATTCGAAACAAAACTAAAAGAAGCGGGATTAATCAAAGAACAGACTGCCCTTGAGCTAAAAATCGATACCGCCGCATCAAAAAGCGTTCTGGCGGGACTGAATGGCTGGGCTGAATATACCAATTATCAAGGCCTGCCAGTACTTGGGGCTTATTATTGGATTAAAGGACAAAAGTGGGGTTTGATCATCGAACAAAACTCATCAGAAGCCTTTTTGGCCAGCACGAAGATGCGCACCAACTTGATTGTGATCGCATTTATTGCGGCACTGATGGTAGGCGGCGTGGCCGTATTTGTAGCACAGAGCATCGCCACCCCGATCACGTCAATGGTGGCTGTGGCAAAAGAAATGGCCCAGGGCAGGATTCAGGAAAAAGTGACCTACTCATCGAAAGACGAGATTGGAGAATTGGCCGAGTCATTTCGAGAGATAATCGCCTACCAACAGACATTGGCAAATTGTGCCAACCAGTTGGCATATGGAAATTTGACGGTTGAACTGCAATCCAAATCGGACGAAGATATTTTAGGCGTAGCTTTTGTTCGCATGATAGCGCAATTACGAACTGCAATTCAAGATGTTGCTGACAATGCGCAGGGCCTTAATAGGGCTTCGGGCGAACTGGCTTTGGCCTCAGACCAGGCTGGTCAGGCAACCTCCCAAATTGCCACAACCATCCAACAGGTAGCCAAGGGCATAACCCAACAATCTGAGGCCACAAGCCAATCTGCGACTTCCGTTGAACATTTGAACCGGGTGGTGGATGGGGTTGAGAAGGGCGCCCGCGCTCAGGCAAATGCTGCTTCGAGAATGGCAGAATTCACCGAACTGCTCTCAAGCACACTTCACCAGGTTTCAGGGAACACAAACTCGGTCTCCCTGGAAGCAGAAAAAGCCAGCAAAGCAGCACGCGATGGGCAGAATATTGTCAAGAATACGGCCCGGGTAATGAATTCCATCCGGGCGAGAGTCGGGCTCACCTCTCAGAAAGTTCAGGAGATGGGCAAACGCTCCGATCAGATTGGAACCATTCTCGAAGCAATCGACGAAATTGCGACCCAAACCAATTTATTGGCGCTCAATGCAGCCATCGAGGCTGCCCGGGCTGGCGAACACGGTAAAGGGTTTGCAGTGGTGGCGGATGAAGTGCGGAAATTGGCTGAACGGGCCAGCACGTCTACGAAGGAAATTGCAAACTTGATCAAGGATATTCAAAAGACGGTATCCGAAGCGGTGGATGCCATGAATGAAAGCACATTAGAAGTGGAGAATGGAACCGGGCACACCAGCCAGGCTGGCACAGCCCTGGACAATATCTTGAAGGCGGCTGAAGCCGTCCGTGAGCAAGCCACCCAGGCGGCGGTTTCGGTTGGACAAATGGGGAAGGTTTCAAATGAGCTTGTTTCAGCGGCCAATGAGGTTGCTGCGATCGTGGTGCAAAATACAGCCGCCACCGCAGAAATGGCAAGCGGGTCGAACAATATCACCCAGGCAATTGAGAATATCGCCAGCATCAGCGAGGAAAACTCGGCAGCCGTTGAACAGGTTTCAGCTTCCACCGAAGAAATGAGCACACTGGTTGGCGAAGTGACCGCTTCCGCCCAATCTCTGGCAGGCATGGCAGAAAAGCTGCAAGAAACGGTCAATCAATTTGTATTACATTCCGAAGACAAACCGGCAGAGCGGTTTACACGAACGCGCCCTGCAGGCAGATAAATCCAGCCCCAACTATTTCCCGCCGGTACTGCGCGGGTCATTAAGATCACGGTAAAATTTTAGAGGGCCCAGGTTTTTAAAGCTGTCGTCCGGGAGGCCGCCTTCATCTTGATAAATGGGGAACTTGTGCCCAGAATCACGTAACTGTTTGAGGGTTTGCGCCAGGCCCAGGGTGCCAAATTCGCGTGTGCGGCTGGTGTGATCAAGATCGAGGATTTCAGTCAGGATGGTCTGATTGGTGGAGGCCTCTTGTATTACGCGCCCATCCGGGTTTATCAAGGTTGAACGCCCGCCGCCCCACGGCCCAATACCATTAATGCTGACGAAGTAAGCCTGATTGAACATGGCATTGGCACGCGCCATGACCAGTTCCAATTCCCGGTCTGAGGTGGGCGTCAGCGTGGGTTGCAGGATGACTTCTGCGCCCATCCAGGCCAGCGTGCGCGCATTCTCTGGAAACCACATGTCGTAACAAATCATCAACCCGAAGCGACCGATATCCGGGATATCGAAGACGCAGAATTGATTGCCCGGGGATGTCCCGGCTTCGAAAGGCAGCCAGGGAAACATTTTGCGATATTTGGCTACAATTTCACCCTGTGGTGAAATCACAATGGAGGTGTTGTAGAGTTTGTCACCGTCCAATTCATACATAGAGCCAGGCACAAGCCATTGGCCTGTTTTGCGGGCCAGTGCGCACAACCGGTCACTGAGAGGGCCGGGGATGGGTTCACTGACCTTTTTCCACCAGTCCTTTTTTTCAGGTGTAACAAACTGCACCACGCCCGAGACGATCAGTTCGTGATAGATGACCATTTGAACCCAGGGAAAGCTTTTCTGGAGGTTGATGGCAATGTCGCTCATTTTGTCGATGGTGGCATCTGCATCCCAGGGGACAACAGACATTTGCACACCGGCGATACCGAATAAACGGCTCATGATGATTCTCCCTGCCCCACGAGAAGTGGGACTATTTCAAATAAAAGTTCAACGATTCCGAGGTTGACACGACGGGGCTGCCAATAACCTGAAATTAAACCAGGTGGCAAGCCACGAAACGCCCTGGCTGCACCTGGCGCATTTCGGGGCTTGTCTGGCTGCAAGCGGGTTGAGCCAGAGGGCAGCGGGTGTGAAAACGACATCCGGACGGTGGATTTACGGGGCTGGGTACATTGCCATCCAGAATGGTCAGCTCACGTTTTTGATCTACAACCGGCAGTGGTATGGCGCCAAACAAAGCCCGAGTGTAGGGGTGCAGGGGTGTTTCGAAAACTGGTTCACTGGGGCCAAGTTCAACCAGTTTTCCCAGGTACATCACACCGATACGGTCGCTGATGTGTTGCACAACGTTCAGATCGTGCGAGATAAACAGGTATGTCAGCCCATGCCGGCTGCGCAGATCATCGAGCAGGTTAATGATCTGGGCCTGCACCGAGACATCCAGCGCGGAAGTGGGCTCATCCAGCACAATCAGGCGAGGATTGAGCGCCAGCGACCGGGCAATCGCCACTCGTTGGCACTGCCCTCCCGACATCTCGTGTGGGAAGCGATCGAGATGCTGTTTGCCCAGCCCCACCTGTTCCAGTAACTGGATAACACGAGCGTGGATTTCGCTCCGTGACATCCCTGGCAAACCTGGCTGCCGCGAAATTGACCCGATTCCTGCACGCGAAAGATGGGTAAGCAGCGGTTCAGCCACGATCTGCTCCACTTTCATGCGCGGACTGAGCGACGAATGCGGGTTCTGAAAGACAATTTGGATTTCACGACGGACAGAACGCAATTCGTTGCCGTTTAATTTGCCGATATCACGCCCGGCGAAAATGATTTCACCTGAGGTCGGCTCAATCAACCGCAGCAGCATGCGTCCAAAAGTGGTCTTGCCACAGCCCGATTCACCCACCAATCCCAACACTTCCCCGGCATAAATATCCAGGTTGACACCGTCGACAGCGTAGACATGGCGCCTCTGCCCGGTCAACCAGCCGCCTGGCAGGCGGAAATGTTTTTTCAGGTTACGCGCTTCAATCAACGGAGTTTCAGAAATTCGGATGGGCATGAAATAATCCTGGAACTTGCTTAGGATGAAATAATCCTGGAACCTGCTTAGGATGAAATAATCCCGGTGGCTGCCGGGAGTGGCTTATCTGCCAAAAAACACGCGCAGACGTGCCCGTCACCCAGATCATACAATGGTGGGATGCTGATGGTACAGCGCTGCATGGCATGCTGACAACGAGGCGCAAACGGGCAGCTGGTCAATGCGCCCGGGTTGGATGGTACGGTACCAGCAATCGCCGCCATGCGCTGGCCCCGTGAACCTGGGCGTGGGATGGCAGCCAACAGCCCATGGGTGTAAGGATGCTGTGGGTTGGTAAAAATCTCGCGAGTGGTGCCAGTCTCGGCTACGCTCCCGGCATATAAAACGGCCAACCGGTCACAGGTGTGAGCTACGACACCCAGGTTGTGCGTAATAAAGATGACGGAGAATTCGAGTTGATTCTGCAAATCGCGCAGCAACCGCAGAATCTGTGCCTGGATGGTTACATCCAATGCCGTGGTTGGTTCGTCCGCGATCAGCAAGCGGGGGTTGCAAGACAGCGCCATTGCAATCATGACGCGCTGCTGCTGCCCACCCGAAAGTTGGTGCGGATATGCGGCCAACATGCGTTTAACATCAGGCAGGCCCACTTTATCGAGCATTTGCTCGGCTCGGATGCGGGCATCTTTGGCATTCATGTGCGTATGCCGGCGAATCACCCGCTCCATTTGTGAACCGATCGTGAAAACCGGGTTCAGCGATGAGGATGGGTCCTGAAAAATCATGGCGATATCGCCGCCACGCAGGGCTTCCATCTCTTTAATGGGGATTTTTAATAAATCCTGCGCGGGGCGAAGTAGTCCCGGTTCCTGCGCAGGGTTAAAGAGGATCTCTCCAGCCGTGATGGAGGCGGATTTTGGGAGCAAGCGCAAAATCGAAAGTCCTGTGACGGTCTTTCCACAACCTGTCTCTCCCACCAGCCCAAAAATTTCCCGCGGGCGCACATCGAAAGAAATGCCATTCAGGGCTTTAAGAATTCCACGCGCAGTTTTGAATTCCAACTGCAAGTCTCGAACCTCCAGCAAGGCGGTCATTTATATTGCCTCGGATCAAAGATATCGCGCAGGGTATCGCCCAATAGATTGAAGGCCAGGACAACCACAAAGATGGCGATGCCCGGAAAAGTGGCGATCCACCACTGGGTAAGAATATAGGTACGGCCTTCGCTGACCATCAAGCCCCAATCCGGAGAAGGCGGCTGAGTTCCCAACCCCAGGAATGCCAGCCCCCCCATTGCAAGAATTACTGTACCCAAATCCACGGAGGCCTGCACCAGGATGGGAGAAATTGTGTTTGGCAAAATATGGCGCAAGATGATCATGGCATCGCGCACACCCATCGCTTGGGCCGCTTCAACAAAGTAGCGCTCTTTAAGGCTCAAAGTAACGCCGCGAACCAGGCGTGTATACCAGGGCCACCAGGAAATGACCAGCGCAAAGGCTGCTTTATCCAAACCACGCCCCAACGCAGAAGCGATCGCCATTGCCAGAAGCAAGGAAGGGAAGGCCAGAAACAAATCGGTTATACGCATAATAACTTCATCCAACCATCCGCCCTTGTAGCCTGCCAGGGCGCCAAGCGGCGCGCCCAGCAATACTGCAAATAGGACCACGCCAATCGGGATGATGAGGGCAGGTTGTGAGCCGATGATAACCCGGCTTAAGATATCACGTCCCAATTTATCGACGCCCATGGGATGCTGCCAGGAGGGTGGCAGCATGCTGTTACTTACGTTTGTCTTACCTGCGCCTTCCAATGGATAAGGCGCAATTTGATAGGCAAAGAGTGCGACAAAAATAAATAGAATGATGGCGATTGTGCTCGCAAGCGAAAGTGGTTCGCGCGCGATGACTGTTAGCACGTGGCGAAAGGTGCGTGTGTTTTGCTGCGGGGGAAGGGAAGGGATTTCCATAAGGGCTGCGATTATTCGAGACTGATGCGCGGATCGACACCGGCTTGCAAAAGGTCAACAATAAGATTGATGAACACATACCCAACTGCGCCGAAGAGGGTTATCCCCATGATGGCCGGGTAATCCAGACCCAACAAAGACCTGACGGTAAAAAGCCCCAGGCCAGGCCAATTAAAGATCACTTCCACAAAGAAAGTGCCGGTCAGAGCGTATGCGAAGGTGATGCCAATGATCGTGAGTGTTGGACCAATGGCATTTTTCAACGCATACAGATAGGTAACGACTGTATCACCGATACCATAAGCGCGCGCCGTGCGAATGTAATCCTGTTCAAGCACTTCAAGCATCGAAGCGCGCGTCATGCGCGCAATCAGACCGATGGGGTAAGCAGCCAGGGTGATAGAAGGCAAGACCAGGTGCAGGAGCACGTCTTTAAACGTCACCCAGTTTTGAGTCAGAAAAGAATCCAGCAGGAAGAAACCCGTCATTTCGAGCAGAGGGTTCGAAAACCTCAATTCTCCATTCACCCGCGCTGCAAGCGGAAGAAGATGAAGGTCCCGGAAAAAAAAGATTTGCAGGATCAGTCCAAGGAAAAAAGCCGGCATCGAAACACCCACGATGGAGGTAATACGCACAGCAACATCGATCGGTTTTCCCTGCCAACGCGCAGATAATACCCCAAGCGGCAGCCCCAAAAGCACCGCCAGGAACATTCCAGAAATCAGTAATTCGAGGGTTGCCGGAAGACGAGAGCTTATTTCAGTGAGCACCGGGCGCTTTGTGCCAAGGGATTGCCCAAGATCGCCGCGCAAGAGTTCGCCCATGTAAATACCGTATTGGATTGGCAGAGGCTTATCCAGCCCAAGCTGTTTTGAAACCCGCTCAATATCATCCGGTCGCGCTTTGGGGCCAATGAATAATTCTGCCGGGTTGGATGGAACCACGCGCGAAATAAAAAACGTCATGATTGAAACCCCAATCAATACGATAAAGGAAGTCAGTAAACGACGGATGATAAACTCGAATTTTTGCATGCTGATACTCAGAAGCTTTAAGTTTTTCTCTTATTTGAACGCGGATCGGATCGGATCAAGCGGAACCTGCGGTTTTTGTATGGGAGAGAATTTTATCCTGCCTCCTGCTCTTTTGAGCAGGAGGCAGGATGGTCAATTTACTTTGCTGAACTCAAATCGTAAAAGAAGTAGTATGTAAACGGATAGTTGACGTTATATTTGAAACCCGCGACACTCTTGGATGTGACAAAGATATTGAGCGGTTCATAGAAGAACACGCCAGGGGCTTCATCCACCAGGATGTTCATCGCTTCGGTGTACTTGGGCTGGGCTGTAACCTGATCACTGGTTGTGGCTGCATCAATCAATTTCTGGTAATCCGGGTTGTTCCAATAGGAAAGGTTCCAGGATGGTTTCGCTGTGAAATAGAAGAGCGACCAGAGATTATCGACACCAGCATCAGCATAGGTTGGCCAATACAGCATGAGGGACATATCCACCCCATCTTTGCCTTTGCGACCAAGTGCCAACTGCTCACCCAGCTTGAGGGGTTCGATGGTTACGTCCACACCAATCTGGGCAAAGGAATCTTTGATCAAAGGCGCAAACAGGGCCTCGGATGGATTGGATGCAGTATAGACCAGCTTCATTTTAAAGCCACCGCCCTTGTGCCCCGCTTCCTCTAATAGGGATTTGGCCTTTTCGAGATCATAACTGTATTGCTTGACATCCGCCGACCAGGGGAATACACCGGTGGGTACAGGGCCGCGGCTCTGTGTACCATCGCCGCCAACGGCAATCTTGATAATATCCTGGTAAGGAATAGCGTAAGACAGCGCCTGGCGAACTTTGACATTATTCAACGGCGGGCGCAAGGTATTAAACCAGGCCATATAATTGAAGAAGGATGGTTCTTTTACGATGTTAAAATTTGAATTGGCTTCAAGGGCGGGCAGGCTCTCCACCGGCAGACATGGGCAGACCAGGTCTGCTTCGCCGCCTTCAAGCATTTGCTGCTGCGTGGTGGCTTCGGGCACGATCTTTACAACCACCTTGTCATACTGACCGGCTGACCACCCACCCCAATAATCGGGGTTGGCAGCAAACACGATCTCAGCATCGGGGGTATAAGATTCGAGCTTGTAAGGGCCTGTGCCGGCTTCAACACCCTTATCCCAATAGGTTTTATCCGCCGCAAAAGCATCCAGCGCCTTCGGGCTGACGATCCAGGCTGCATAAGTGGAGCCAACCAGCAGCTCGAGCGCAACAGCATATTTCAAATGGAAAACAACGGTCAGATCGTCAACTGCTTCAATCGAATCAACGGCAGCCCAGATGAAACCAGCTCCGCCGTGGTCCTTGGCAGCTTCGATAGACTTCTTAACTGCCAGAGCATTCATGGCTTCGCCATCATGGAATTTCACACCTTCACGTAAATGGAACGTCCATGTAAGCGAGTCAGCACTTGCTTCCCAGCTTTTGGCAAGCAAGGGTTTATACTTCTCTTTTGAACCAGGCGGATTAACGCGCAGCAAACCTTCGTAAAGATTCGGAATATATGCCGCTTCCACGGAAAATGAAGCGATCGGGTCAAATGTTTCAAAGGCTGCTGTGCTGGCAACATTTAAAACAAGCGGAGGAACTGCCGTGGGCACCTCGGTTGGCGCGGCAGTTGGCGCAGGAGCTTGCGTAGCGGCAGGGGCCGCAGTGGCAGCAGCAGGCGCCGCGGTCGCTGGTACCGGGGTGGCAGCGGGTGCGCAGGCAGACACCAATACGGCGACCACCAGCAGCAGGGATAGAATCAAATTGTTGCGTTTCATCATTTTTCTCCTCTTTTGGCTGTGAATAAATACAACGAATAAATCATAGCATGCAAAGTTTGCAGAAAGTTTGCAAAACTTTGTCTTATAATGGAATTCAATTATGAAATCATCCATTCTGCTGCGGACTAAATTTATTATCCCCCCGGCCAATGCCGACCATCTGCCGCGCCCGCATTTATTGGATTGGATGCAAAAACACGCCGACCGGCGACTGATCCTTGTCTCTGCCCCGCCAGGATACGGCAAAACCACGCTTCTGAGTGTATATCTCTCGGCACACACCCTACCCGTCGCCTGGATCCAACTAGACCCAGGCGACTCTGCGCCAACAGTTTTTTTAACTCATCTGATCGAAGCGCTGCGCCGAATGAACGGCGCCCCGACCGCGATCGGACAGGCCGCACTGACACTCCTGGATTCGCCGGATACCAGCCCAGACCCTGGCCGTATCATGACGGTGTTGATCAACGAACTTGTCGAGCAAATCAGCACAGCCTTTATCCTGGTGCTGGAGGACTACCACTTCGTTTTCAGCCCCGCGGTGCATCAATTGTTGGACTTTTTCCTCGACAATGCCCCAACCGGGCTGCATTTTATCATCTCCACCCGCACAGACCCACCGTTAGCGCTGGCGCGGCTGCGGTCGCGCGGATTGCTGGCCGAACTACGCGCCTCGGATTTGCGCTTCCGTGATGATGAAGTCAGCGCATTAATCACCCGCGATGTTCCGGGACTTTCCAGCCACAGCCTGGCTCTTTTAAATGAAAAGACCGAAGGTTGGGCCGCTGCCCTGCAGATTCTGAGATCCAGCTTGAGCGGGCGCGACCCACTCAGCGCCGGAGAGACAATCGCCAACCTGAACGGGTCGCACCACTTTGTGTTCGATTATCTGGCCGAGGAAGTCTTTCGCCGCCTGCCTGAATCACGCCAGAAGTTCCTACTTAACACGGCCATCCTGAGCCAGATGGATGCGCTCTCGTGCGCAGCCATGACAGACGCGCCGGACACACAAGCCCTGTTAGATGAACTGGAAGGGCAAAATCTGTTCCTCGCCAGCCTTGACCCACAACGCCGATGGTTCCGCTATCACACCCTGTTTCGAGAATTTTTACTCAGCACACTGCGGCGCGAGCAGCCTGAACGAGCTTCCGAGTTGGAAAGAAAAGCCGGCATCTATTACGAGCATCACGGCGAACCAGAGACCGCATTCAGGCACTACATTCGGATTCCAGACCAAACTGCTGCAGCCCGCGTTACGCTGATTTTCGCCGCGGATTTTGCCGAACGTGGCCGCAGCGATGCCCTGCGCCGTTATCTGAGTGCGCTTTCCGGTGAAACACTGCGAGCGTTTCCCGAGCTTTTGCTACAAGAAGGGAATATCCACCGCAGACTTGGTAACGCTGCCAATGCCACCAGCGCTTACGAACATGCCCGCGATGCTTTTGCGAGTCAGGATGCCCCCGCTGGCGTCAGCCGGGCATTGACCGGTCTTGCCGAAGTTCAGCGCACCGGGGGCAATTACCGCCAGGCTGAAACACTTGCGCGCCAGGCGCTTGAATCGGCGCCAGATCATGATCACATCGCGCGGGCAGAGGCCTTGATGGCGCTTGCAAAAAGCACCGGTTTCCTGACAGGCATGGATGAAGGCCGGGCGCGCGCCGAGCAGGCTGTGGAAGAAGCGCGCCAGGCTGGGGGCAAACTTTCAGCGCTGGCGCGCGCCAGTTTAATGCAATCGCTGGGGCAAATTTGCTGGTGGCACGGTGACCCGCAGGCAACGGTGCGATACTGTCAGGAAGCCCTGCGGCTTGCTCCTGACCA
The DNA here is from genome assembly GCA_903846015.1 of uncultured Anaerolineae bacterium. Classification (GTDB taxonomy): domain Bacteria; phylum Chloroflexota; class Anaerolineae; order Anaerolineales; family Villigracilaceae; genus UBA5195. Next base: position 21,171 of record CAIMZS010000316.1, on the reverse strand, counting down.
GGTTTCGCCCACCACTGCGCAGGCTCACATTTCGCTGGTTTCGCCGCACCTGTACTGGCGCGAATTGGATACAGCCCTTAAACATGCTGAACGAGGGCTGGAAATCGCCCAAACACTGCATCTCAACGAACTGCTGCCCGCCGCTTATACCACCCTTGGAAACGTGCTTACGCGCCTGGGCGAAACCGCCCGCGCTGAATCCGCCTTGCGCCAATCCGTGGAATTGGCACAGCAATTGGGAATCGCATCGTATGAACTGCTCATGGCAACGGGCTACCTGGCCTATAACCTGTACGAACAGGGGCGCGTGGATGAGGCCTGGCAGCTGGCGGAAGGGGCGCTGTGGTCATATACCGGCAACCCGGATGCCTACGAGGCTTTTGTGTGCCGGTCGGTACTGGCGGATGTTGCGTTGGAAAAAGGCCAGCTTGGCCGCGCCGAAAACCTGTTCAACGAAATATTGGAAGCCGGGAAACGCCGCCAGTTCAGGATACCACTGGCAATGGTCTACTTTGGGCTGGCTTACATTCACCTGGTAACTGATCGCCACGAAAGCGGGCTGGAGAACGCGCGCGAAGCCTTGCGCCTGATCGCCCCCACACGGGCCGTGCAGTTATTCATCGATCAGGGAGAAAAAACGCGAGTGGTATGTAATGCACTCTTACAAGCTGGAGTATCACATTCGTTCATTGAAAAAGTGATCGAACAAATGCCGGTGAAAGGTAAATCATACCGCAACCATCTCATTCATCGCCCAATCGGGAATGACGGAGTGGAAATCAAAGAATCAGCCGTGGTCATTCAATGTTTAGGGGATTTTCTCGTGACAGTGGGCGGGCAGGAGATTTCGCAAGAGCGTTGGGTCTCAGCCAGGGCGCGCGATCTGCTGGCCTATTTTGTGACTTTTCGACGCGAGCGCATCCCGGCTGAGCGCGCCTTTGAAGCCATCTGGGCTGATAAGGGTGGACGCGGACTGACAGCATTTCACACCGCTCTTTCGCGCCTGCGCGCTGCGCTGCGCACCCAGCGCAGCGAATCGTCCCCGCGCCTGATCCTGGTGGAAAGCGGTGATTACCGGCTGGATATAGCCCGCTTCCGTATAGACGCGGATGAATTCGATACGGCGATCGCCAAGGCGCGAGCCGCCAGCTCGGAAACAGCCGAGTGGTATGAGCAAGCCATCAACCTGTACAAGGGCGAGTATTTTCAAAATTTGTATTATGACTGGCTGATGCCGGAACGCCGGCGCTTGAGCCAGGCTTACCTGGGGGCCTTACGCTCATTGGCAGAACATCACTATACCCATCTGCGCTATACCCGCGCGCTCGAATTGCTCCAGCGCGCCTTGCGAGTCGACAACCTGCTCGAGGATTTACACTGCCAAGCCATGCGCGTATATGCCGCCCTGGGTGACCGCGCCGGGTTGGTTCGACAGTACCAGGAATTAAAGGATGTGCTGTGGGAAGAGTTAGAAATGCAGCCGCTGGAGACTTCCAACAAGCTTTATGAAAGGCTGTTAAAAGAATAGCCGCGCTGAAAGAGATTTGGATCGCCGGGATGGTTCCCTAACCGTACTCAAGCCTTAATATTGCGATATAGTCCCGGTTCCGGCACGGGGAAGCGCCTGGTCTGGAGGGAATATTCCCGTTTTTGCCCCGCTGTGTCTACTCGGGACGACTCAACCGCAGACCCGGGATTTCCGCGAGATGGCTCCTGTTCAGAAGATCTCGGTTTTGTTTCCGGGGCACCCTTTGATGGCTCGGGAGCGCCAGCAGGCGCAGTATCTGATTTCATATCGCTGCCCTGCATTTTTTCCATCTGCTGCTGCGAAACCTGCCGGTTGGCTTCCACTTCCATCTTGGTGGCCTCTGATGCCACCGAGCGATCCTGACCGGATGGTTGGGCTGGTGCCAATGCAGCCTTGGCGACCTGAACCATTTTCCGACTGGTGGCTTCCGGATCATCCTGAACGGGGCTGGTATCGATCGAAACCTCCCCACTTACCGCGTACAACTTGCCATCCGGGCCGGATACATATCCAAACGTGGCGCCGCCGCGCACCAGAGAGCCGCCAGCCATGATATGAGCTTGTTCATGCGCGCGCACATCCCGATCAGTCCGTTTCAGGTTCTCAAGCGCAAGAGCTTGCTGAGGATCAACGGCTGCGCTGGCTTTCTTGGATGCAGCGCTGTTATTATCAGCCGGCGCACCAGGTTTGCCGGATTTAGCGGGATCATCTTTCAACAGGCCCGCTCTTCGCAAAGCCTCTTCTGAGATGGTGACACGGTAAGACTGTGATTCTTCGGGGGAAAAGCCGGGGTTATTCGATGACCCGGTCGCGCCCCCAATTTCTTTTCCGGTCTGCGAATCTGCCGGCGCACCGCTTTGGCGCGCACTGCGCGTGCGTTGAGTGAACACGCCAGAGGTAACACTCTCTTGCGCAACCGAGCCAATCGCCAGTGGATTATCGAAGCTTGACCCTATGGCAGCCATTATCCTGTCCAGTCCATGAAAGGCAGATACAAACAACCTTTTCACATTAACGACCGGATCATCCAAAACTTGAGGCGCCCGCAGCTTGCCAAACAGGCGCTTCTGTCACACCCTGTGAAGCGGAATTTCTAATAACCCAAAAGATGCGAACAAATCGCCATTGCGTGAGAGCTGATTTATTGAGATAATCCCAGCATCAACCAAAAAACCGGGATTATTTCATCCTCATCAGCAAGGAGTTATTTTTAAATGAAAATTACAGTCATAGGTGGCGGGTCCACGTATACACCAGAATTGGTCAATGGTTTCTTGGAGCGCCATGAGCGCCTGCCCATAAAAGAATTATGCTTGATGGATATCGATAAAGAACGACTGGATATCGTTGGCGGATTCGCCCAACGCATGGCAAAAGCAAAAGGTGAACCCTTTAAAGTAACCATCTCGCACCATCAACGTGACGCCATTTCGGGCGCATCCTACGTGGTGACACAACTTCGCGTGGGCATGATGCCGGCACGGCGTGGAGATGAATATCTCGGTCTGCGCCACGGATTGATCGGACAGGAAACAACCGGCGTTGGTGGCATGGCCAAAGCACTTAGGACCATCCCGGTGATTCTCGGGATTGCGAAAGACATTCGCGAGACTGCACCCGGCGCATTGCTGGCGAACTTCACCAACCCGGCCGGACTTGTCACCGAGGCACTGGCCCGTCATGCGCCCGATGTTTCCGCGGTGGGTGTTTGCAATGTGGGCATCACCACCAAAATGGATTTTCTGGATGAACTTGAAAAAGCCACCGGGACGCGTTTTGAAGCTGAACGCGCCATTCTCAACACGCTTGGGCTAAACCACCTGACCTGGCACCGCGGTTTTAGCATCGATGGCGAAGAGATGTGGCCAATGCTCTTTCCCGCATACGTGGAAGCACTCAAAAGAGATCCTGACCCGGAATGGGATGTACGCACCATCGAAACGCTTGGGATGATGCCCAACTATTACCTTCAATATTTCTATTACACTGCCAAAAAACTTGAGACCCAAAAGAAATGGCCGCCCTCCCGCGCCGAGGAGGTCATGGAGATCGAGAAGGGTTTGCTGCGCGATTACACCGACCCACACCTGACCGAACCTCCCGCGGATTTAATGAAACGCGGAGGAGCATATTATTCCACCCTGGCTACGCAGGTGATCGAATCACATCACAATGACCTGGGACAAATCCATGTAGTCAATACCCGCAACAACGGCGCGGTAAAAGAATGGCCCGCAGATTGGGTGCTGGAACTTCCCGCGCGAGTGGATAAAAGCGGCATCCACCCCCTGCCCGCCAGTGCGCTGCCCCCGGCTTGTTTCGGGCTTATTTCCCAAATCAAAATGTATGAACTCTTGACGGTTGAAGCCGCTGTGAACGGGGACAGGAATGCGATGTACCAGGCATTGCTGACGCATCCACTTGGGCCAAGCGCGGATAAGGTGCAGGTTGTAATGGATGACATGCTGGAAACAAACCGGCAGTGGCTGCCTCAGTTCCAAACCACATGATGAACAATCAACAAATATTTTCACCCTACCGCATCTGCCCCATCGGCGCCCATATTGACCATCAGGGAGGCGCGGTCCTCGGACGGACCATTAACCTGGGAACAACCCTGGAGTATTCACCGCTCGATTCGCCAGAGATCCGCATCACGAGCGAGCAATTCGGCCAGGCACGTTTTTTTATCGATGCTGAAATTGATCCATCCCATTGGGCGCGATATGCGCAGGCCGCCGCGCGTGTTCTGCACTCGCACAACACCCGTCAAATGCGAAGCAGGCCTGGTTCCAGCACGGAGCTGCGCGGCATGCAGACGCATGTCAGTGGCGCTCTGATTGGAGCCGGATTGAGTTCTTCGGCCTCGGTGGGACTGGCATATTTGATGGCACTGGCGCATGTGAATGCTATCGAATTATCCAACAGCCAGCTTGTGAGCCTGGATTACGCCATCGAACACGAACAGCTTGGTCTCCAAAATGGGATTCTCGACCCCATGACGATTGTCTACGGGTTGAGCAATGCCTTGCTGTTTATGGACACGCTGAAAGCTTCTGCGTCCCCGATCATGGATCCATTTACCGGCAATGGCGTGGATGCTGTGAAGTGGATCGTAGCATATTCAGGCATATCACGAGAACTCACCAACCCGGCCGGAAGCGGTTTCAACGTTCGCGTTTCAGAATGTCATCAAGCTGCTTCATTATTAATGCCGGGTGCCAGGATTCTATCGGACGTGCCGGTGGAGATATTTGAAGAGCAGAGGATGACTCTGCCGGAAAACCTGCGCGGACCCGCCGAACATTATTTTAGCGAAACCGAGCGCGTCAAAAAAGGTCGCCAGGCCTGGGCTGATGCGAATATGACGCTGTTTGGACAGTTGATGAACCAATCCTGCGAATCGTCGCTCCATTCCTACAAATCCGGAAGCGAAATACTTACCCAATTGCATAAAATAACCAGCAGCACCCCTGGAATTTATGGCAGCCGCTTCTCTGGTGGTGGGTATGGAGGCTGTATCATCGCATTGGCACAGGCTAATTCAGCCGAAAATGCTGTCCAGGAGATCGCCAGCCGATTTGCCAGCATACATCCCGAACTGCCCGCGCATGTTTTTGTGGCAGAAACCGGAAGTGGGTTACGGTTCCGCTCTACTGATTTTTGATTTTAGATGACGGCTAAAACATGATTACCAACCCCGATGTCCAAACGGTACGCTCGGCAGTATTACTCGCAGCAGGGCGTGGCAAACGTCAGCGCCCATTCACCGATACAGTCCCCAAACCGCTGCTTGAGGTGAATGGTCGGCCCACAATGGATTATGTCTTAAAAGCTGCCTCCCATGCGGGTCTTGAACGAGTATGCATCGTAACGAATTACCTGGAAGATAAAATTTTCGAATACGTTGGTGACGGCTCGAAATGGAATTTATTAGCCTCGTTTGCTCACCAAAACAAATTAAATGGGAGCGGCGATGCCTTAATGAGCATCCCACCGGCATGGATTCGCCCGGAGCCAGTCCTGGTTGTCGCCACGGATTACATATTGGAAGAAAAGGTTCTGCTCGAGTTGCTCGAGGCGCACAAGCGCAGATCATCCGGGAGCATCAGCATGAGCTTGAAAGAATGCCCGCTTGATGAGCTGTCCTCACGCTCAAGTGTCGAAGTGGATGACAACTGGCGGGTAAAACGGATCATTGAAAAGCCGACCCGGGCAGAAATCATGAGCCCATACGCAGCATCGATCCTTTTCATATTTCCTCCCGCCATCTGGGAATACCTTCCGAAGATCAAGCCATCACCACGCGGCGAAATTGAGATGCAAAGCGCAGTCGAAATGATGATCCGGGATGGTTTTCCGGCTTACGGCTTGTTGCAACCTGCGCCAGCAGAATGGTCGCCCTAATGATAACGAAGGCTTCGCGCGTGTAATTCGGACAGCATGGTTTAGCGCCGGTAAATACCCAGCAAATCACAGATAATGGCATAACCGGTCGCCATTCGGCCGGCGCCAGGGCCGATCAGGGTTACATCCCCCAACAGATCAGTTGTATAAGTGATGGCATTCGTAGCCCCATTCACGTTCGCGAGTGGATGTTCAAATGGCAGCCGAACCGGCTTCACACTGGCGAAAATCCCATCCTGGTTTTTTTCAAGGCTGCCAATCAACTTCCAGCGTTGCCCAGCCGCTTTGGCCTGGTCAACATCCGAGCGAGTAATGCCGGTGATGCCAGTCCGATCCACCTGGTCCATCCTGAGAGGCGTATTCATCAGGAGCGCGCTCAGAATGGCAACCTTGCCAGCGGCATCAAAACCTTCGACGTCACCGGTTGGGTCTGCTTCAGCATATCCGCGAATCTGGGCTTCTGCCAGCGCATCCGAATAACTGGCGCCGTTTTCCATCTGAGTCAAGATATAGTTTGTGGTTCCATTCAAAATGCCTTGCACTCGTTGAATACCCGCACCTGCCAACAACTCCATCCCAAGATGGAGCGAAGGAGTACCGCTCATGACAGTGCCTTCGACACCGATTTGTAAATTCCTGCTGCGCGCCAATGCAGATAGTTCGGCATACTGCAGGGCGACCGGGCCCTTGTTACTGGTAACAACATGCTTTCCGCTTTCAAGCGCCGCGCGTACATGGCTGATGGCAGGTTCGCCCGTTTGAAGATTAGTATAGCTGAGCTCGATGACTACATCCGCATTACTACGAGCGATGGTCTCGAAAGCATCCCATCCGGCTGTTCCAGCGGGCAGAGATGAAATATCTTTGGCTTGTAACAGGGCTGAAAGCTCCAAACCCTCCGGGTTGAAGGCGCTGCCGCGCAATAAATCGTTAACCGCGACAATGATAAAACGCACTCCAAGATTATCTGCATAGTCATTCGCGCGTTCAAGTAAAATTTGCGCAAATCCCTGGCCAACATTTCCAAAACCAATCAAAGCAAGGCGAACAGTTTGCATAGCCATCTCCCGTTATTGAAAATAAATTTTTCCCGTTATTCATAGCACCAGCCAAAACGAAATATGGCTGCCCGGGAAAGCAGATAATCCATGTTGAATAAATCCCCGACTATTTTAGCAGATGTTTTTTTGAATTTGATATACAATATAGCCCGGTTGAAATACCAGTTTTACAAAGATTTGAAGATGTGACGTGGAAGCAGTCTTGCGGATAGGGGCATCCCCCTTCCACGCACAAACCAGACCACTAAAAGTTTCGCTACCAAAGAGAATCTTTGTAAAGTGAAAATATTGACATTTTTGGAAACCCACAAAATTGTGCGGTACAATTGCACATGCGCAACCGGTATTTTGATTATTTTGGATTTAACACGGAGAAAAAACACATTTTTTGTCCTTGCCAAAAAGCCCGGGGCAGTAATAATTGTTTCATAATGGCAAATGAAGGAGCTAAATTCCTATGCAAACATCCAACATATTAATTATCGAAGATGATGATATTGTTGCCAAAACAATTGAACGCTGTTTGCGCGGCAATGAGTACCGTGTGCAAATAGCCAATTCAGGAGTAACAGGTTTGCGCACTGCCCGGCGCAAGATTCCCGATCTGGTGATTTTAGATGTCATGATGCCCGGCATGGACGGTTACACCGTTTGCAAAGAAATGCGGGAAGACGTGCTGCTGAAGGAAGTACCAGTTTTGTTCCTGACTGCCAAAGTCAAAATGGAAGACAGAATTATTGGGTTGAGTGTTGGCGCTGATGATTACTTGGGAAAGCCATTTAATGTTGACGAATTACTCCTGAGAATCAAGGCCATTTTGCGGCGTACCAAACATTCCCCCAAACTTTCTATCCAATCCGAATCGGGATTACCGGCAAGCGTCAATCCGAAAACCCGGCCTCTCGATGAAGTGGATGAGAGCCATATTATTCGGATCCATGAATATTCGCTCAATACGCGCACCTATACTTTTTCCAGCCCACGAAAAGGAAAGTTTCGGGTTACGCCAGTGCAATATGCCCTGCTGTATCATTTGATGACCCATCCCAATAAGATTTTTTCCCCTGCCCTGCTGCTCGATGAAGTCTGGGATTACCCGGGTGAAACAGGCAGCGCAGACCTGGTGCGGGTGCACATTAAGAACCTGCGCGAAGCTATCGAAGATGACCCCAAAAATCCCGTATTTATTAAAACCATTCAGGGCTATGGATATTCGATACAGGTGGATGATGTCGAAATAACACCCCCCCTGGATGTAAAGCCTGCAAAAATAAAACCTTAAAAAACATGAACCTGTAAGAATAAATAGAAGTCCAGATACTATACGCTTCTTCTAAACTGACAAAATATAAGTTAAAATAGCGTTTGATTCCCCGAGAACAATCCTCGAGCGCGGGGCATTTTTTCTTAAAACTGAAGATATTACGATTGATTAATCCCAACCCTGTTTCTGGAGAATCGTTATGCAAGAACTAAGTGATAACTCTAAAGAGTTTGCGATTCTCGAATTCCTCATCAACGAACAAAATAGATATACAGACCAGAACACACTCCATATTAATGTAGTCAGTGAGATAAATAATTACGTTCAATCTGAAGCTGCTATTTTTATTATCTTCGATTTTGAAAACCCCGAGCTGGCAACAAAAAAATTAATTGCAGGCAGCAAAACCTGGGATGCGGAAAATACATTTCCCATCTCACAAAGCCCGATTTGCAAGCTGATCACAGAATTAACCACCCTGACTGAATATTCATTCCGGCCATATTCTGAGATAGATCCGCTTGTTTTTGAGACGATCATCATCCCCATCAAGAACATTATTCTGGCTCCCTTGAGTGTAAATAACAAAAAACTTGGGGGGATTATCTTTATCAACCCGGTTCTTGACTTAAAGCAAACACAACGGAAAAAATTTCTGGAATTGGTGGTAATGCATTTTTCCAACTCCATCCATTCGATGGAGCACAATCGACAATTGATTGTCAGCAATGCAGATTTGGAAGCCAGTCAGTGGGAAATACTTAATTCTCGCAATACTTTACGAACTTTTTTCGATAACATCCCCACCTGTGTCTACATCATCGACCGGTCGTATACCATTATGGCAATTAACAGCCGCCGCAGTGAACGAGTTGATAAATCTCCACATCAATTGGTAGGGGGCAAATGTTATGCGCGCTTATTCTCCCGCTCCAGCCCATGCGCAGCATGCGAGGTGCAGGATGCTTTTAAAGGCGTGCCAGCAGTACGCAATTTAAGAGAATGGGGGCCAAAAGAAACATTCGTACATTGGGAAATCACTACCATCCCCATCCGTGAACATTCCAACGAAATCCACCAGGCGATTATTTTTGACGAAGACGTTACCGAAAAATGGATCCTGGAAGCCAATATGATTCAGTCTGAAAAACTGGCTTCGATTGGACAATTGGCAGCCAATGTGGCCCACGAAATCAACAACCCTCTGGCTGCAATTATAGCCAATGCGCAGTTATTGCTGCGTGATCTGGAAGACGCTGACGAAAATACGCTTGAGGCGCTCAAGTTGATCGAAACGGCCGGGGTTCGCGCTGCAAAGATAGTCGGAGACCTGCTTGATTCGGCCAGGCTGGAAAAACGGGATGAGTTTGAAGAAGTCTCTTTAAACGAAACCATTCAAAGCGCAGTTTCGATGGTCAGTTATGAAATAAAGAATCGTTCCGCGTCCATAGAACTCGATCTGGACGAAAATATTCCGCAAATTTATGCGAATCAAAACCAGTTGAAAGGGGTTTGGATCAATTTAGTGATCAACGCCCTGGGGGCAATTGAAAAGCCCAATGGACATATCTCGATTTCCACCCGCTACGAAAACTTTGAATATCGAATTGTTTTTTCAGATAATGGAAAAGGGATTCTACCCGAACACCAGAACCGCATTTTTGAACCGTTTTTTACCACCAAAGAGGCTGGCAAAGGAACCGGGCTTGGGTTATCTGTCAGTCTGCAGGTGATCAAAGATCATCATGGCAACATTCTTTTTGAAACCACCCCTGGCGAAGGCACGAAATTTTTCGTTACACTGCCAACAAGCGGACAGAACACACCATAACGCTATTCAGGTCATCAGGCGGCTGAACGGGCCAGGCGGAATCCGATGGAAGGCGAAAGATGACCCGCTAAAATGCCTTCACGAACCGCACAACGCGCAAATTTGCGCGTGTAATACCAGGCCCCTCCCCGGATGACATAACGCCCATTAGGTTTCAGTTCCTCGCGATTGGTGTTTGGGCGGTAAGGATAAGGCATGAAAAGTGACTGTGTCCATTCCCAAACATTTCCAACCATGTCAGCCGCACCGCTGGGGCTATCACCACTGGGGGAATAAGACCCATTCTGGGTCGTACCTTTTTTGACACTTTCAGCCGTATTGCAGCGCCAGGGGTCAAAGGTGTTCCCCCACGGATAGATACGGCCATCATCGCCCCGCGCAGCGCGTTCCCATTCTGCCTCAGTTGGCAGCCGGAATTCCACACCCGTTTTTTGACTCAACCAACGAATATAAGCTTCAGCATCAGTTTTTGATACACCTACGACTGGATGATTATCGGTATCTTCACGGAAGGTATAACCTGTCCATGTGCGCGGGATTCTGTGCCCTGAATCCCAAATGAAGCTGTGGTATTCGGCATTTGTGACGGGGAATTGGGAAATCTCAAAAGCATTCAATGTGACGCGATGCTGAGGCTGTTCAGCCGCAAATAAATCATTATCCGACCAATCATAAGCCCAGTCAGATTCCTTAAGTTGAAGCAGATTAATATTCTCTTCACTGGTACCCATGATGAATGATCCGCCTGGTATTTGAATCAAAGCAGGGGGTTTGGTTTTATTTTGCGATGTGGGGATGACTTCCCAACCTTCAGCGTTCAATCCTGAATTTGAAACTGGCATCTGACACCTTATCTTTAGTTCTGGTTAATGACCTTAGTAAAAAACTTGAGCACTTTCGCCGCACTATTTTGTACATTCTGGCTCAATGCGAACAAGAATGGTTCGCCGACAGCTTTTTTGCGGTTTGCATCCAGTTGGTCGATGGCCTTCAAGATGGCCGATTCCCAGGCTTGCGGCGAATTTGGCACGCAGATGCCAAATTGAGATAACTCAGGGTAAGAACCATGCTCGCTTGCAAGCCAGGGGATTTTTGAGACCATAAATTCAAGCAGGTCGATGGAACCCTTGCGCATATCATAGTCGCCACAATTGGGAGCAATGCCAATATCCAACTTAAGCAGCATGATTACCGATTCTTCAAACGAAGTATTATTATAGCGTGAAATTTGCCCGGATGGGATCGCCATCTGCTGATCCTGGAGGCCATTCGAGTTACCAAGAACCAATCTGACCTGTGGATAGGCACGACAGATATTTTCCAATGCAGGCAGTAAACCAGAATTTTTAAAACCAGGAATGGTGGTGGAATTACCCAGACCGATCCAGATTTCATTGGCATGATTGTGTCTCACCGCTGGATAATGGTCAGGGTTGAGACAATCTGGAATTTCCTGAACAACGGTAAACGATGACCAATCATTGGCGAGGCGGGCTGATGAGACAATGGCACCATCCACAAGACCCAGGCCCCATTTAAATTGCTCAAGCGGGCTGGGTTGGATAAAATCAGCTTCAGATTTTTTTCCTGGCAAACAACCTTCAAAAATGCTGCCGTGGCGCCAGAATTCGTACCCGGGCATATCACTCGTCAAATAGTTGACAGCCTGGTCAAAATCCACAATAATCTTTTTGTCGTACGCTTTCCAGTATTGGACCGCCGTCAGAATGGAACCATACAAATGGCGATGGATCACAAGCAAATCCGAGGCTGCACAGACCTTTTGCGCCGCAGGTGTATTCCGCAAAAAAGCATCGAGATCCAATAAATTCGCGCTGTGAGTGCCTGTGCGGTTAATTGCATCAGCAAAATTCCGACAACGTGACTGGACACGGATTTGATCTTCAGGGCAGGTAGAATGCAAGTAAGTGATTAGCACCTTGTTATTCCGTGTCCAATGACAATCTTTTATCCTTTTCAGACATCCGTCCGGACAAATTTCTGTTACCGGTGGTCTGAAACAGCATTTCCAGCCACAATCTACTCATTTGAGTCATTTCCCTGGTGTTGGCTGCGCGCTTCCCGGCTTGTCCCAAGCCTTGTCGAAGATCGCCATCCATAACGAGATAGCGTAGATTAAGATGCCATTCATCCAGAGTCTCTGAGATGATACCGCCAGCCGTCCAATTGCGGAATGCCGGGATTGCTGAAGCAACCCACGGGATACCCCGAGCGCCTGCTTCAACCAGAATGGAATCGGGCAGGGTAAGATTGTAAGGCACATTCCGCAAGGGAACCATTAAAATATCGAGCTGGCTGAGCAAGTAAGGGTATTCTTGATACGCAGACAGAGGGTAATACATTCTGCGATCCTCTGGCAAGCTCTCAAACAAACGGTAAGCCTGAGGGTTTCCAATGATCACAATTCGCGTCTGTGGGAATTCCCGAATAATGCGAATGATATAGCGCCGGATAAAGACCAGGTCTTCCATTTGCCCACTGGTACCCACCCAGCCAAGATTGATCATATTACGTGATCCGGCTTGTTTCTCCCAGAATGGATTCTGGTTTGACCAACCATCCGGTATGACATGCACCTGCGCAGCGACATTCTGCAGAGAAACCGCTTGAGACTCACTGGTGACGGTAACACTTTTCGCCAGTAACAAGGCCGAGTTATAGGCTTTGCCACGCGCCTGGACCCCCAGACCCTTAATGCTGTAATCTTGGTGCGAAACTGGCTGCTTTTCGAAATCCGTATCCAAATCGACAACAACCGGTACACCTGCAGACGATAAGGCCACCAGGCTTTCGATCAACGCCGGATTGATATGGGGGTTGCTGGCAATGACCACATCGGGTTTTAGATCACGGCCTGGCACATAGGCATCTTTTTCAATGACATGGCAGCCAGAGGCTTGCAAGGCTGCTGAAAGCAGGGAAAACCGGTTAGATTTATTCTCCATGTCGGGTAAAAGCAATAAAATATTGCCTTCGAACCGTAATAGGGCAGAATCAGACCGGGGATTTTTTACCACTTTTCCACTTTCCTTCAAATCGAGTTGATAGTCAATATTCGTCTGCAGATTACGCAGTGCGTCTGCCAGATGAGGCAAACCATCCGCATGTGCCTGACGGATGTTTAATTCGATCAATGCCGGCAGCAGTTCGTCAATTTCATCGAGGTGTTTGGCGACCAAATCAGCCGGGCTGTCACTGTGAACGATCTTTTCCAAAAGAAGCGCGGCGCGCAAAAGTTCATTTTCATTGATGGCTTTGGGTTGGCCGGTTAAGCGCTGTAATAAACGCGCCACAGCCTGCAAATCGGTCGGTGAGGTTTCTTCAAAACCAGTCTCCTGGATTTCTTCAGCCATGGCAATCTGCCGTTCCACCGATTTATTACCGGGTTCGACAACTTTTGCCCGCAAAAAAAGCGTTTTAGCTGTTCTCCCGTCACCACTGGCCAGGTAAAAATTTCCAAGGATGAGCAGTGTCTCGAGATCTTCTGGATAATCCACCAAAATCTTACTAAAAATATCCAATGTTTCGGCAAGTCGGTTTTCATTCAGGTAAGTTCGACCTAAAATTTTCCGAACTTTAAGCTCTGGTTGCATGAAATCACCTGGCAGGTCTAGTCTCATAAAATTGCATTGATCACTAATTACTCACACATTGGCCCTTTATGAACTACCCCAAACTGACCTGCTGCCTGTGAGCCGCGGGTTCGATCCAGTTTGAAAGCCTGGGAGGTTCCAATGATATGAAATCGCGGAGATGTTTGTTCGCGGACGCGCCAACTTAACACCTTTCTAACTACCCGCTAAGTATAATTGATAATTGCGCTTTATCCTATAAAGCATTTCTGAAGATCGCGTAAAGATGAAGTAAAGGTATTTCGGAAGAATAAATGCCGATTTTATGTTCCGTTTACAGACAATTTTGAGGTTTGAACATAAAATAAAGGTATTATGAACAATACAATTGTTACTCCATCTTCGACATACTCTGTATCCGGAACCAATCTGCAACCGAAGGCGACCAGTACATCTGCAACCGATCTGGTCTCTTCATTTAAAGAAATACTTTCCACCATGATGGCATCCAGCAGCATCTCAAGCGGAGATCAATCGAGCGGCGCCGGTATGGGTGACTTAATGGCCCCGTTAATGCTGATGTTACTGGAAAAAATGCTTCAGCAGCAGTTAGATCCGGCTCCTGCAGACCCGAATTCCCAGGCTGCTGCAGGAGTTTCGGGCAGCAGCACCCTGGCAGCCAGCCACATTGCGCAATCATCTCCTTCGGGCCGGCCGGTGGGTGGTGTTTTGACCCAGAATTTTCACCCCGGGCATAACGGATTGGATTTTGGTATTCCGGTTGGGACGCCGATAAAGGCGACCATGGATGGCAAGGTCATCCAGTCTGGTTGGAATGAACAAGGCTATGGCAACCTGGTTATCGTTGAAAATGGCGCCTATCGCACCTATTTCGCTCACCTTTCAAGCCTGCCGGTCGCGGTGGGTGATACAGTGACTGCCGGGATGACCGTTGGCATTTCGGGCAACACCGGGCATTCAACCGGGCCGCATTTACATTACGAAATCCGCAAAAACAACGTTCCGATCGACCCAACCGCTATTACTCTCGGAACAGCAGCCTGAGATCTTCAACATGGTAGCCGCTGTTGATTTTTTGGCTTTGTTAGGCCAGCTTGCCCAGAATCAGCCTGATATTAAGTTACTGAATATCTACAAGGGACTGCCAATCTCTTATGATGCCAGGATCAGTACAGTCGGGGATGATGAGATTCTGGTACGCAGTAACCCGTACCAGTTAGCTTGTCTTTACCACCAACGCGAGACCTTTTTACAAGGGGATAGCCTGCCATTTATTGTCCGCTCACAGGTGATCAGTTTGAACCTGAGCAAAGAAGAAGCCGTCTTATCCAATTTTGAGATTGCCAAAAATAGCATTGGGAATCGGGGACAAATTCGAGTGGAACCGGATGAACCTTTGATGGCGACAATCCAATTTCCAGGTTCTTCCGCTCAAATCCTGGCGCCGATGGCGGATATTTCCACTGAAGGTGGCAGCGTTTATTTCGATATCGCTGTATTCCCAGCGCGGTTATTCCAACCCGGTAATGAGATCAACCTCACAGTTTCACTGCCCGATACGATTTCGCAAAAAAATAAAAAATCCTTATCAAGGCCTCTGCTGGAGAGCCGGGATACTAAATCTTTTATCCACACGAGTACGAGCGGCAGGCCTGAAAGCGAAGTTGCGCTGACTGCCCGCGGCAAGGTTGTAAGCATACGCCCCGAGTTCCAATTGAAACGCTATCGCGTCGGCATAAAACTGTATTTTAGAGATCTGGCGCGGATGGTCATCTTGCAATACATCTCACAGCGGCAGATCGAAATAATTCGGGATCTGCGTATCCTATGGGATGACATGAATCAACGCAAGTCATAATCACTCAACACCGGTTTTCAACGGAATGGTTCCATGAGCCTACCTGGACCACTTTCAGTATCCTCTGTAAACGCACCCATCACGCAAGACCTGGGTCTGCGTCCTTTTCAACGCGTTACAGCCCAAATCCTGGCGGTGACGGGCACAACCGCCATCCTATCGGTCGACGGCTTTCCCATTGTTGCCCAATTGACTTCGTCCGATCAGGCTGCAGCCTTGCTCAACCAGCAGACAGCCCATTTTATCGTTACCAGGTTAACCGATCAAACCATCACGCTCAAATTTATCAAACCAGACCAGCCCCAGGCAGCTGCGACGGCAGCCCTGACCAACGCCCCAGAATTGGCTATGCGCTTGTTGGAACAAAACCAGCTGCCAGTGACAGCCAACATGCTGGGGCTGGCCCGCGCTGTCCTTAAACAATATCTGCCAGTGACGCCGGAATTGCTGAATGAGCTGGTCGGGGCGCTTTCTGATCTTGGTACCTGGGGCCCCGCCCAGGCGGAGCTGGCCGCCACGTTAAAAGCGGCTGGTTTACCGGTAACCGCGCAAAGCCTGAAGCTGGCATCCAACCAGGCGGTTCAGACCGGTGAATCACTGTCAAACCTGATCTCACAGTTAAACAATCTGTCCGGGAAAGGCTTACCCACCGAACTGCTGACACAGATCAACGCGAATTTGCAATCATTGAATGAAAGCGTGCTGCAGGCTGGCGGAGATAGCTCGCAGCTGGCAAAACAGCTCAAGACAGCAGTTGAGATGCTCGGACGATCGCTTGAAAGCGTATTATTGGAGCAATCCAACAACCCCGACCCATCCAAAAGCGAAAAAGGTCTGTTGGCCCTGGCTCAACTTCAGCACTCGCTTGAAATGAGTGGGGAAAAAAAGACAGCCCAAACCATCGAAAAATTCCTGGGCGATCTACGCCAGAACCAGTTTCTGAATGTGAGGAGCGAGCCACAGCCAGGCAGCGCTGCCTGGTCTGAAATCGGGTTGATGCTTCAACCCGGGCTTCAAAAAACACAGGAAGATTTTTCATCCGTCCGACTGCGAATAGCCCGGGAACCCAGGCCGAATTCTGGCAAAATTGATCCGGCTTACACCCGGCTGATCTTGCAGGTGGAAATTAAACCGGGCGAAATGGTTGAGGTCGATCTCTCATTGGTAGGGAAACAAATCCGGACAGCGATGACCGCGCCTGATCCAGCCTGGTGCGCACAGGCCGAGCAGGAATTGCCATCACTGGAAGATGCGCTTCAAAACCTGGGCTTCAATTTAAAAGACGTCCAGATTGGCGTGGGTGAACCGCGCGCTTTTGACAGGTTGAGCGTGGGAACCGGGCGGGCTGCTTTAAGAGCCGTGGATATCGAGGTGTGATATGAGCTATAAACGCTTCACCATCAGCCATCCGCCTGAAAATGGCCCCAAGCCTTTGCGCGCTACTGCTCTGCAATATGACCCTGAGCTGGGCGGCGCACCGCGCGTGGTGGCCAGCGGCCAGCGAAAAATCGCGGAACAAATCATTGCCGAGGCGCGCAAACATAACATCGCCATTTACGAAGACGCGGCGCTGACGGCTGCGCTGGCCAGCGTCAACCTGGGGGATGAAATTCCCGAGGAATTATACGTAGTCGTAGCCGAAGTATTGGCCTATGTTTATCGTGTCAACAACCGCTCCCCCAAATAACAATATAAATAATACTGCTTTGACGCAGTATTGATAATGATCGTAATCATCAAGCGCCGGTCCGGTGAGCCTTTGCTTGTATTTTAATCACATGGACAACTGGCACGAAGTTCTGGGCTCACGCAAAGTCGCGCCAAAGTTCGCAAAGCAGAGCTTTTTTTAAGAGAAAGCTCTGTGTATGTGTATCAATAAACAAAACTGGCCGGCGTCTGAAACAACGCCGGCCAGTTTGTTGATTGTAAGGAATTAACGCTTCAGATTGACCAGTTCCTGCAGGATCTCATCCGAGGTGGTGATCACCTTGGCGGAAGCCTGGAAACCGCGCTGGGCCAGGATCATATTGGTAAATTCCTGCGCCATGTCGACGTTGGAAGCTTCCAGGTAGCCGGATGCCACCGTTCCGCGCCCGCCAGTGCTGGCAGTGCCAATTTCGGGGTCACCGGAGTTCAACCCAGCCAGGAAGGTAGTGTTCTCACCGCGCATCAGGCCGGTGGGGTTGACAAAGCGAGCCAGCGCCAATTGCCCGATTTGCTCGGTCAGGCCGTTGGAATACACCAGTGAGATGGCTCCATCGCGTGGGGAGATATACACATCCGAAACGCTGCCGGCCGGAAGGCCGTTCTGGCTGCTGGCAGCCACGGAACTGGTGGCAGTCAACATGGTCATCTTGGTCATATCCAGGTACTGGAGCGCAGCAGTGCTGGCGCCTGGTGAGCTTGGCAGAGTTACATTGCTTGGGCCAGCGGGCACCTCTCCACCAACAAAGGTTGGATTGCCAACAATCGTGGTATCAAGCTGTCCACTGGGATTGAAGGTGATGGTTCCGCCCATTCCTGCCAGGGTGGCAGTGGGGGTGGCTGGGTTAACCACGCCCCAAGTCCATTGCAGATTGGTGGCGCGCGTGAAACGCAGCGTTGAAGTTTGCAAAGCGCCCAGCGAATCATATACGCCGATCGCAACATCCACCTGGCTGGACACACCTGCTGCTACCGGGGTGGTGGCGCTCAAGTTACCACCAAGATTTACCGAGGTAGTGGCACGCGCCAGGGTCTTATCGGTTGCAATCTGGATGTCACCGACTGGCAGCTTGGGGTCAATCGCGCCATTTGAATCCACCAGCCAACCTTGTGTGCGCAGACCGCTAGCCGAATTCACCAGCATACCCTCGGCATCCAGGGTCATCGACCCTTCGCGTGAGAAGCGTCGCCCGGCGCCCGTGCCGTAGATAAAGAAGCCGTCACCCTGAATTCCCAGGTCCATGTTGCGACCGGTGTTTTGCAGGGTGCCCTGTGAAAAGTTCGGGGAGATATAACCCAGGCCCACACCAAGACCGACCTGGGTCGGGTTGGTGCCGCCCTGATTGACGGAGGGCGCAGAACCGGGGCTCATCATTTGAGCAAATTGGTCCTGGAACAGAACCCGGCTGGATTTGTAACCGGTGGTATTGGCATTGGCCAGGTTATTGGAGACAACATCCAGGTATTTCTGGTGCAGCGACAGAGCGCTGATGGCGGTAAACATAGAACGGATCATTGTATTACTCCTCGTGGTTGGTTATTCAGGCTTCCTCCAAGAGGGCCAGCCTGATTGAATTGGGTAACTACGTAAAACAGACTATCCTTTGATATCGAGCGAAGATTTTGGCGCATATTTGGACGGATCGGCAAATACAACGCTGTCGATCTGGGTAAAGACACCTTCGCCGCGCTGGTTCGCATCCAGAGCCGTGACAACAGTTCGGTTCTGTACATTGACGATGAAAGCCAGATCATCAACCATGACCAGCGAAGATTTTCCACCGCGCTTCTCGGCCTTGTCGATCGCATCTGACAGACGGCTGACGTTGTCGCTGTTCAGATTGATCTCACGGCTTTGCAAGCGTTTTTGGGCATGGCTGGAAAATCGAACGCCCTGAACGTTCTCAAGCGTTTCCATAAAACTTGGTCCCTGAACAGGCCTGGGAGCGCTGGCAGTTTTTGAAGGCTGCTCGCCAACCCCATTAACCCGTCCAAGTTGAACACCGATCAAATCGGTCATGCAAGCGCTCCTTTAATCTGGAGTACGTCGCTCAATGGCACAGTAACGTTCCCAATCTGGAGCTGGGGGTTGGCTTTTTCTACCACGACACCATCCACAACGCCTTCCAGGATTTTTCCATCGGGGCTGTTGACCCTGACGGTTTTCCCGATCAGACTGGCCAGGTAGTTGACCTGATTAGAATCCGCCATCGTTCCCATCGACGTATTCATCTGGCGCAGTTCTTCCAGCGAATTGAGCTGGGCAAACTGAGACATCATCTCCTGGTTACTCATCGGTTCAAGTGGATTCTGATGGGTTAATTGTGTCATCAGGATCGTCATGAACTGGCTCGAATCGAGCGAGTTCCCGCTCGAAGTGCTGGCGGCAGTCTTGGGCGCCAGTTTTGCGATGAGCGGATTGACGCTTGAAACATAGTTGACTGTCATTGCTTACCTCCTTTCTCTAATTTGAATATGTTGCAATTTAGACATGGTAATCGACACCATTTTCCTGGCTGGCGTTCGCCGCGGCAAGCGCTCTGGCTGCAACTTCAGGTTCAGCCTGTGGTTCAGATCGGGCTGGGCTGCGCTGAAAAGCCTGGGGTAAATCACGTTGTTGATTGAAAAATCCTCCTTCCTGCCCCGAAAGGCCCTGCTGATTAAGGTGCAGACCCGCCAATTGAACTCCTGAATCGGTCAGTGACTGGCGAAGTTGACTCATTTGGTTTTCCAACAGTCGCCCGGTGCTGGCATGTTCGGCAAAAAACGTCACCGTCACGCCCTGGGCGCTGCTGACCATCTCGACATTAATCGCACCCAATGTTTTTGGGTTCAACTGCAACCGCATGGAAGTCGGTCCACTCTGCTGCAAACGGGCTTGCATCTGCTGCATGATCTGCTGGGCCACATCGGCAGCCTGGGTATTCAGCGGCGTGGCAGCCCATTTGGCAGCGGCTTTAACTTCGGAAACATCAGGTGAAGCACTGAGCGGCGCAGCCAGGCTCTCCAGCCCGTGAACGGACCTGGGCTGGTCTTCCACCGGGAGAATCTTCTCGCGGACTGGCTTGCTCTCGGCGGCGACAAAAGCCTGGGCTTCCCGGTTGGCTGTCGGGGTGACAACTGAACCAGAAGCTGTCGCAGCAGGCTCACTGGCCGATGGAACGATCTTTGCCACTGTCACCGGTTGTTCCTGAAGCGTGTCACCTGCAACGGTTCCGGCATCCACTTTTTTCTCATTCGGAAGAGCTGACCCAGCCATACTTTCGGCCTTTTCAGCGGTCGGCAAAAGCGTTGGCGCGGGTTGAGTCGCTGTGACGGCCTCTGCAGAAACCGGTATATCGGTGACCAAATTGGCAGGCTGCGGGTCTGAGGTCTTCTCAGACTGAGGCAGCGAGTTGCTGGCAGCGGACCTGGTAACGACTACCTTTCCGGTCTTGGCATCCATGCCATTCGCCATGGTCGATACCGCCTGGGCAGCAGCTGCTTCGGCAGCTTCAACCGTCACCTGCGGCGCTTCGGCGTCGGGGACTGCCTGGCTGGCACGCTGGTCAAGCGTCTTGGCCGCGAGTTCATTTTGCTGCGCGTCAGCTTGAACAACTGCCATGGCGGCAGAAACTTGCGTCCGAACTTCCTGGCCTTCAATGACATCGGTACTATTGATGGTGGCGGTCGTTGAGACCTGGCTCTCCAGCTTGACCGGTTTTGGTGTGCTCGCTAAAACCGGCGCAGCGCTGGTGGTCTCACTGGGAGTAAGTACTTCAGCCGGTATGGCAGCTTGCTCAACGGGTTTCACAGAAAATGCCGGTTGGACAGTCGCTTGCGGAACAGGGTTGGCAGTGGCGGAGGTCGTGTTGACTTCAGCCGGGACGGCAGCTTGGACAGCGGGTTTCGCAGAAACTGCCGG
>CAIMZS010000315.1 GCA_903846015.1 uncultured Anaerolineae bacterium | reverse complement strand
CTTAAATCTGGAGTGCGTATCCAAGCGGCGTTATCATACTTTTTTCCGATCTTTTTTTCTATTGTGAACTTAGTCCGATGGAAAACCCAGGCAAAGTTTGCTCGTTTTCATGCGCTTCAATCTCTTGCCCTTGCGATAAGCTTACCATTTGGGCTTATGTTAACGATTTTCTCTTCGTTTGTATTACATGATCCTAAGGGTCAACTAAGTTCTACTTTTTCAACGGTGCTCGCTTGGGTATTGATCTATCTAATTTGTATAATTCTTCCAGTGGTGTTTATTCCAGGTATTTATATCGCAATTCAAGCTTTTCGAGGCCGGTATGCCCGGTTCGTGATTTTAGGGAATTTTATCCTCAACTGGCTCGACCGGAGAATGAAAAACAGCAAGAACTGACCTGGTTCATCCGCCATAAATTGGCATTCATGGCTTGGCCAAGGTGTCTTTCGCCTGGCATCAGAGTTTATTACCTGGTGCCTTACGCGCAGTCGTTCGAGACCTTTTTTGCTGAGCAGACTTACCCGGCTCTTTTGCTCTTTGCCTTTACCTCATCCCGAAGGTTTTACAGGAAAATCTGCGACCATTTGTGGACGATGAACTTGAGTTTCCTCATGTACGCAGGCTGGATCCGCACCGGCTCGATCCCGCGCGGTGATCGGGACCATCTCATATACGTCCGCGCTGTCGCCCAGATTCACGACATGGTGCTATGCATCGCATATGTCTTGGGAATGCGCGCCAGATAGCGCTTGTAATTCGTGTTCACCATACCTTTTTCGAGGTTGCCCAGGTGCGGCATTCGCGCAATATTCGTGTTAAGCGGTTCCGGCACATCCAGCACGAACGGACAAAAAAGATGACGATGAGAAAGATCTTTTTGTAGCACGCGCGTCAACAAAGCAGAAAATATCTTTACCCATAAAAGTAAAGCTGTTGTTACTTCGTGGCTTGCACACTACAAAAAATCATGCGAAATAATCTCTGGGAACCTTTACTCTACCCAACCTCCCCCGCTCTCAGAACCCTGACAATATCATCATCCGAGGGCTCTACGCATTGAATGAACGTAGGCTGGATTAGCACCGGCACGATCCCGTGCAGTGATCAGGACCATGTCATACACATCCGCGCTGTAGCCCAGCTTTACGCTAGCATAAGTCTTCAGGATGCGCGCCAGGTAGCGCATATATTAGATATTCCCATGCCCTTTTCTGGATACAGCCACAATCAATAGGGGATAACTGAAACATGTCGATTTTAGGACGTTATTTTGCGAAATTATGCGCCTGGCGGGGAACCTGGTCAGAGCCGGCGAAGAACCGACGACTGTAGTGCTCGCCCTCCTTTCTTCCTCACCGCTCATCTTCGTTATAGGATTGGATAACTGATGAGTTCTCGGATGTTGTTTGCCTTTTCGTTCTACAAGTTGATCAAGCTTGATACACAGGCTTCGTAACAACGTAGATCTAATGCCTGCAGCGGTAACCACCAAGATAAATGATCAGATGAATCACATGGCGATTGACCAATCTTCTTGCATGGATACCGTGAAAGCATTATAATTATTTCAATGGCTATTCGATCTTTCGGCGACTCCGCCACCGCAGATTTATATCATGGCAGAAATACGTCCCGAGCCAGACGTTATCCGCAGAATATTGTAAGCGTCGCTCTCAGGAAATTGGATGTGTTGAACGCTGCGCACAAACTTGATGATTTGCGTTCACCACCAGGGAATCGTCTGGAAGCCCTGAAAGGCGACCTTGAAGGTTTCCACAGTATTCGTGTTAACGATCAATGGCGAATTACTTTCCGATGGAATGATGGCGTACAAGATGTTTCATTGGTAGATTACCACTAAAGAGGTACCATGCTCCCTGAAAATCGTATTCCCACCCATCCCGGCGAAATCTTGCTGCAAGAATTCCTCAACCCGCTCGGGCTATCACAGGTAGCCTTTGCCGGGCACATTGGTGTACCTGTTCAGCGCGTCAATGAAATCGTGCGCGGCAAGCGTGGAATCACGCCGGAAAGCGCCTGGCTGTTTGCCGAAGCATTCGGAACAAGCCCGGAATTCTGGCTCAACCTGCAATCGAACTATGATCTTGTTCGTTCTAAGCCAAAACGGCAAGTAGCGCGGATTGCTGCCACCACATAAATTGAATCGAAGATTGCGATTGGTTGTAAAGAAGGTTCCAGGGTTGTAGAATTACGCATCGTGAAATAAAATGACGGGCGTAGGTAAGGTTTTTACATTAAAAATTGAATTCCAGGGCCAATCCTGTCCCCTT
>CAIMZS010000314.1 GCA_903846015.1 uncultured Anaerolineae bacterium | reverse complement strand
CTCAGCTGAGTAAAGGAAATTACGCTGACGGTATTCTCTTGCTGGAACTCTTCCTGAGCGCTAATCCGGAAGATACCGATGTGCTTTACAACCTGGGCATGGCCTATAGCGATCAGAACAACCTACCGCGTTCCATCGAGCTGCTGCAAAAGTTGGCCGACACAGATTCGGACCATATCAATGGTCGCGTTGCCCTGGGGGTTGCGCTGCTGCGAACCGGCAAAACCGGTGAAGGTATTGCGGAACTTGAAACCGCTGTTCGGCTGGCCCCGGAAAACCTGTGGGCTCAGCGCAACTTGGGCGCCGGGTTGATGCGCGCGGAAAGGGTTGCTGAAGCGGCAGAACATTTACGCCTTGCCACCGAGATTGGCCCAAATGATCTGGCTGCATGGTTTGGATATGGGCAGGCGCTGGATTTTCTTGATAAGAATCAGGAAGCTGATGCTGCTTACGTAAAGACCATCGAACTTGATGAACACAGCAATATCGCCGAAATGGCCCGGCAGGCGCGATCCAAACTGGCGCAAAAATCCTTCCGTGCTGCTGTGCCCGGCGTGGAACGCATGGATGCGGTCATGTACTGCCTCGGCGCGTTGGAAAAGTTTGCTGGCATGACGCCAGACCAGGTGCAGAAGATCGGATTTGAGATCGCAATTCTTGGAACGCGCGGTCTTGATATAAACAGTTCCACCCCAAATTACACGATCCACACCCTGCCAGGTAATTTCAGCGGGCTGCATTTGCTGTGTTATGAGTATGTGGCGTTCAAACAGTTTGCGCCCGGGCAGGATATTGGAATCGATTTATCCAAAGAATATCGCATCGCGCTTTCACTTTTCGACGAGAAAAAAGCAGGCGGGGAAAAGTAAAGCTATGCTTGATGTCGCATATTTAATTCTTCAATAACACCATTTCTTCATCCAGACCCTGACGGAATAATTCCAAACCAGCTTGTGGTCGAGGCGAGAACGGCTCTTCAAATTGAAACGGGAACAGTTTTGGCGAGCGTAATAATGTCTTAAGTGGTGCAAGATTTTTACCTTCCCCGACGAGCAAAGCTTTGATTAACCATTCTTGCAACTGCTGATCCTTCAAGCTTTTCGAATTAGATAATTGATAAACTCCGCTTTCAGACAAATCACTCAAAATACCCCATTGCATAAAAGAATACATTGCGAAACGAGTGGATCGTGCCACGTGTTCTCGCTCCCCATACAATTCGCGCATCCTGTTCTTGAGCATGACCGTTGTTACAGAACCTTGCAGATTCAACATGCGCCCTGCAGTTTCTGCCACAACACCAAAAAATGGGTAGGCAGTCATCGTCATTCCCCAATGCAAAGCGATATGTTCGCTGGTAGAGAGACGTTTTAATAACACCAATGCTTCGTCTCTCAATTCAATCAAATGCTTGGGTACAGTCACCCAAATGCTTAATAGCATGGAAATGGTTTTTCCCCGACTTCCACGAACCGCATTACTACCCACGGATAGTTGGTCTTGAAGGTGTAACTCCAGAGCAGTTTTTATTTCCTGTGTAGAACAACCAGATGCCATCATGCTGGCAGTAAAATCCAACCACTCCACCCGAATCTGGCGGTTATATCCAATTTGATTGTCTCTATCGTTTTTCATGGCTTCTCAATCCTAACAAACGGTACGATCACTTCTTCCAGCGATATTCCGCCGTGGCAAACAGTATGCTTTTCATTCTGGACAAATGCGGTTCGAGCTGGCGCTAAGAGAGGAAAATAATTCGCTGGTAAACCAAAAGGCTTCCATTCGATTGCATCTGGATATTTTACTTTGACAGAACTTCGTAAATCTTTGTCCGGATAAATTCGAGCCCGCTCTCCTCGTAAATCAGCGGTTGCGCCTTCATTCGGACCACCCCGCCCGATTGCCTCAATATTACCATGATCAGATGATATCAATACTTGGTACCCATTATCACTCAGGAACTGAATCAGCCTGGCAAGGTGGCCTTGTTCTGTCCATTGGCGAACCTGGTTCAGCATTCCTGCGGTGCCCAACTCCATGCCATGCATGATCTTGTCCACCTTATCAATCACTAATCCCACTACCTGCACCTGTGGTTCGGCGATTTCATCTTTTATGCGTTCCAATTTTGCGTATTCTCCGGTCATTAGCCGGTAATGGATCTGGTATTCAGACAATCCAGCATCCGACCAGAATTGTGTCCATAAGGATTTTTCTGATTTTGTATCCCAAATACGCTCTGGAAAGAACATCGGTGGTTTTCCAGCAAAAATGGATTGTCTTGAAACCGAAGTCAGGGTTGGAATCCAGGCAAAAGCTCCACTAGTGGAAAACTTATATCCTTCAAGTTGAGACTGCAGTGTTTCTCTGATGATGACCCATTGATCAAATGACATTCCATCAATGATTACCAGCGCCATTCGGACCCTAGAAGATTTCAGCCCTTTTGCCATAAAGCGTGGAATTTGATGGATCATGACAGGTTCAGAACCCGGAATATTGTAGAGCGTTCCATAGCTGTGTTCCAGCCAATTTGGGAAACTTTCATCGATGCGCTGTCGCAGCGCATCGAATTTTGACTTTACTGGTTCGTATGCTTCGCGGTATTGTTTTAGTTTTGGTGCGCTATACCATAAGGCGTTTGCTTCTGCCCAACGGGCAGCCAGGTTCAACCAATCCGTATACCGGGCACCAACAGGTTGAAATTCGTCATCGATAACCTGCAATATTCTCTGCATCCGATTCTGGCGCTCAGCCTCAGGGTCCGATTGGATACCCATTTTTATCCAGGTTGGAATAATTGTGTGTTTAGATTCTGCTGAACCTTCTTTGTTGATCATTGCCGGATATGAGATAGGTTTGAGTAATCCTTCTGCAAATAGGTTATCAATATAAACCCTGACATCATTGTGTTCAAACGGCAGGACAGCCGGGCCTGAAAATATCGGATGATAAGTGCTTGCAAATTCACTTGCTGCTTTTTTTTGATCAGATTCTAATGAATTCAAATAAGCAGGCCAGCGTTCCTGTAAAAAGGCAAGAAAGGCGCTTCGCTCAGGAATAATTTTTTCCAAAGGCCAGTCGGTAAAACGGTTGGTTTTCCGCAGCAGTTGTATCAGCCATGTATCAAGGCTTGCGGGGATTTTTTGTTCACGGTAATGCTTGCGCAGCAGGTTCCTTAGCAGGTCAGCTGGGGTTTTGATGGTTTCCGGAGCAATTTCGAACACGTGCCGCAAGATAAAATCTTTTGTACCATTTTCACTTAATTGATGCGGCATATAGATTGATTGGGCTTGATCCAGTGTGTCCAAATGGCTTCGATCCAATGCAGCAAGAACACCGCGATTCATTTGGGGAAATAAACGATCCAATCCAAATTTTAGTTTTCGGGCGCCAACCAGGATGTCATAAGGAAGATTGGTAAAACTATCTTCTTCATCTCTTAACAGGATGATTATTTCTTTTTGCTCGCCAGTTAATTGGGCCGAACGAAGTTTGGATTCATACAAATAGCGGAAGGGGATGGGCTCTTCGTAAACAACCAATTCAAAACCACGAGCCTGGATCTCCTGTAAAATGACTTCTTCGGAGAGCAATGCATCCGGGTCTGCCACAATTGTCAGCCTGGCAACCTGTGGAGCAAATTCTTTAAGGATTGTTTCGCGCCAATTTCCCATATAAATTTCTCTGTTATGCCTTTGCGGATTGAACTGGCTGAATCTTTAGAATTAATATCGCACTCAACTCAGGCTGGATGGCTGTTCTCTGATCGATTTCCGCTGCCCAGGTTTGCTGTTCCTGGTTTAAAAGTGCCAATCGATGGGATCTAACTGCTGCTAACCCAACTCGTTCAATCATCTTATGTCTTACCTGGAAAGCATACTCGCCTTTTTGACGGTCCAGGTCAAGTTGCTGTTTATGCAGGTGTGACAATTCGACAAATAGCCCTTTACCTTGCGCCTCTGCAGCGGTCCGGCATTGTTCAAAAGCAGCGATGGATGCAGGTCGATCAACATAACTCTCGACGGCGAAACTTCCTGTATTATTTCGGACATCCTGATCCAGAAGCACGTCCCACAGCGAGCGTCCCGTAGGTAAAAAAGCGCGTCCCTGATCATTGACAAAAAGGGGCAGAAAACGTTGCGCTGACCAGCCCGCTGAAATAACCGATATTCGCCACAATGACCAGAATCCACGCAAGGTTTCAGGAATGCCCGTCAACGAAACAACTGGAATCGGTTCCTCCGGTGCGAAACTCGGAATTTGTTGCAAAATTGAACGCAGCAGAGCAGAATCCAGGCTGAGATGTGTGGTATCAGAACCATTTAATTTGTCTTGTGGCGTAAACCAAAACGATTTTCCCGAAAGATTGTGAATTTCAGTATCTTGGTGTCTTTCGGCAGAGCTTTGTTTTGTTTTGGACCTGGCGCGATCAGTCTTCAAAACCCAGACATTGCCTTCATAGTCCGGGCATTGCCCTTGTGCCCTCAGATATTGGATGGTCATCTTTTCCAACCAGTATGGAAGAGGATTATCCAGGGTTTGTTGCGCAAGTGCGGGATCCAAATTTCCCTGCGAACCAAGCAATCGTGTACTCTCTTGACCGGTTCGTGCCTGTTCTTCAACCAGGCGCGCAGCTGTTTCGACCGTTTTCTCCAGTTGATCCGGGTTGACCATTGCCTGGATATACAGCTTATCAAAAAGGGCTTCAGCCTGGCTGGAATCAAGAACATCACCAGTTTTATCGATGCCAAATTCATCAAAGATGACTTTCAGCTTTTCCTCAAGTACTTCCTGGACACGGTTTTCAACAGTATCTTCCAATAGGAAATTTAGGGCGCGGACTGCATGTGTTTGACCGATTCTATCCACTCGGCCAATGCGCTGCTCAAGCCGCATGGGATTCCAGGGGACATCGTAATTGACGACCACGTGGCAGAATTGCAGGTTCAGACCTTCACCACCCGCCTCGGTCGAGATCAGAATTTGAACTGTTTTGGAAAATTCAGTCTGGACCTGTTGACGTTCATCCATGCCCATCGAGCCGTTCAGACTAACCACAGAAAAGCCGCGCTGCGCCAAAAATTCACTCAGCATTTCCTGGGTGGGCACAAATTCGGTAAATATCAGTACTTTTAGATCGGGGGCGCTTTCCTCTTGCTGAATTTTGTAAATCCAGTCAAGCAGGGCTTCAGCTTTGACATCCGGCCCCTGCTGCTCGCAGCGCCGGGCAGTTTCCAGTAAAAGTTCTACTTCTTTTTGTTCGTTTTTTAAGCCAGATATGCGGGCGTGCACCAAGGATTCTACTTCTTCTTCACTATCAAACTCACCCCAGTCGTCTTCATCCAACAGTGGGAACAAGCTCAATTGATCATCCGGTGAGCGCAGCACATCCAACCTTCGCTCAAGTGTTATCCGGATGGCACGAGTGGAAGATGTTACCAGGCGCTGCATCAGCGTCATCAGGAAACCAATATAATTACGTTTTTCCAGCAGTGCCTGGTTATAGCCCAGGCGAACATATTCGCTGACAGCGCTGTAAAGCAGGCGTTGGGTTTGATGGCGTGGCAACCAGGCGATGGGAATTCTGCGTGTGTAACGTGCTTTGAACAGAGGCTGCCCATGCTCATCGATCGCCAACCTCTTTTCGGTTCGAATGACATAAGGCTGTACGCGATCACGAGTTACACTGCCTGCATCCGGGAACTGTTGGTCATCCAACAGATTTACCAGGCGAAAAAAGGCATCCGTTTTACCCTGATGAGGCGTGGCGGAAAGAAATAGCACGTATGGCGCGGCTCCCGTCAAGCCCTCTCCCAGGCGATAACGAGCCACCTGGTCAGTACTGCCACCCAGACGGTGAGCTTCATCCACAATCACCAGATCCCAGCCTGCCGTAACGAGATCTTCAAAGCGCTCCCGATTGTAAGCCTGCACTTGGGCCTGGCTCCAACCCTTTCGCCGCTCTAATGGTTTTACCGAGTCCATCGGCACAACCACCTGGTCGTAAGATTTCCAGAGGTTTTCATCGTCACTCAAACGGCGTGAAGCAATAAGCTCGCTCGGCGCAATCAAGCGAAAATTCTCATCAAAGCGATTCTTCATTTCGGCCACCCATTGGATGGCGATTCCCTTCGGTGCAACCACCAATATGCGTTTGATCCGCCCTCGCAGTTTCAACTCGCGCAAAATTAGCCCGGCTTCGATGGTCTTACCCAGGCCGACTTCATCTGCCAACAGGTAGCGCACTCGTGCCCCGGCGACGGCCCTGCTCAACGCACGCATCTGGTGCGGCAAGGGGATAATATCCGCTTCCAGTGGTGCCAGTAATACATTTTGTGCCAGCGCTTCGGTCACTCTCGCCGCGGCGCTGATCCAACCAATCGTTTTCGCTTTCTTACCTTGAGCAACACCAAGGATTTGCAGATCTTCGGCATCTACCTGAACTACAGCATTGGTTGATGGCAGCCACAGACGCACCATGTGGTTTTCCCAAAGTGTTTGGGTTTCAATCACCAGACCAGGTTGTCGTTGGGAAGTGATCCAAAACCATGCGCCGGTTATTACGTCAGTGATAACCATCTTAATTCCCGCTACGCGTTAAAGCCTGGTCATACAACATTAACAGTTTGGGATCATCCTGCAGGATATCTTCGGGAATCTTGGCTGCCAACGCTAGGATCGATTTATAATCTTTCCGCTTCCAGGCGTCCTTGAATCCAACCTGAACGGCTTCCAAGCGGAAAACCTTCAGCATTTTTTCCTTGTCCGCCAGATACCGTTCAAACTCGCGCAGAAGATTGCGCTCTCTTAATTTTTCCAGATCCTGGGCCCGGTTG
>CAIMZS010000313.1 GCA_903846015.1 uncultured Anaerolineae bacterium | reverse complement strand
TGGCACGGCAAACCGGGTTGAAATCTGCCCCTTCCGAAGCCTGGATAACCTCAATGCGCCTGACCGCTTCTTCATAACTACCGGCGGGGTTGGGATGCGAAGACAAGCTCCAACTACCCCAAGGGATGAACATTGCCAATACAAGCAAAACGATTATTCCAATTATCCCCAAAAACCAACTCCGGCTCATCACCTTTGAAGCCTTTTTCATCTTCTCCTCCAGAAAAATACCAATATATAAGGCTCTTACAAGGAACATCCTTTCATCAATACAAACACTTCACTCTCTAATCAGTGACACAAAAAGTGAAATCGCCAATAACTCTATCGATAAATTGTACTCTGATGGAAGTTCTCTTCGATGCAAGGGAAGACAAACCTCGCGTCAACTATTATGCGAAGCGACAGATCAGGGCAGATTCCATTGATGTGTATCCTGCAATACAACACTGGCAGCAATCGACTGCAGGCTGCTGGCAACGTCTCTGGATAAACCACCCGTATAGCTTAGACCTTCGGGGCTGCGCCTGAAAATGGTGGCATAAAAAACACAGGCTGCCAGATATGTGCCCTGTGGGGATGGATGGCTGCCGTCTGGCTGCCACAGATCAAGGCCGATATTACGGACCAAAGCCATCTGCCAGGCCGCCCCCACCGGCGCAATGGGTGCAGCAAGCTCATTTGCTATACGCAAATAGCCATTGTTGAGCTGGGCCTGCATGCTGGCATAATTCCCCATACCATTCTCAGGATAACCATCGCGATGCCCCCAGGTCAGAAAAAAGAGTGGGGTGGCGCCAGCCTGACCAATTATGAAGGCCAGCGAGCGGGCCGCCGGGAACATCATAGTGACGCGCGACTGCTCCACTGCTGGTATCTGGCTTTGTTCCTGAACAACAACAAAATCCCACTGGGCTGATTTAATTTTATCAAGCGAGCCCACCGAGGCGGCATGTTGGGCCAGAGTCCAACCACCTTCGGCAACCATATCCACCTTTGTGCGGTTACCGCCTGAGCGAGCTAACTGAGCGAACTCACCCGGAAGATCATTAACAAAGGTAAAACTGTTGCCAATGAACAGGACTCGCGTGCAGGTCCCTGGACCGAGCGGAATATCGCAGCGCATGACCAAAATATTGATCATGATAATCATGCTGACGACAGCCAGGCTGAACAATGCCACCAGCGAGATTCCCACAACACCCATGCGGGATGCATATACTGAATGAGCCTGTGACTTTGAAGGGGATGATGCCTGGATAATGACCGGCGTGGACACTGGCAAGGAGAGAGGATCTGACAGGCTGGCAAGGGCCTGCAGGATACCAGGCTCGCCAGGGTTGAAACGCAGACAGGCTTCCATCAATTTTCGTTTGCGTGCCGGGTCTGTCCAGGTCTCAATCTCCAGCAGCCAAGCGCGGATGTTGCGCGGATCGGCTTGAATAATTGGCTCTAGCAGCTTGCGAGCTTCCAATATTCTACCGGTGCTTATGAGCAAGGATGCCTCGTTTAGGGCAGCATCATTCATGGAAACTAACTCGTAGGATAGGCAACAATATGAATAAAAGTTTTCATCACTTTAGTATAGCAATCTGCCTAGGGAAAAGTCAATAACAAATTCGCACAGCACGTCCATCCTGCCCATTCAATGCCTTGCGGATATCTGCAATTGTGAGTGACTCGAGTTCAAATTCAGTTACTCCCAAAAAACCATCCAGGTAGTGCACGTCACCATTCTGCAGCAAGGGTATGTCACCGATGAATGGGTATTTCTCTCGTACGGCCAGCGGCGTAATATGCCGGGAAATCTCCAGGGCTTCAAATCCGGGCGGCAACAGGCCGAGCAGTTCCATCAACCCGTTGGCTTTGCGATCCACATGCGCAGGGATCGCCAGCCCGCCCAGGGAAGAAACTCGTTTTACAGCATCACCCAGCTCGATCTTGACGGAATTGAGCAGCAGACGTTCTTCACGCCGAATAAATTCGCCAGTGGCATCCACGACGAACTGCTCACCGAAAAGGTGGGTGCGATTGGGTATAACTGGCAAACGGTCATCAACCGTTTTCTGCCAGGCAGCCAACTGATCGAGTGTATCAAACAGGCACAACAAATGCACCTCCTCATGGGTCTGCATTTCCATCCCAGGCAGAACACTCAGCGAAGTGCCACGCGCGGCCTGCATTACCGCTTCCACATTGGCACTTGCATTGTGGTCGGTGATTGCGAGCAGTGTAATTCCTTGCGAAATTGCCTGTTCCACAATCAACGGCGGAATCATCTCGACACCTGCACATGGTGAGAGTACAGTGTGAACATGCAGTTCAGCCCGGAATGTACGCATACCTACACATTTACCTCAGGCCAGACTCCCACAATTTCCCTGCGACAGAATAACTACCGATGGATGTGCTCAACAGGATGACGCCCTGGGTATTAGCCTTGTCGATCACATCCGGCTCTGGAATGGCGCCTTCAGTGATGATGATGGCAGATACCTCAGTCAAAGATGCCACCGCCACAATGTTCATGTGGACCTGGAGAGTGATCCACAAACCGCCAGGTTTTGCGCCCGCCATTACACAACTGAGCAAGTCTGAAGCATACCCGCTTGCTGGATGAATACTTGAAAAATCCCTGGAGCCAGTCAAAACAGTCAGATTAAGATTCTGAATGATTTCATCAAGGGTCATTTTACGGTTCCTTTGTTATATGAATTTGATCAGCAGCATCGTTTTCTCTGAAGCGCTCGCTATCACTCAAGTTAATCTCCATCAAAAGCTTTGTGCCTTTGCCAAAGACTGATTCAAGCTCCATACGGTCGACACATCGGCGAATATTGACAAGTCCCATCCCCGCGCCAAAACCCATGTCGCGCGCCTCTTGACTGGCAGTAGACCAGCCCGCCTGCAGCGCCAATTTTACATCTGCAATGCCAGGGCCAGTATCAGTGGTCTGCATCAAGATACGATGCGGGTCAATTTGCACTCGAATGATACCGCCGTGATCACTATGGATAATCAGGTTGATCTCAGCCTCATAAATGGCGATGCCGCATTGACGAGCAAGCGGCGGACTGGCGCCCAGGCGCAGCAGAGCGCGCTTGATGTGACTGGAGGCCTGCCCGCCATTGATGTAATCGCGAGCCTTGATGTTGTAACGTAAAATCAGGCTGGTTCGATCTGATGTAATATCCTCAAAAAGATGACTGGCCCGATAACGGCGCAGTTCTTCCACCTTGTAATCTTTTTGCAGCGCAGTCAAAATTCCGCGCGTGATATCGCCCTTGGTAATGATGCCAGCCAGGTTTCCATCGACATCCACCACTGGCAAGCGGCCCACCCTGTATTCGCTAAAAGACTCGATCGCCTTAACGATCGGATCATAGGTAAAAACGCTAAATACATTCGTGCTCATATATTCGCGCACAGGGGCGGCAAGCTCGTTCTTTTCCATGGCACGCACAATATCTTCAATACTGAGCACACCTGCAAGCTTGCCATCTTCCAACACAGGAACGCCGGAGATGCGCCCGACTCGCAGGATCTCCAACACAGATGAAAGCGGCTGCTCTGGCGTAACCGTCTTGACAGTCTGTGTCATCGTCTCGTTGACCTTCAGGTCGTACGAAAGCTCTTCCACACGGCTAATCTCTCGGGCATCCTGATCAGTAATAATGTGGCCCTTGCGACCCTGCAGTTCCTGTGTACTAGACATTGTTCTCTGATGGAATCTCGGTCTCAAAGCTCTTCAACCCGGCGCGATACAGTCGTCCACACAGTTCAAAAGTACCGAACGGGCTGGTGATGAGCGGAATGCCTTCCTGTGCCGCCAGATCAACCGTTTCAGGCGCGGGTATTTTGCCGCGCACAAAAACAATAGCGCGCACATCCGCCATCTGTGCGGTACGCACGACCTGGATGTTGCATAGACCAGTCAGCAGAACGGCTTCCGGCTGGATCGAAGCAAGCACATCACTCATCAAGTCCGCGCCGCAGCCACCTTTGATATCACGAGTGAGCGCCACATCAAGCGTAAGCACCGTGCCATTAACTATTTTTACCAACTGTTCAACATTCATACTTTCAACCTACTCCTTCACCCAATAATATTCGCTACAACGAACACTATTTTTTCGAAAACCCAATACAGGATTTTTGTCTTCATTTCTGATTTTATAAGCTGTACTGCCTTTTAGCATACCGACAAACGCAGGATAACCTGCTTCCATCAAACTGGAATGCGCCGGTCACAGTGACATTTTACGAAAGGATCAATCATCAGAGTGCAAATCTTTCAAGATGGCATTGGTGGTATTAGCAACCTTGATAGCATCCATACTCACACGCGCTTCCGTCAGGTCTGCACTGCCAAAATTCGCTTCGTGCAGGTCTGCTCCCCACAAATCTGCCTGACGCAGCATGGCTCCGCGCAAATCAGCGTGATCCAAAATCGCTTCGCGCAGATTCACTCGAAACAGATGGGCATTGTTGAGAAATGCGCCTGTCAAATCAGCCTGTGCCAGGTCAACATTTCCCATTTCAAGATCGATCTCGTCAATATTTGGGTCGCTGGCGCTGTTGTGATCCAGCCCGAGATGCGCACGGTTGAGCATGGCGCCGCGCAAACTGGCACGAAACAAGCTCGCGCCACAAAGGTCTGAATCGCGTAGATCAGCATGATTAAAATTGATGCCGTTAAGATGAGCGCCGCGCAGTTTGATGCCTTGCAACTCTTCACCGCTGAAATCAGTGCGTCCGGCATGGAAAGCCGCGATCAATTCAAGTCCAGTCATGATAAGCATCCTTGGTTAATGAAAACAGTAGTATTGTGAAATTAATCACAATAAGAGTATAACGCTTTTTTATTATTCTGCAAGGGTTGAAGCGGAGAAGAAGAAAGTTAGCCATCCGGGTCAAGACCAGTCATCTCAGCGCAAAGAGCAAGCAGCTCATGCGCATTGCTTAAAAATCTATTGCGTATACAGTATGCCAATTCGCGTACCAAGCGAATCATTGTTTCCTAAAAAGGCGGGCAGCCAGCAAATAGAAGCCATGCCTGCACTCAGGATATTTAACCAGTTAATCTGTCTGTCCCTGCAAAAAACAACCCATATTTCTTGATCAGCTTTCCGATTTATGTAAGATCAGTCAATGATGCCGTTGACAATACCTTTTGAAATATAATCTTACCGTTT
>CAIMZS010000312.1 GCA_903846015.1 uncultured Anaerolineae bacterium | reverse complement strand
GGCGCTGGTCATGGGTCATGCCATCCAATCTAAATCGAGCCTGTGAAAAACTATCCACCAGTGAACGGAGCGGAACGCTGTGCCGCACCTGTATGAACAAAGCCGTATATGGGTCGCCAGTATAGACCGGTTGCCAGCGCAGCATGCCGTTCTGAGTAGGCGGTAGGCAGAAAATCTTCCATTCCGGGTTGCCTGTAAGGCCGTGGAAGGTCACAGATGATCCGCCTGAGCCACCCACTGCATCGAAATCAGGGCGGAAGGGTGGAATAGCAGCGCCCATGCAGGTAGCAATCGTTTTCGCAGACAGCGGCTTCGCAGCCGTGAAACCGGGGGTTTGATTTGCCCACAGATCGAAGATGGCTTCAAGGTCAAGCGTCCAAACCGGCTTGTAAGCCTGGAGCGCCTGTCCCTTTATCCAGTCAACCACAGCCTGCGGCTCAACACTGCGCCATTCTGCGAATAACGGCCGGGCTTCCAGAAATTCTCGTGACCAGGCGTCCAGGTCAGGATGCCACTGAGCATAGGCCCAATTTGCCAACGACTGATCTACTACCGGCTGGCGGAAAAGTTCATTCCAGCCGTTTTCAGCGGCAGTCAGCGGAAACTTATCCCATTCCGCAGAAAAGGATTTCACCGCCTGGGTCAACTTTTCTTCAAACAGGTCCAGGGATGTTTGTGATTCCTGCACCAACGCCTGCAATCCGGGCAGGGTATTCTTAATCTGCTCCAGGGCCCGCAACTCAATCAATAGACCGCAAAATTGCTGCAGCAGCCCCAGGCACTCATCGCGCAGCGCCTGGGCCATGTAAAGCTGGGGGCCATAGAATCTTGCGAGGTAAAGTGGAGCTAACCAGCGACGGGCAAAGACCGGTAGTATGCGCACCCACCAGGGCAGCGCCGGGGAGTTGGAGAGCAGTGTATACATTTCCTGACTTTTGGATGTAAGCTTCTGCACCAATACAGACTGGCGCTGCTGCATCCCGACGGCTAACTTCTCCATATCTTTCGCGGCTTTCTCAAAACTCGCTGCGGTTATTTCCAGCACTTGCCGGGCATTTTGCAGCCCACCGGGATACAGATCAGCTTCCAGCGGCTGGCGCTCGAGATCAAAACGCAGGATCTCAGTCAGGTGGGTTTCGAACTGTTCACGATTGGTTTCCAGACAAGAGTTCACTTCGGGCAAAGTTTCCTGCTCAAAGCGCGTCTTGTAGGCAGTTAATTGATCCGCCCAGGGGGTCTGGTTGACCTGTTCATAATCCAGCGGTGAGAGGAAGATATCTGTCAACAGGGCCACCATCTCCAACGTGTTGAGTTGGATGCGCACCTGACCCACAGCAGCAGGAAGCTGTACAGACAGGCTTTCCAGCCAGGTAGGCAACCCACCTATCTTCTCTCCGAGCTGGTGAGCGTATTGGATTGCAGCCTGACCGTTAAATGGATCGCAAAGGATTTTCTCGGTGAGAAAAGCGTGGGCAATGCGCTGGGCACAGGCGGCTTGCAGGGCCTTGGGATCATAAACCAATCCGGCTGCGCCGATGCTGCTGTAATAACTGGTGCGCTCAAAAAGGGCATCTTCATCGCGTCCCTGGGAAAAACGCCGGGCCAAGTCACGCTGCAAGAGCGCTAATAGCGCATTGCCAAGGAGCGTGTTTAGGCTGGCTGGATCCTTCACCATCGCTGTACCTTCTTTACGGTTATCGAACAGGTAGACAGCGAAATCGGGTGCCTGACGG
>CAIMZS010000311.1 GCA_903846015.1 uncultured Anaerolineae bacterium | reverse complement strand
GGTTTTGTTAACCAATTCCATACTGAGCGGATACGAAGGGCAGCAAACCACGCCGTTTGAGACGCTCCAGGGGTGCCCGCAAGGTCACATGCACAACACCTGGTGCCCGGCCAATTTCAATAGCGCCGGTAATGGTGGCACGATTCTTTACCTCAGGGACGCTCATATCCAATAAGGCAGCCGCACGATTCAAACCGTTTTCTGTGGCAGCATTGAGATCTGGACCACTTCCGATGATGGATATGGGCGCAGCCTGGCGACCAGACCCACCAGGTCGTGGGGTGAAAAGGCCAGAATTGGGATTTGAATTGAGTTATCCGGCAGTTTCGTATAAGCCTTCGCGTTCCTGGCAATGGTTTCAGCTGCTTCCCTGGGAAGCGTGACCCCAACCAAATGATTGGGATCGAAGAAAATAATATAGCCATTGGTGAAGTTGAAGGGTGTAACATCAGCCCCGCAGTTGTTGCAGCGCACGGCAGTTTGTCCAATACCGTCAAGGTGGGTTGCCGGGTAAAGCGTGCCGCACTGCGGGCATTTGCCGGCTACATACGGATCGCCCACAAAACGGCCGTCCATGAAATTCCCGTTTCCAGAGGCGGTTGCCAGCGAGGTGACCGTGATGTCCTGGATGCGAATGACGATGGCGTCGCCAATTTCGGCTCCTTCAACCGCGACGGGACGAGTGACTTCGTGCCCACAGCGCCATAGGCAACAGGAAAGCGACTTCCTGCCCACCAGATAAAGGTTAAAAGCAAGAGAGCCGATTACCAGGGAATTCATGGAGACTTGATTAGGGGATTGGAACTAATACCTGAGCAGTTGGAAGTGGGATGGCAAGATCGGGTGTGGTTTCAAGTAGAATAATTGTGCCAGGTGTTGGCGTATCTTGTAAAAGATTGGGCTCGCTGGTAGCAGGGATAACAACCCCCACTCCAGAAAGCGAATCTATATCCACGTGCCCCAATAGCTTGTCAGTGCTTTTATTAAAAACCAGTACGCTGAGTGTGGTGCCTTCGAAAACTGGGCCGCCCAGACAATAAAAAGACTCTGATTCCGTTTGCAACTTCTTGCAAGGAAAAGCAGCAGGTTTACCTTGTTGTTGAAGGGTAATATATATTTCCGGGATGGACGATGCACTGTTGGTCAGGATAAGCAGAATGTTTTGTGTATTATCCATCTCATACGATTCAAGGCAGAGCGCCTTGGGTTGAGGACAACCAGCCAGGCTGACAGTCGTTGGCGTTGGATCTGCAAATGTGGTATCGGTTGACGCAGGGTAAATTTTTTCCAGCCGGTTTGAATAACCCATCCAGCCACATACAATCACTACCAATAAAACACATCCTAATGTGATTAAATTTTTCCTGGCGATTTGTCCCATCCAATGCTGCTCCTGCGACTTTTATCTCAGTCCAGGGAATTTTTTTCTGACGCAAGAAGTCAAAACAAACAGTCTTCAAAAATCAACTTGAAGGTCGCTGTGAAGGTCCAAACTATTTGCCTTTGAATGCTGAAACTTTTATTTCCACATTGAGTGTATCGGCAACCTCGTCAAGATCAACCTGCCATTCTTTATGGGGCATGCTTGGTGGAACAAGTACAATTGCATTCATGGAAAAAAACAAGGTGCCACTCATTGGAGCTGGTACAACACCGGTATCCATGGATTCAATATTGATTCCATGCTGGGTCAGATAATGAGCTACCTTGTGAACAATCCCTTCGTGATCGGCTCCGTGAACTTCAATCTGATAAGGTAGCCACCCGGCATACTTTTGTTCATAAGTTTGTTCAGTCAGCCGTGTAGTTACCTGGAAGCCTTGTTTTTGCAGGTTCTCAACGCCATCCTTGAATATTTCGATTTGATCTTCCGGCATGGAAACCAACATCAACATGGCGAAATCGCCTCCAAGCCTTGCCATGCGGCTTGTTTCCACATTGCCGTCGTATTTCACTAACACTTCAGTAACCGAATCAACGATCCCAACCCGTTCCGAACCAGTCAGAGAAAGAACAATGTTTTTGCGCATAGGTTTTTCCTGGAGAAAAGATTTGAAATTATTTTGTGCCAGATTGCGGCTGGTTTTTCATGGCGGAATCGCCATAAAGTTTGCGGTGAACCACGCTCAACGCGCGCACCTGCTCGTGCGCATGATAGGATGAGCGAACCAAAGGATTTGATTCGACCCATTTAAAACCAATTTTGTAACCATATTCGCGCAGATCAGTAAATTCTTCCATTGTGTAGTAGCGCGTAATTGGATAATGTTTCTTGCTGGGCTGCAGATATTGACCAATCGTCAGAATATCCACCCCCCAGCTGCGCTGATCTCGCATTACTGCTTTGACTTCCTCTATCTCTTCACCCAGGCCAACCATAATTCCAGATTTTGTTAAGACATCCGGATCAAGTTTCTTTGCGCTGGAGAGAGTGGCGGCAGCCCATTCATAATTATCCTGGGGTTGGATCTGCTTGAAGAGCCGTGGAACTGTCTCAACATTATGGTTTAATATTTCTGGGCGCGAATCCATCACGATTTTCAATGCTTCCAGCGAACCTTTGAAATCGGGGATCAGTACTTCAATGGAGCAACCTGGGTGTAGTTCGCGAATTCGACGGATGACCATGGCAAAGATTGGCGCGCCACCATCCCTGCGCTCATCTCGATTAACAGATGTGATGACAGCATGTTTCAAATTCATGGACTTAACTGCCTGTGCGACTCTTTCCGGTTCCAACCAGTCCATCGGGTTGGGTTTTCCATGCTTGATGTCGCAAAAGACGCAAGAACGCGTACAAACATCACCCAGCATCAAGAAGGTGGCAGTACCAGATCCCCAGCATTCACCCAGATTGGGGCACATGGCTTCTTCGCAGACGGTATGCAAAGCTTTGGAGCGCATCAGGGTATGCAAGTTTTCGTACATTTCACCCGAAGGTGCGCGCACCTTAATCCATTCGGGGCGGCGCAAAGGGATGGTATTTACCTGTTCAGGTGAAACTCGGTCGCGGGTGGGAATTGCAGTCATTTTATGTCCTCATTAAAGGGTAGTTCGTCAATTCTAACGCAATACCCTTTGAATTATATTAATTTGGGGAAGCAGATCACTGTGTTATTTCTTGCGTTGGTTCGATTTGCAAGTTGGAGCCTAATCTTGTTTCACCGCTTTGCTCACGATCAATCGCAAGCCGGTCATCGAGATAACGACGACATTTTCGCCAGATTGGATTGCTTCGGAACCCTCTACCAGTTCGGCGCTCCATAACTCGCTGTTCAGTTGAACC
>CAIMZS010000310.1 GCA_903846015.1 uncultured Anaerolineae bacterium | reverse complement strand
GATGTTAGCTTATGCTTAGAAAGGAGCTTTTTGAAGACTTTGAAATTAATATTTTTGAACATTTGAGTTGTTTTGTAGCTGAAGTTTCCTAAAAATCTTGATACCGTTTCAGGTTCCTTCACTAAAATATCAAACTCCTTAACCAGTGGATCTCCTTGCAGGAGTTTGAGCCGTTCTAATTTATCAATTCCAATAAAGTGGCCACAGAGCATGGTTTTGATGTGATTCATCTTGATTTTGTTGGTTGATTCATTATCAAACACCAGGTCTGTGTCAATCAGTTCAAAAATACCATTGGTCTTTGCGCTTTCGAGCAGAAGAAATAAGCCTGCATTTGACGTCAGATTCCTGGCTGAAAATCAATTTTATTGATCAAAATTAAATCCTTTTCACACTATTGTTTTTATCTCCTCCAATTTTAACATGCGCGGCGGGTGAAAACTAGTTGATTCAACCGCTTTTTCCTTCACCCAATGGGTGAAAACCAAACTTGATAAAACTCTTGTGTTTTCAGGCTGAAAATGCAGGGTGGTGCATATTTATAGAAGAAGTGGGAGATATAGGCTGGTTATTTGTTCATATTTGGAACAATCCGCCGTTTTTATATGATTTTCAATCTGTGAGTAGGAGATAAATTTATGGCGCGTTTGTTTTGGCTGAAATGATAGTTTTTTATGATTTCATGACGTGGAATGCGGGATTAAGGTATGCTTTATTCAGATTTCAAAATGGAGAAAAACGATGAAAATTAAGGGCCTGAGCATTTTCGTAATGATCGTATCCGTTATTCTGTTGGCCGCTTGCGGGCAACAAGCACAAACAAATCCGCAGGCAACTATTGATGCGGCGGTCAAAGCCACCACCGAGAGTCAACAAAACGTTCAGGCAACCATTGCCGCATCAGTCAAGGCTACCACCCAGGTACAGTCGTCTTCACAGCAAACCACGATCGACCAGGCTGTGCAGGCTACGCTCAGTGCCCAGCCAACCCCCGATTACGCCAGCATGAGTGAAGAAGAGTTGGCTGCTTTGATCGAAGAATCTGTCAACAAGGCGCTGACCGATTATGAAACCACATCGACAGCCGTGACACAAACCACCAGTGATGGAACCGTTACCCAGGAAGAAGCAGCCGCAACCTATACCACCGCCTATAATGTTTATTATGAAGCGGCTTATGCGGAAGAAATGATCCAGGCTTATTATGATTATTACGGGGCTTATGCCGACGAGGCGTTGGCAACCATGACCGCGATGGAACAGAATCTGGCTTCCATCTCTGACAGCATGAGTGAGATCACCACGATCATGGAACAGGGTGCCGCAACAGCTACGGCGGCCATTGACCAGCTCAATGCCGCAGCTACCCAGGCGCAGACAAAGGCAGGGGAACTTCAAACCAAGGCAAAGGGTTTGCAGGAACAGGTGAAGACCAGCCTGGGTAAGCGTGAAGATGGGTTGCTCAACCTATCCGCCAATAATATCGCCGATAACCAGGTGGGAGCAATTGGCCAGGCCAATGATTTTCTCGAAGCCTTTAAAAGCGCGCTCAGCGACGGAAAATTCTCGCCCGAAGAAATGACCAATATCGCTCAACTGGCGGCGAATGCGCGCGCCAGCCTCAATAAAACCGGCGATCCCAAGCTTCAAAAGTTGGGCGGCTCGATAGAAGGTCTGACGCGTCAGGCCGCGCGTGGCGATTGGGGCCGCGCCCGCCAGGGCTTCGGCGATTTTGAGCGCTCGGTCCCCAAGCGCCGCAAGTGATCAGCTTAGCTCAAAAATGCTGATACTTTCAATGTGATAGGTTTGTGGAAAGAGATCGAAGGGTGTGACCTGTTTCAACCTGTAACCGCCCGTCATCAGGCGGGCGGCATCGCGCGCCAGCGTGGACGGGTCACAGGAAACATAGGCCAGGGTGGCTGGCTTTAGCTTAATCAATGCATCCAGCGCGGTTTTGTCCAGTCCGGCACGCGGTGGATCAACGATGGCAATATCTGCCTGGCAGTTCAGGGCCGGGAGGATGTCTTGTGCCAGGCCTTCATACAGTTCGACGTTGTCAAACGCATCCAGGTTGGTGGCAAAATCCTGGCAGGCCGAGGCTGAAGATTCGATGCCGATTATTCTGGCTGCTAGCGGCGCCATGAAGGCACTGAACAATCCCACGCCGCAGTAAATATCCAGCACTGTGCTGGTCGGCGTGATCGGTAGATTCTCAAGCAGGTGGGCAACCATTTTTGCCGCCATACTTGTATTGATTTGGAAAAATGAAGCGGCGGATACCTTAAACAAACCAGGTTTTTGCCCAGGAGCGGGGCTGAAACCCGTTCCTACGTCCATTATGATAAATCCATCCCCAGCTAATACGA
The DNA here is from genome assembly GCA_903846015.1 of uncultured Anaerolineae bacterium. Lineage (GTDB taxonomy): Bacteria > Chloroflexota > Anaerolineae > Anaerolineales > Villigracilaceae > UBA5195. Next base: position 22,359 of record CAIMZS010000310.1, on the reverse strand, counting down.
CACAGTCGTCATCGATCATATGAACTGCGGAGATATCAGACTCGATCTGCATCTCGGGCAGGGCGGCATCGTCAGATTCAGATTCGAGTATCAGCAGCAGGTCATTGTTCATCCCGGCGCGCAGCGAAACTCGCTCAATGGGTGATCCGGTTTCAAGGTCAAGGGTCGGCCAGAGTGCGTTGATGCCTGGTTCGGGAAGGAAGCACTCTTCGATCGGGATGAGCGCATCCGGGTAACCGGATGCGATAAAACCCATTTCGCCACTTTCAGCCAGGTGAAATTGAATGTGGTTGCGATAATTCCATTCTTGCGGTGATGCGATTATTTCCATCACATGCGGATCCTGGATCTTGCCGATGCGTATCAATTGGTCGCGAAGAATGTCTGTTTTGATCTTGATTTGATCGGCATAAGATAGGTGCTGGTAATGGCAGCCGCCGCATTCGCCAAAATGCTTGCAGCGCGGTGCAATGCGCTCTGGTGCTGGTTTGATCACTTCGACCAGTTCGGCGCGGGCAAAGTTTTTGCGTTCTTCAATTATGCGTACGCGTACGGTCTCACCGGGCAGTCCAAATGGGACAAAAATAGCGCGACCGTCATAACGACCAATCGCCTCGCCGCCATAACTTAGCGCAGTAAGAACTATCTCAACGGGTTTATCCATAATTTACTTACTCACGGGGCGCTTACCAAAGGAGAAGGGTTCTTTGGTAAGGATAAATAGGGGCGGTTCGAAAACCGCCCCTATATTTCTGGCATCCAAATTATTTTGCTGGCCAACCCGCTGGGCTTTTTGGAAAACGGCCCGCATGACCATTTGGGTTACTTGGTGATGTATGGAAGCACGAAGGCCAGTACGATCAGCAGGGTGAAGAAGCTGGCCGCCAAAATGCCGATGCGCTTCAACTCTATTTTGGTGGTGGAATAATCTGGGTTAAATTCAGTGCTCACCGGTGTGCCACGTTGAATGCCAGCGAAGGTGGGCGTTGCTTTGACGGAACTGCTTCTGGATTTCTTTGACATTTTAAAACTCCTAAGGATTTTGTAATACAGCAGATACAACGATCCGCCGGTTATCAACAAGGTAAGGATAACACGAGATTAGGGTTACAACACCATTTGGTGTAGGGGCCATCACGTCTACACGTGTGGGTTCGACGATCTGTGAGCCGGTGATGAGGTAGGTATACTGTCGTGCGCTGGTGTATACAATGATCACATCGCCAGGCTTTAACTTATCGATATGGCGAAATATCTCGCCAAATATATCATTGTGCGCCGAAAAGACAATGTTGCCATTCTCGCCTGGGTTTGGTGTTCCCAGGTGTTGGGCAACGCCCTTTTTTAACTGCTCCCAACCGTCACCCTGAACAATTGGCGCATCCACCTGGATGGCCGGGATTTGGATGCGGATACCTTGTTGCGGGCTGGCCGTGGGAGCGGGAGCATTTTCAGCCGAGCGTGCCAGCGGGCGAAGATGCTCAGGGATTTCTGCCTCGTTCGGCATAGCTTCCTGTACCAGGCTGGGCGGGGTGTGACCGGAAGGCAGTACTACGGCTGTGATCAGCGCAGTCGGGATCATGGTGGGCAGCTGGATGGCGGCGGCGGCTTCCTGGTTCAGTGTGCGCAGGATGGAAAGACCGTTGAGCACCACTCCTACCAGTGCTACCACCGCCAGTACCTCAACACCTAACAAGATATTATCGGTCCAGCGACGGCTGCGGCTTGGCTGCTTGGGCGCGGGGTTTTCTTTATTTGCCGCTTCGTCTTCGGGCGTATCCACCACACGGCCTGCGTCGTGCTGCGGGTCGGGGGCGATGGAAATCACCCGGCCGGTACTGCGAAAACGCTCCAACCGGTCGCGGCGGTTTACCCGGCGCTTATCCAACAGGAGGCGGCGCAGTTCTTCCACCGAAAGGTCTTCCGGGCGTTTATCAGCCATAACGGCCCGATTATACCGCGATTGCAGGCAACCCCACGTTATCATTAGCGCAGTAATCCGGTAATGAGGCGCTATGCTAGGACTCCGTGGTGTTACCTTGAGCATACAGGATTAGGCTCACTTGTAATGGTACCCGGTTCTGCATGGGCAAAGTGCAAGTTTTTGCGATTTAAAGCAACTTGCTGTAATGGTCAGGCAAATGTTGAACACATACTGCTGACTGGTTGGGATAACCTTTTTTGCACATTGACGAGCGGTTTTGCTCGAATAATCGCTGACCAATCCGAAAATCGCAAAATTTGGGCTCAACAAGGGAAATTGCTTCGTTCAACATTAAATAAAAAGGTTTTATCCGCGTTTTTCCGCGCTCGTCCGCGGCCAATTTGGTTTACCTTTGTCCAAGCTTTCTTTGACCATTACATTTAAAGCAATTTGCCTTCTGGTTGCACAAATATTACGTTAGGGAAAATTCTATGCGATTATTGAATCCGTCCATGAATACGGAACTACCCGCCTTATAAATCTTCACTTCGCGTAAGTTTGGGAACGTGATATAAATTATGAAACAACCAATACTATTAAGGATGGTCATATGAGCAATCCAAACAATTGGAACCAGGCAGTTATTGATGAGTTTCGGACTAACTCGGGCAAGGTCGGCGGCGCGTTTGCTGGTAACACGTTGTTACTCCTGCATACCGTTGGAGCAAAGAGTGGGCAAGAACGGATTAATCCGCTCGCCTGTGTTGCCGATGGTGAGCGCCTGGTGATTTTTGCATCTAAAGCAGGCGCCCCGACCAATCCCGATTGGTACTACAACATCCTTGCACATCCGCTGGTTACAGTGGAATTCGGCACAGAACAATTCCAGGCTCATGCAGCAATTGCGCCCGAACCAGAGCGAACTCGCTTATACCACCAAATGGTTGAAATGATGCCTGGCTTTGCGGGGTATCAGCAGAAAACAACGCGTGTTATTCCGGCAATTACATTAACACGTATGAAATAATTACCCGTAATCAAAAATAGCAAAGTGAAATAATTAGAATGAACTGGTGGTAAATACTCCAGTTCACCAGGTGGTTGATTCAGTACCTTGTGAGCAGGTATGGGAACGAATCCCCTGGTGGGTTATTGAGGGGCAAAAGAGTTCACTCTTATTCTTTTGAACGCTCGTAACATCAGGGATGGTGTCCTCTTTTTAGAAGAACACGCGGGGGCAGCCATGAATTCATCTTGATCTCCATCGAAGGAAATTTGAGTTCAAGCAAGCTCATTAAATGTCTTGAATTTGCGCCAAAAAGCTTGACAACCCCTTCACTTACCTGTATAACAAGAACAATTATTCTAATGAATGCGAAACTTTCTACTTCCGGACGTATTACCATCCTATTAGGAAAACAGCAGGCCGAAACCGGGCAGCGTATTTCTCCGCGTAAATTGGCCGAGCAGGCTGGCATTCCAAAAGATTTTATTTACCGGCTCGATGCAGGTCGGGCACGACACGTTGATCTGGATGCGCTGACGAAACTGTGTATCGCTCTTCATTGCCAGCCGCAGGATATTTTTGTATGGGAATTTAAGCATGATGAACCCGTTTGATATCCTGCCGCTCAATCTGTTTAATCTATTTGCCACGCAGGGTGTTATATCTCTTCAGCGGCATTACATGGCAATCCTTCTGCGGATTTATGCCCTGGCTGAGTTCAACCGTTTTGGTTTGACGCGTGAAGTGGTGGTGGATGAGATCGTCAATTACCTGAAAGAAGCCAACGCTGAGGGCGAAATCGCCGCTGAAATGGCGGTGGAATTAACGGATGATTCTGTTTTGATTACCGGTCAAAGATCTGGGCAGGATTACGCCGGTTATTTAATCCGGCGCCTGGCTGATACAGGGTGGATCGAGCGCGAACAACACGCTGATTACTCCGAAACTATCATTTTGCCTGATTATGCTTTTGTCTTGCTGGAGGCTCTGCGAACTATTCAGGAGCAAAAACCACGCGAGTTTACGGGCCAGTTATACGCTGCGCACCAATTGATTACATCAGCCAGCACCAACAAGGATTTTTCGCCGGCGCTGGCGGTCACACAGACCTATGAAAATGTGCGCCAGGTAGTGCGTGGTTTGAGTGAACTCAACCAGAATATCCGCCGGTATGTAGAACGCGCCACCAAACAAACCGATATCGCCACCCTTTTACGCCTGCAATTTGACGATTACACTCAGACGCTCGGTCCGGCCTATCATGCCCTAAAAACCTCTGATCATGTCTCCCGTTACCGGCGTGACATTATTAATCAGATTGAGAACTGGCAAATCGATGCGGTCTGGCTTGCCAACACTGCCCAGGAACTTGCTGCGCAAAGCCGGTTTTCACCCGCTCAGGCTGAGTCTGAAATTGGTCACTACTTGACTTTTATCGCCAATCAACTTGAAGGCCTCGACCCTCTACTGGCTGATATTGATAGTCGCCATGCCCAGTATTTGCGTACATCGCTGCGGCAGGTGCGTTACCAACTTGGCAGTGCGGATGGCAGCTTCAAGGATCGCTTGGTGACTCTGGCCAAAGGTCTGTCTGCGCTGCGCAGCGAGGGGTTGTCTGAATTACCAGACGATGCCCCGGGACTGCGCCAAATGCCTGTGCGCTCACCGGATGCGCGCAGTTTTTACACGCCGCCTCAACGCCGCGCCCCCTTTACCCCTGATGATATTCTCCTGCCCATTTTGCATCCTGATGATTTTTTGGCTCTGCGCGCCATCACCATGCAAGATGTAACCCAGGCTTTTTCCCCTGACAAAGTCAATCGCAGGGTAACCGGTTTTTTCAACGGTCACAAACGCCTATCCATCGTTGAAATTCCTGCCGATATTCGCAACGACCTGCACTGGTTGACTACCATTATCGCTTATGCCTATCATCCAGAAGTCAGTTATGGATTGGAAGTTGTGGATGGAGATCCTGTGCGAGTAGGCCAATTTAAAATCGCACTTTTTGATTTGATTCGTTTGTAGTGCGTTTTGCCTATTTCGCCCCACACATTTTTCAGGACCATTGAGTGATCCTGGAAAATGAAACACGCATAACTTGCTCTTGCGCAACTCTGATTACGGAAACAATCATGTCTTTCAACTTCGAAAACTTGCTCAGCGATATTCCGGAAAAATCCCGTCGGGACGTGCCTCGCATTGTTAACCGTCTACTCGGCCAAACCTTTTTATATCAGGATGTAGATGCAGACAAGGACGATTATTACATCGTTCACCGCTACCGTGCTATCTTTGCTGGCTTGCTGGAACTGGCTGGTTTCAGCCTGTTGCATGACGATTATCATCGTATTTTTCAGGCTGTTTCCGATTTTAGTTACTGTCGCGCTCGCTATAAGCTGGATGAGAGTCTGATGATTGTTGTGCTGCGAAAATTATATGAGGAGAAAATTGAGCATCTCAGTCTGGCCAATGATCCAGTCGTAACGATTGGAGAAGTGCGCGAGGAGTATCGCACCATCACAGGCAAGGAACGAGATCTGGGTATCATCCAGTATGAGACGCTCTTGCGCCGCCTGCGCACCATCGGGTTGATTGAAACGATTGATGGTCGCTCTATCGATGTGCGCGACGCTGAAGCCCGTTTGCGCCTGCGTGGTTCTGTCAAGCTGATCTTGCCGATTCAATCTGTAGATGAGTTGGATGCATGGGTGAGGAAGTACCGGGCAGGTGGGGGAGAAAGTGAGGGCGATGATGAGTGAATTAAATTCAGCACCGAAGTCATCCTGGAAATTTCCTCTTGTTTCTGATTCCAACATGAGATATGCGCTGCGCCCCATTGTTACGCAAAACGAAACAGGACTTAATCTATGAAATTGCTCACCCGCATTCGCCTGGTTAATTGGCATCTGTTCGAGAATACTACAATTAACTGCCAGGGCACCACCTATTTCATCGGTATCAATGGCGCGGGCAAATCTACTGTGTTGGATGCGGTGCAATTCGCTCTGGTTGGTGGGCAGCGAGATGTGCGCTTCAACCAGGCGGCTTTAAGCGGCGGCAAGCGCACATTGGCAAGTTATGTACGCGGCGAGCTCGGCACCGAAGGCCAGCGCTATTTGCGTGCGGATGCAACGGGTGTGGTTGGGCTCGAATTTAAAAACCCCGATGGTACATTTTTCACGCATGGGGCGGTCATCGATGCTTATGAAGATGGGCGCAATCCGGATGTGGCTTACTTTATTGTGCATAATATGTCTCTGAATGATGCCTGGTTTTTCAAATCTCCTGGTCAGGTCTTTGACACCCGCGCCTTCAAACGCCACCTCGAAAACTTTGCCCTGCCAACTGCAGCCCGCGCCCAGGTCTTTTCAAGGTTGGAAGATTACCGAGTGCACCTGCTCAACCGCCTCGGTCAGCTTAAAGATACATTCCCAGCCAAAATTGTCAAAGGTCTGGCTTTTAGCCCGCTCACTGATATTCGTTCTTTTGTGCATAACTACCTGCTTGACGAGAATCTTGTCGATGTAAAAACCCTGCAAGCCCAGCTCGAGACTCTGCGTCATTTTGAGACTCTGGCGGCTAATGTTCGAGAGCGCATCAACAACCTTACTCGCATCAATGAATTCGACAAGGAGCGTGCTGCCAATCGGCGCCGGCGCATCACCAACACTTATATCGCCCGCCGTGTTCAGGCAGATAGCTTTCTGGATGAATTAAAAATACGCCGGCTGGAATTAGATTCCGCCAAACTGGCGCTCAGCCGCGCGGAAATGGAACGTGACGGCCTGATTCGCAACCTGCGCTTTGCTCAGGCAGCCCTTACTGATGCTGAAGTTGCCCTTCGTACTGACCAGACTGCCCAGCGTGAGAAAGAGCTGCGCGATAAAATCGCCATCCTTGTGCATGAGCTGAACGAACTGCGCCAACGCAAAGCCGAATTTGATCGCAACCTGTCTCGTGAAATTGCCAGCGCCCAAAAATTGTACAATTATCTGCTGGTCGATAAAATTGAAATTTCCCCGGCTCTTGAAACTTTTATCAGCAGTGCAAGCATCACAGAACAGGCTATCAGAAACATCCAGGAATCGATGTCGTCCTTGAGTCTGGGTTTTTCCCGTGATGAAACCCTGCTCGATGAAAAGGTCTCGCAGCTAAGAAGTGAGGCATCACAGCTTGACGATGAGATTCGCAAACTTCGCACCGGTGATCGTGAAGCATCTGTCGAAGCTGAAGCGCCCGCCACCGCTCGTTTGCGCCGTTTGATTCGCTCTGAACTGGGCCTGGGCGCAAACGAGGTGACTTATCTCTGCAGTGAGCTCAAAATTCCGGATGTGACCTGGCAGGATGCTGTTGAAGGCATTCTTGGCTTCAATCGTTTTGTGCTGCTTGTTCCGGCGGCTCATTATGACAATGCCATGCGGCTTTATCGCAAAAACCGGGATACGCTGCATGGCGCCAGCCTGTTGGATACTGAAGCCATCCTGAACGGAACTCGAGCAACTGCGCGAGACGGTACGCTTGCTCAGGAGGTCGCCGCTCCCAACCCTGCCGCCCGTGCTTATGTTGAACTGCTGCTTGGTAATTATATAAAGTGTGATACTTTGGAACAGTTGCGTCCCCATCGCACCGCCGTCACTCGTGAATGCTTTGTGCGCCGCAACTACACCGATAGCCACCTTAATCCGCAGGTTTACCAGCGCTGGTTTATCGGTGAACGGGCGGTTCCGCGTCAAATCGAACAACGCCAGGCCCGATTGGGTCAAATTGCCGCTGAGATGATCCAGCTTAATGAGCGTGTTAATGGCCTGCGCGAACGACTGGCTCTGACTCGCGATAAAATTCGCCCGCTCATGGAGCTTGAATCCATGCTGCCGGCGCTGAGCCGTCTTGTGCCACTTGAAAGTGACCTTTCTGCTAACAAGCTGGAGCTCTCCGGATTGGATACCCGTTCGCTGGATGCGCTCAAGGCGGATGTGCACAGCTGTCTTTCTGTGTTGAACAAGGCTCAGACGGATGTCTCCGGTATTGAGCGTAACCTTGGTATCCTGGAAGGGGAAGTTCGTCACCTGGAAACCGAGACAATCCCTGACCTGGAAAAATCGGCAGATGATGCATTTCAGAGTGCTGAAAACTTCCTTATGCAGGAAATTGCCGATGAATCCCAGCCAAAGAATGAAGATGACCTGCGTTTGGATGTGCAAAAAGAATACGAACGTCGTCGGGAGCGTCAGCCTCTCGAAGTCATTTTGCAAAATGCCAGCCGCTATGAAAATGATTACCAGACTGCCGAGCAGCGTTCGCGTGACCGCCTCCGCGAAGCCAAGCAGGAGTACTCTTTGCGTTACGATTTCGGCTACGACGAAGCGGAAAATGCCGATCGCTACAATACTGAATGTGAAAAATTGGTTAATTCGGAGCTGCCCACTTACGAGAGCCAGATTTCGCGCCAACGTTCATTGGCGGAGCAGGAATTGGTTGAAAACTTTATTCATCGCTTACGCGAACAAATTGAGGACGCCCGCCAGCAGTTAGCGCATCTGAACAGCACACTTGCAAACCTGCGTTTTGGCGGCGAACGTTTTGAGTTTATTACTCAGCCTGCTCCAGCCGTGAAACAGGTCTATGAGATGCTGATGGATAGCCAGCATGTGATGGGCGACTCGCTGTTTGAGTCAGATTTCCGCCAAAAGCACCAGCAAGGTTGGGACTTACTGTTTGAACGCCTGACCACTCACGACGATGAAAATATCGAGCTGCGTGAATTGCAGGATTATCGCAATTATTTGCAGTACGATATCCGTATCCACTATCCCAATGGTGACCGGGCGCTCTTGAGCCAGATTAATGCCAAGAAGTCGGGCGGTGAAACGACCACGCCGTTTTATGTGGCCATGGCGGCCTCTTTTGCCCAGGCTTACCGTTTGAACCAACCGCGCCCATCCGATACCATTCGCCTGGCGCTCTTTGACGAGGCATTTGGGAAGATGGATACTGCCCGTACAGCCAGCGCTTTGCAGTTTATGCGCCAGGCCGGGTTGCAAGTGTTGTTGGCCACCCCACCAGATAAATCAGGCTCGCTTTTACCCTATGTTGACAGCGTTTGTACGGTCGTGCGTAAAAATAACCACTCATTTGTTATCGAAATTGACAAAAGCGAGATGCTTGCCGAATTAGAGAAGGAATAACAGTACGTGCAGCACGGATCACATCCAGTGAACATTTCTTTTATCCCATCGCCTGATGTTGCCCTGGTTATTCATACGTTGCTTGATATTCTGGAACGTCGCGCACAACAAGATGCACGCAGCCCGGCCCAGGTGACACAACGCAAACCACGTTCTGTCAAACTAAGTTTTGCTGAGCTTTCCCTGCCTGCGTATTTCTCCCAAACCGACCCAACGCCTCGTCTGAGCGCAAATGAGCAGTTCATTCTTCTTGAAAAAGCAGATCTGATCAGGCTCACCTGGATTCCAGGTGAAACTGGCCATCTGCTTCAATCTATTGCTCTTGCCACGCCTTTTGCAGGCGACGCCGAGTATGTCGGGGCGGAGAGTGTGGCGCGCCTATATTCCCTGCTCTCCCGTACCCCGCTTTCAACCTCACGGTTTCGCCTCGAAACGCTCCTGCTTGGCGAAAAATTCCGTTTTCCTGAAACAGATTGGAGGCAGCTCGCCATCCGCTTCATCTTGCGTCAACTCAAAGCGGAAAGGTCCCCAACACCTTTTAGTTTGACCGATTCTGGATTAAGTCTTGATTTGCTGAGTGTATTGGCGGCACTCTCCACGTTGAACACAGAAACTCCTTATCGTGTTTTCAGTGTTCGTGTGTTTAACGACAGCAAGCGCCTGGAAGCCATCAAAAATCAGCTTGTCAGTCTGGCGCGTCTCGGCAATCCGGAATGGAAACGATTATCGGCTGAGGAAGTTTTACGCGAGTTGAATCTGGTTCCTAACCCCAACTACATCCATCTGTCTGGAAATTGGCAGCTTGGCCTGGAAGGCGGAGAAATTCTCAGTATTGGTGGATTTTTCCCTTCGGTCGGTTTTCCCGCTGCTCAAACTGTAAATTTACGCAGCGTCACTATTCATGCGGATGCCATTCTGTGCATTGAAAACCTGACTACTTTCCACGAATTCATCCGTGTTCAAACCGGAAGATATGCTGTTCTATGCACCTACGGAAACCCATCTCCCGCCGTCCGCCGCCTCTTGCGCCTTGTTCCAGATGAAACCCCTATTTTTCACTGGTCTGACCTTGATTATGGTGGATTCAACATTCTCAGCCAGCTGCGTCGACTGGTCAGGGAGCGAATCGAGCCCTACAGCATGGATGCTGCTACTCTGGATGCCAATTTCGAGCGCTCCAGACCATTAACGGCTGCTGATCGTTCTAATTTGAAAAAGCTGCTCATTCGCCCCGAACTACATGATGTGCGGCGGGAGATTGAGTATTTGCTTAAACGTGGGCTTAAATTGGAACAAGAAGGTGTGGAAATCTAGAACAACCCTGGCTGGCTGGGTTGATTGGGCAGGCCGGCTGTTTTTTCTTTCAACCAATCCGGCAGCCTCAGCGGCGATTCTTTAAACGGGTGGGGGAATCCGATCGTGTTCTTCTGTAAAAGCAGTTTGTTTCCATCGGGCATGTTCTTGTGTTCCAGCACAAAAACAGGTACCCAACCGTTTTTGATGGTTTCGGTTGCACCCGCCCAGGTGCCGCCTGTTTCAGCGTCGGATGCGACTACGATAGCATAGTCAGCCAGACAGTAGATGAGTCGATTGCGCCCCATTGCCGCTCCAACGGAGAACCCGGCATTCGGGCTATTTTGTTTAATGCGCGCAGTTTGGCGGGTATTCCATTTGTGTAGCGCACATTCAGGAAGAGATTTGGCCGGTTGAAGCCAGTCACGATTCGAGCCGCTGAATCTCTCATTCCCAACAAGCGGATGATATCGTTTTGAACCTGTGGCGTAGCAGTCGCCGTCAATGCGGCAGTGAGTGGGTTGCCAAAAACAGCGCGTGCTTGGGCGATATGCAGGTAATCTGGGCGAAAATCATGCCCCCATTCTGAGATGCAATGGGCCTCATCCACCGCGAACAGGCTGATTTTATGAGAATGTATGGAATTTAGAAACGAGACGCTTCGTAACCTTTCGGGAGCAATATAGACGATCTTATATTTTCCCAGTGAAAGATTTTCCAGCCTCCTGGCTTGTTCGGTGGCGGGTAATGAGCTGTTGATATAAATGGCGGGAATATTGCGTAGGATGAGGCTGTCTACCTGATCTTTCATCAGCGCGATAAGCGGGGAAATAACCAGGGTTATTCCATCAAGCTGCAGCGCGGTGAGTTGAAAGATGAGCGACTTCCCCGCTCCTGTTGGCATGACGGCAAGAGTATGTGCTCCACTGAGCAGACTGCTTATGGCTTCCCATTGACCAGGACGAAAATCTGCCTGTTCACCGAGCATGGTACGCAAGTGGGCAAGAGCTTTATCTTTGGGTGATGGAATGGTCATGGCTTTACTCCAATAATGTTTCAGGCCTCCCGGCCAAATGTGCCAGCGGGATTGTCCGGATATTTTCTGCCAGAGCATAGAGGTGCGGTCCGGGATAAATTACCAACAATTTGCTGAGTTCCAGGTCGGTAAACGCCGCGCGCATGGATGGAGTCAGACGCGGAGCATCCATGCGTTTGCATTCCAGGCCGATGCGTTTGCCATCTTTGATTATTAGCAAATCCAACTCAGCCCCGGAATGGGTTCCCCAAAAATAGGCTTCATCCGGCGTAGTGGCCCTGATAACTTCTTCGATCACATAACCTTCCCAGGATGCGCCGCTGCGTGGATGTAAGAGTAACTCCTGTTCAGTACGAATGCCGAGCAGGTCAGGGTATAAACCGGTATCGCGGATATATACTTTGCCCGTGTCCGTGCGGGAACCGGGTACTGTTATTGTGACATTGTTTTCTCAAACGCCTGGTACAACCGCTCATGTGCTGCGCACAGCACATGTTTATCCATTTTTTCAAATTGGCGGTCAAAGGTCAGATAACCGTTGATTTCAATCTCCACATCAGTTGTCTGAGTGTATATCGCCACCGCCAATCCCTGCGGGATGAGTGGCAGCAACTGCTTTTCAAGTAGATTCACATAAGCATCGGTCAGATCTTCTGATGTTTCAAAGAATTTGTAGCCAAAACGTTTATCTTCATCCCACACATGGCCCGGGATTTTCAGGCTGTAGCCGCCAAATTCGGTCAGCGCAAAAGCGCGCTGGTCAAGCCGCCCTCGCCGCCTCGTGCTGGAACCGGGACTACCTCGCAATTTAATGGCATAAATGTGCTTGCTTTGAAAATCGCCTGCGCCTCGGTCAAACCAGCCGGAGGCCGCATCTACCAGGCGGGTCGGGTCTGTCAGTTTGAGCCACTCGGCCGCCTGACGCGACTCAAACTGTCCCCAGCCCTCGTTGAACGGCCCCCAGACCGCAATACATGGAAAATGTTCCAGCGCTGCCACCATCTCTGCCAGCTCCGCGCGATATTGCGCCCTTTCCGCTGCATCCCCGCGCCCAAAACGGCTCATCCAAACGTTATCTGGCGTGGTGATGCCCAGGCCAATCGCCAGAGTCGCTACCCAATCCGCCCCACCGGTGCCGCCGTTGGGCATATCCTGCCAGACGATCATCCCCAACCGGTCACAGGCTGCATACCACCAGGCTGGTTCCACCTTCACATGTTTGCGGATGAGGTTGCACCCAATTTTCTGAGCATACTCAATGTCAAACAACATCGCTTCTTTACTCGGCGCTGTATATAGCCCATCAGGAAAGTAGCCCTGATCAAGTGGACCATACAAAAAGAGCGGTCTGTCATTGATGGTGAATCGCCCTCCAGAAATTCCAAATTTCCGCATCGCAAAGTAACTTCCAACTTCATCTACAATTTGAGAATTTTGGATGATTCGCACCTTCAAATCATACAGATACGGCTGGGTCGGACTCCATGCCTTAACATCTTTCAGCGCGAGAACCAACTGCTCATTTTCTTGCGCGCTGCCATGAGCGACTTCATCTTTTCCAGAATATGCTTCCGCTTCCACACGAAACCCTCGTGCCTTACCTCTCACGCTAACATTGACTGAGAGTGTTCCCGCGTCGAGATTCGGCGTTAGTTGCAGCGCCTCGATGCTCACCTCGGGCACAGTCTCCAACCAAACAGTCTGCCAAATTCCCGAGACTGGCGTGTACCAGATGGAAGCAGGTTTCAAAACCTGCTTCCCGCGTTCCTGCTTGCCCGCATCGGATGGATCCCAGACCGCGACAACCAACTCATTTTCGTCATCTTTGAGTGATTCTGTGATGTCGAAGCTGAACGGGCAATACCCCCCGGTGTGCGTGCCGACTATTTTGCCGTTAACAAAGACCTCGCACAGGTAATCCACTGCGCCGAAATGGAGCAGGCTCCTTTCCGCATCTGCAGTATCTTTCTCCTGAATTCGCGGGGCTTGGGGGTGAGGCAACATTCGCCGGTACCACAACCTTTGACTCGGGAGCAGCGCCTTGTGTACTCCCGAAAGCTCCGCTTCTACTGCAAATGGAACTAAAATTTGGCCATCATATTTCTCTATCCGAGTTTGTTCTTTGGGCACGATAGCATATTCCCACAACCCGTTAAGATTATGCCAGGTTGGACGGGTCATCTGTGGACGTGGGTATTCTGGTAACGGGATGGGGCTTGCAGGAGTGAAAAGAGTCTTCATGGTTTTCCCGTAGGGTATTGCAAAACAAACAATACTACTTTTTGGAGTTCTGAATGAAGTAGAGCGGGATAAGCGCCAAAAGCGAGATCACAGACCCGGCCTGGAAAATGATTGGGGCCGGAATAAACCCGGATTCACCGTTGAAAACAGTTGGCGTGCCAAAAGCCTGTATCAAGCTGGAACCAATCCACGGACCAATCACCATTGGGATTGCAACCCAGAAGATCATACGGATGCCCAGAAATTTGCCGCGTTTCTGTTCAGGGAGCATATCCTTGAGCCAGGCTACAGCAGCAATGCTCGCGCACATCGAAAAAGCTTGCCATAGGAAACCGCTGAATGCCAGCAGTGGCAACCCACTGACCAGCGAGAGCAGAACCCCGCCCACGCTGCTGGTGACGGTGGCAAATGCGATCATCGGGCGCTTGTCCCAACGATCGGCCAGAATGCCAAACGGGATGGCGAAAATTGCGCTGCCCACCATAACCGCCGCGCCGATGATGCTGAACTCGGTTTTGGTCACACCAACGTAGTTGTTCAAGTAAACAATGAGGTATGGGAAAGAGACTTGCATCCCGATGGCAGTCAGCATGATGTTGATGAGCAGGATGAAAAGTGGGCGGTTTTGAATCAGCGTATCCAGGCTGAATAACTCTGCAAACTCGGTCCAAAAGGCCAGTTTGGGGGTGTCCATTCCATCGAGCACGGGCACATCTTGCAATTGGATGCCCGCTATCAGTCCGATGACCATCACGATTCCACCCAGGGAGTAAAAGAAAATGAAATATCCGACCGAATCGATCAAAATCCCGGCAGCGACCATCGCCACGATCTGAGCCAGGAAAACACACAGGTTAAGCACACCTTCCACACGTCCGCGTGTATCACTGGTGGCGACATCGGCCGTCCAGGCATTGAACGCGGCGTCATTGGCGGTGGAACCGAAAAAGGTCATCAGCGAATCGGCGATGACCACCATGATGACAGCCAGCCCGGTCACCTTGATATAGGCGACAGTGGGAAACAGGATTGTTGAAAGCCCCCAAAGGATGTACCCGATCAGGATGTAAGGGCGGCGGCGGCCCCAGCGTGAGCGGGTGCGGTCGCTGAGTGTGCCCATGAAGAGCGTGGTCAGTGTGGCAGTGATGGCGCTTGCGCCAACCATCCAGGCAACCGGTCGCGGGTCGCGTGTAATGGTGTCGTAGACGAACGTGTTGAACCATGAGTTTTCAACCGCCCAGGCAATTTGCCCAGTCAGGGCCAGCGCCACCATAATAGCCCATGCAGCAGGTGTTAAATAAGATTTGGTCTTAACTGTTTCCATGATATACATCCTCGTGGCCGTGCTAGAACCGGCACTATCGCTGGAACTGGGTACACGGCGATTTATCGCCGTGCTATTGCCTCGTGCAGGAACCGGGACTACCGTCGCAGAACCGGGTATCATTGACTCACATCATTGTGCTGAAGCCTGGCAAGATTGTACTCGAAAAGATAGTCGCGATCCCGTAACAATGCTTTACTTATAACAATATAATTGGCATTATGTAAAGCGCATGATTAACATTTTTAACACAAGAATGCCCGGAAAGAGCTCATAAATATACATGCCAAACGATCGTTCAGGAGCAACCATGGAAAATATCAAGTCCCTCATTTCTCAAATGACCCTGGAAGAAAAGGCATCCCTTTGCTCTGGCCTGAACTTCTGGTATCTGAAAGGTGTGAAACGGTTGGGTGTCCCCTCCATTATGGTCACGGATGGACCACACGGGCTGCGCAAACAGGCCACCGCCGCAGATAAGGTGGGTCTCACCGAGAGCGTTCCGGCGACCTGCTTTCCGACCGCTTCCTGCATAGCCGCAACCTGGAACCGCGATCTGGTTCGCCAGGTGGGTGTGGCCCTGGGGGAAGAATGTCGCCAGGAAAAGGTCGGCGCGATCCTTGCACCGGGTGTTAATATCAAGCGCTCGCCTCAGTGCGGTCGTAACTTCGAATATTTCTCCGAGGACCCCTATCTAACGGGTGAGGTCGCCAGCAGCTATATCGACGGCGTTCAGAGCCAGGGTGTGGGCACAGCGCTGAAGCACTTCGCAGTGAACAACCAGGAATATTTTCGCATGACTGGCGACAGCATCGTGGATGAACGCGCCTTGCGTGAGATCTACCTGGCCGGGTTTGAGACCGCCGTCAAAGCCTCCCAGCCCTGGATGGTGATGTGCGCTTATAACCGCATCAATGGTACTTTCGCCAGCGATAAAAAAACCTTGATGACCGATATCCTGAAAGATGAATGGGGGCACACTGGGCTGGTCGTCACCGATTGGGGCGCCATGAACGAACGCGTGGATGCCATCAAGGCCGGGGTTGAGCTTGAAATGCCGGGCACGGCCAATGGCAATGATGAGCGTATCGTTGCGGCAGTGACATCCGGCGTACTGGATGTCAGCGTGCTTGATCGCACCGTTGAGCGGGTTCTGACGATGATACTCAAAGCCAGGCAAACGCTTTCACAGGATTTTTCCTACGATCCACAGGCGCATCATGCCCTGGCGCGGCAAGTGGCAGCTGAAGGAGCGGTTCTGCTAAAGAACGAGGGCGGTTTATTGCCCTTGAAAGCAGGTGCTAAAATTGCCCTGATTGGTCGCTTCGCCAAAGAACCGCGCTACCAGGGCGCCGGCAGTTCCCTGATGCAGCCCACCCGGCTCGACAACCTTTTCGATGAGCTGGCCAAACTGATCGGCGACATCAAACCTATCTATGCCCCCGGTTACACTGAAAAGGGTGATACTGCCGATGAATCCCTGATCAATGCAGCACTCGCTGTGGCCGGCAAGGCCGATGTGGTTATCATCTGCGCTGGTTTGACCGCCATGTACGAGGTTGAAGGTATTGACCGCAAGCACCTGAACTTGCCCGCCGGGCAGGACGCCCTCATTCAGCGCCTGGCTGATGCTCATCAGAAAGTGATCGTGGTGCTCAGCAACGGTTCCCCGGTAGAAATGCCGTGGGTCAGTGCTGTACCCGCCATTATTGAAGGATATCTCGGCGGGCAGGCCGGCGCTGGGGCCCTTGCCGATATCCTGACCGGCAAGGTTAATCCCAGCGGAAAACTGGCTGAAACCTTTCCGCTCACACTGCAGGATACTCCAGCTCAACCCTTCCCCGGCAGCCCGGATTACGTCGAGTACCGTGAAAGCATCTACGTCGGTTATCGCTATTTCGATATAGCCAAACTGGACGTTCTGTTTCCCTTTGGGCATGGGCTGAGTTACACCACCTTTGCATACCGTGACATGTCGCTTACCGTGGACGGAGAAAATGTGAGCGCCACGCTTAAGATCATGAATACCGGCCCGGTGGCGGGCAAAGAGACCGTCCAATTTTATGTGCGCGATCCGCAATCCAGCGCTTTTCGCCCGGACAAAGAGCTCAAGGCTTTCGCCAAGGTGGACCTGCAGCCAGGGGAAGAAACCGAAGTCGCTGTTAATTTTAATAGGCGCGCGTTCGCTTTTTATGATATTGGAAGCAAGGACTGGGTTGTGGAAGCGGGTGATTTCGAGATCCTGGCGGGAGCTTCCTCGCGGGATATCCGTCTCTCTGCCCGTCTTTCGTTTCCAGCAGGATATGGCACGGCAACTCCGGCAGACACCGGAAAACTATTCTCATACTATCAGCCATCAAAAGATCGCGGCTTTTCTCGACAGGACTTTGAAGCTTTGCTTGGGCATCCAGTCCTGGTGAATGTGCGCCCACAAAAAGGCAGTTACACGCTCAATACCCCGGTGTGCCAGATGAGCGAGTCGTTTATCGGTAGGCAGCTCTACAAGATGCTGATGGATGAAATGGCCAAAATGGTCAAAGGCAAGGAAGACACCCCCACCGGGAAATTTCAACTTGCCATGGGTGCCGAGATGCCTCTGCGCAGCTTTTTAATGTCGGACGGCCCGTTTGGTCGGCGTGACAGGCTGGAAGCGCTCCTGCTGATCATGAATGGTCATGCGTTGAAAGGTCTGCTGGCTTTCCTGAAAGGGGATTCGCCCAATAAGTGACACCGCGATAAATCGCCGTGCGAACACTGGAGAAGGTGGCCACATCAGCGGCGCGCAATTCATCCAGTCGTTGGCGCAGTCTTTTGGCGCGCTTTTCACCGTGGACTTTCTGCAACTGTCGGAATTCGTCACGTGTTTTCTCTAGCTTTTTATCGATGAATAATGGCTTCGCTGCGGTAGATTTCTAAGCTATTGACAGAGCTGTGTGTAAGATGTGATGATGTGTCCTTTGTTTTTTTCTACAGAGACTTGTTTTCCGCTATTCAGTCCGGTCAAATCTTTCACATACTTTCCTATCCAGTTGTTTACCACCCAGTCGGTAAGTTCTTGCCCAAGCCCGTTATACCGTTTGCGCCAATTTGGATGAATTTCAATGGCCAAACAGACATTCAAGATAACATCTTGATCATAAGGCTGTGGCAAAGTTCGTAATATTTCTTTAACAAGGATTTTGACGCCTTCAGTTTTTCCTGACATGAGTATTTCCAGTGATGTGAAAATCGAAAAGAATTTATTTACCCATTCGTACGGTTCTAAAAAAGGCAAACGTAATATAGCTCTTCAGAAAAAGAATTAGGATTTGTAGTAACGACTTCAGTCGTTTAGCGATGAAAAGCAATGAAAGTCACCGCTACGATGCAAAATCATTATCTGAAAACTATAGTACCAGATAACACCTCAGGAAAACTTCTGATTAAACCGGTCTACGACATCGCGTAGCTCTGCTGGGACTCGTTTCAAAATTTCCGATGCGATCTCTTCCGGTACGCCATCGTAGAAGGCCTCTGCAATGGAGCCTGAGATCGCCGCCATTGTATCGGCATCGCCACCCAGTGAAATCGCATTACGAATGGCGCTTTCGAAATCATTCGACTCCAAAAAGGCAATGATCGATTCGGGGACCGAACCCTGGCAGGTGACATCCCATTCATAGACCTGGCGGATACCATCCAACTTGCGGGACAGGTTATACCCAAACCGAGTTTCAATTTCTGCTTTGATGGCCTCTTTTGTTACGCCAGTTCGAGCAAGGTAAATGGCGAGCGCCACGGCCTGGGCGCCCTTGATGCCTTCCGGGTGATTGTGTGTCACAGCTGCGGAGCGTTCTGCCTCGCGCAAAACATCTTCCACTGTGTTAAATGCCCAGGCCACCGGGCTGACGCGCATGGCCGACCCGTTGCCAAAGCTGTTATAGGGTTGTGGATCATCATTCACCAGCCACTGGCGGAATGAGCCGCCATAGCCGGCATTCGGGTAACGCCGTCCATAGGCAAGGATACTTTTGGCATAACCACCCCCATTCAAGATGGCATCGGCGACCGCGATGGTCAGCACGCTGTCGTCAGTCAGCCTGCTGCGCTGGGAGAAAAGCGGAAAATCGATGCTTTTCTGAGAATGGTGTTCGTAGACAGAGCCAATCACATCGCCGGCAATCGCGCCCAGCAGGCAGGGCATCCTGTCATCCGGCTGGGAAGAAGGCGAATCATTTTGTGCAGGTTTCATAGAACTACTCCATCCTTTTCAATATTCCCCAGGCTGCAACCTTTTTCTCAAAGGATATGGCCGCAGCCGGGCTGGTCGAGGGCAACACCAATTTCTGAAAACGCGCTGAGTCTATCCGCGCCCAACGCGCAAGTTGTCTTCCCCGCCGCCAGCTTCTTCCATCCCCAAGAACCAGACCGGGGCATCCAGCCTGCCGTAGCCGGCAAAGTTCAGCAGTTGTTCCAGTTCATTGTTGAGCAGTGCCATCTGTGATGTTTTCCTGTTTCTATACTATATGGGATTATTCCTCGCCCAAGTCCGCCGCAATCCCTTCAAACTGCTCCAGCGCGGACTTCAAATCCTCGATGATCTCGGCCGCCAGCATATCCGGGTCGAGCAGGTTGGCCGAGTCTTCCAGCGACTCATCGCGCAGCCAGAAGATATCCAGGTTGAGCTTGTCGCGGGCGGCGATTTCTGCGTAGGGGTAGACGCGCCAGCGGCCTTCCGGGGTTCCGGGAGACCAAGTCTCGGCGCGCTCGTGGCGGTTCTCGGCGTGGTAACACCTGACAAAGTCATCCAGGTCAGCGCGGCTGAGCGGGTTGGTCTTGAGCGTGAAGTTGATATTCGTGCGCAGATCGTAGATCCACAGCGCCTTGGTTGCCGCCTGCTCGCCACCGGTGCGCCGGTCGAAAAAGAGCACATTGGCTTTGACCCCCTGGGCGTAGAAAATGCCAGTCGGCAGGCGCAGCAGGGTGTGCACATCGCACTCTTCCATCAGTTTGCGGCGGATGGTCTCGCCCGCGCCGCCCTCGAATAGCACGTTGTCCGGCACAACCACCGCCGCGCGCCCGTTAATCTCGAGCAGTTTGACGATGTGTTGTACAAAGTTCAACTGCTTGTTGCTGGTCGAAGCCCAGAAATCGTCGCGCTCGATCACGGTCGATTCTTTTTTGGTCTCGCCGGCATCTGTGACGGTCGAAATGCTCGACTTCTTGCCAAACGGCGGGTTCGAGAGCACCATCCGGAAGCTGACGCCCGGTTTCTTGGCCAGACTGTCCTCCACGTGGATCGGCGACTCCCCGACCGGCTGGCCTTCGGGGGAGACCGCGCCGATGCCGTGCAGGTACAGGTTCATCACGCACAGCCGCGCAGTGTTATCCACGATCTCCCAGCCGTGCAGCGCTTTGTGGCGCAGGTGTTCCCACTGGTCACGGTCGAGCGGTTTGTATTGTTCGGTGATGTAGTCATAGGCGCGCAACAACAAACCGCCGGTGCCGACCGCCGGATCGCAGATCGTATCGCCCGGCTGCGGGCGCATCACTTCCACCAGTGCCTTGATCAGTTCGCGCGGGGTGAAGTACTGACCCGCGCCGCTCTTGGTGTCCTGGGCGTTCTTCTCGAGCAGGCCTTCGTAGATCTCGCTCTTGATATCCACTTCCAGTTCGCTCCAGTTTTCGCTGTCGATCAGGTCGATTAGCCGGCGCAGGCGGGCCGGGTTCTGGATGCGGTTCTGGGCCTTGCGGAAGATGACGCCCAGCATGCCGGGATGTGCAGGTAGTGCGCTTCGAGCGCCTCGCCATCCAGGATCGCGCCGTCTTTGTTGAGCAGCGTGCGCCAGCGCAATTCTTCCGGGATGGCGCTGGGCTTGCCAAACTGGGCATTCTCATCATCCATTTTCAGGAAGATCAGATAGGTGAGCTGCTCGACGTAATCGCCATACGAGATGCCGTCATCCCGCAGGACGTTGCAGTAATTCCAGACACGCTGGACGATGGTGGAGGATTGAGTGGACATCAGGCTTTTTTCTCGATGTATTGAACGCCCGGCAGGTCTTTGAAATGGGCATCCTGGGTCCAAAGGGTGGCATTATATTCACGCGCAACAGTCAGGATGAGGCTGTCGGCCATCGGTAACTTTAATTCAGTTGAAAGCTTGGCCGCACTCATTGCCAGGGAGGCAGACAAGTCAATCACTTCCCCCTTAACCAGGTCGGCCACACGAATTTCAGCCAGCGCCAACCCCTTGTTTTGCAGGATCTTCTTGAAAACTTCGTAAATGCTGATCACCGGCACAAGTAGCTGTTCAGAATCTTCGATTGCGGGGGCAAAAAAGTCGGCGTTTTCGCCCTCGGCAAAGTATTCCAGCCAGCCGGAAGTATCCACCACGTTCATACGCGGTCATCCTCGTCGCGCTCGACGTTGGTATCCATGCCTTTGAGTGAGCCGCGCGCTTCCTGGATAGGACGAGTAGGAATTAAAACAATACGATTGTCATAAGCCAGCACGGTCATTTTCTGCCCGGCCTTGACCCCCATCATTTCACGTACTTTTTGCGGAATGACAACCTGGAATTTTGGGGAAACCGTCACGGAATTCATACTATTCTCCTATCGAACGAGATTTCGTATTACGATTATACCATTTTCCCATCAAAGGCCAACTTGAGCACCATCTGTCTCAGCCTCGCCGCCTGCGCCACGGGTTCAACTTCCTGGATCACCAACAGCCGCCGCTCCAGGTAATCGCCAGAGGAGATGCCGTCATCCCACAGGGCGTTACGGTAACTCCAGGCGCGCTGGACAATGGTGGAAGATTGAGTACTCATAATTTTTGCGCCAGCCATTCGATCTTGATGATGGTTTCAACTGTTTTGAATTCCAAATCCCCGGTCAATACGGTTGCGTTCTTTCCAAGTGCGGCTGCCACGGCAAATGCATTGGCATACGAAAGCCGGTGATTGGCCTTGATATGGGCTGCGTCCAAAACCGCCTGGGATGTTACTTCAAACATTTCAATTGGCAGGGACTGGATGTGCGCCAGGGTTTCACGCGCGCGACGTTCTCCCTGTTCCCGCTCGGTGATATACAATACTTCACCCAGGTTGATCCAGGAGAGATACACCTGGCAATGGCCCTTTAGCGCGTCTTTCAGCACAGCCTTGACGCGTGCCAGACCGGCTTCGCCTTCCAAAAAAGCCAGCAAGGCAAAGCTATCCAGCACAAAACTGGCTGGGTCAACGCTCATTGTCCAACTCGCGCCGGTGTTCGGCCATCAAAGCTGCGCTGAGCGATTTACCGCCTTTGAGCATTCCGGCAGCGGCCTCGATTGGGTCGTCGGGCACGGGGATCAGCTCCAGCG
>CAIMZS010000309.1 GCA_903846015.1 uncultured Anaerolineae bacterium | reverse complement strand
TTTATCACTCGAATTGGTTGCACAATTTGCTGGTTGCAACCTCCATGTCTGGCTGTAAACGATGACCACAAAAAACATTAGAACTAGGAAAATTCAATCTGTCGATATGCTGGATGGAACTCCGCTGTTGGATATCAAACCGTATGTTCCTGAATTCGATGTCCGAACTGTTGAAAAACTGGGGTGGTATGCCACACGAACTTTTGAATAGGGGTTCATGAAACCATATCCTGCCATTATGGATGTAAAAGCTCCGGAAAATTTAGAGACTGCAGCTGCCGCCAACCAATCTGAAAGGAAGTCTTCCCTTTCAGATTGGTTGGGTAAAGATTTTACAGGCTTCTGGAAACTACTGGCGTTACCGCTATTACTTTTTATCACCTTACCGCTGCTGGCGCTTTTCCTGCGTACATCGTTTACTGACTTTTTTGCGACTCTAAATCAAGCTCAGGTGATCCAGGCGATCAGCCTGAGCTTGGTTACATCTCTTTCCGCCACAGCTGTTACCTTGATCGCTGGCACACCAGCAGCGTATTTATTGGCGCAGCGAAATTTTCGTTTTCATCGAATTGTGGATACCATTATTGATCTGCCCACCGTATTACCCCCGTCCGTAGCTGGTGTTGCTCTATTGATGGCTTTTGGACGCAGGGGGTTATTCGGGCCATTTTTTGCGGCAATGGGGGTCAATGTCCCTTTTACCCTGGGGGCCGTCATCCTGGCTCAAACCTTTGTGGCAGCTCCGTACTACGTAAAGGCCGCCGCAATTGGTTTTTCGGCAATAGACCCGGAATTGAAGCAGGCCGCCGCGCTGGATGGGGCCAATCGTTGGCAGATTTTCCGCTTCCTTACTCTGCCATTATCCTGGATGGCGTTATTGAGTGGGGGGGTGATGACCTGGGCAAGGGCTTTGGGCGAATTTGGAGCCACAATATTGTTTGCTGGTAACTTCCAGGGAAGAACGCAGACCATGCCGTTGGCCATTTATGTTGGGTTTGAGACTGATCTGAATGTGGCCCTGACCCTCTCCATTATCCTGGTTTGTTTTTCCTTCATCACATTGATGATTGTAAAGCGAATTTTACATCACAGGTTGGAAGTTGATCTTGAATCCAACTCGATATAGCTCAAAAGAGAAAAAATGCGTTCCAAATTAATAGCCTTCATGTTGATGGTCGTTCTGATTATCAGCGCCTGCGCGCCGCAAGCAACACCAGTTGCTCCCACTTCCGCGCTAACAATGGCGCAGGTAGCTACCGATATCCCACCAACCGCTGTTTCTCCCACTGCAGTTCCGCCAACTGCAACACCCGAGCCCAGAACACTGACGGTTTTGGCTGCGGCTTCCCTGACCGAATCTTTCAAGGAAATGGGGAAGTTGTTTGAGAGTCAGAACACGGGTGTGACAGTTTCGATCAGCTTTGCTGGTTCCCAGGCGTTGGCGCAGCAGCTCGATCAAGGCGCGCCGGCGGATGTTTTTGCCAGCGCCAGCAAAAAATACATGGATGCTGCTGTGACATCCATGCGAGTCAATAAAGATGATGGCAAAGTATTTGTAAAAAATGCTTTGGTGGTCATCTTCCCCAAAGATAACCCGGCCGGCTTGAAAACTTTGCAGGATCTTGCGAAGCCTGGTTTGAAAATTGATCTGGAAGATAAATTAGTGCCAGCGGGCCAGTACAGCCTAGATTTTCTGGATAAAGCCATCAAGGATCCCGGTTTCGCTCCAAGCTTCAAGGATAATGTTCTCAAGAACGTGGTTTCATATGAAACCGATGTCAAGGCGGTGGTCTCCAAGGTATCGTTGGGAGAAGCAGATGCCGGTGTTGTTTACATCACTGATTACAATGCGGCTGCTGACAAACTAGGGAAACTGGATATCCCGGATGCCCTGAATACAATTGCGTCTTACCCAATCGCCCCCGTCGCCGATAGCAAGAATGCTGATCTAGCTAACGCCTTCGTGGCGCTGGTGCTTTCGCCGGAAGGGCAGGCAATTATGGCAAAGTATGGGTTTGTAACGGTGCTTCCATAAAAGCATCCTGAACTGCGAGACTTTGTTCACGATCGCTGAGTGAAAAAAAGAAGCAAGGCTCCCTTTTTGGTATCCTGTCGGCATTCGACCGATTGGTTCCAGAAAGGGAGCCATGTTTTTTGAGCTTAGTTACTTTCTCCAACTTATTGTCAAAACCACAGATTGGCGGTTTGTGCAGTGGGTGATGGAAAGGGTGTAGTCACGAAAAGATCCCAGGTGTGCAAAGTTTTATGGTTTCTTTGGCGGCAGACAGCCTGGCGAGCTGGGTGTATGGACAAGAGGGGAAAGGTGGATACCCGTTAGTAACGCAGTTGTTGAGCAAGATATCATGTTAGTTTGTTAAAAACGCCTCTTTCAGTGTATCGATTGTAGCAGTACAATTATGCCAATATTCCGAATCGCATGTTCATCTACTCGTCAGATTCGAGTGGAAGATTCTCAAGATAAGGATGGTGTACCGATGGATTTTCAATTGTTGATTGTTGGTCGCTGGGTTAATACGGGATCCGTTATGGAAGTAAAAAACAAGTATAACGGCCAGACAGTTGGTTCCTTGCCCATCGCGCGCCGCGAGGATGTGGATGCAGCCATTGCCGCAGCTGAAAGGGCCGAGAATATCATGGCGGAAATGCCGGCTTACAAACGCGCAGAAATTCTGCTGCGTACGGCTGCGCTGATTCGCGAACGCGCCGATGATTTAGCAAAAACTATCGCTGCCGAAGCTGGCAAGGCGCTCAAATATGCGCGAATTGAGGTTGATCGCGCAATCAATACCTTTACTGTTGCATCTGAGGAAGCCAAGCGTATGCATGGCGAAACCATTGCATTGGATGCGGTTGCAGCGGGGGAAGGTTATTTTGGTTTTTACACACGCCGTCCCGTGGGCGTTATTGCGGCGATCAGCCCATTCAATTTCCCAATCAACCTGGTGGCTCACAAATTGGCGCCGGCTATTGCTTCCGGGAATACGATTGTGCTTAAACCCGCCAGTTCCACGCCGTTAACTGCGGTAAAGCTGTGCCAAATTATCCAGGAAGCAGGGCTTCCTGCCGGAGCGCTTAATCTTGTGGTCGGTTCAGGGGGAACAGTGGGCGAGTGGCTGGTCACCGATCCTCGAGTTGATAAAATCACGTTTACTGGCAGTCCAGAAATCGGCCGTCATATCTTGAGCGTTGCGGGTATCAAAAAAGTCACTCTGGAACTTGGAAATACATCCCCGGTGGTAATTGCCCCGGATGCTGATCTTGATTTTGTTGCCAAACGCTGTGCGGTTGGCGCGTATGCAAATTCCGGGCAGATGTGCATTTCGGTGCAACGAATTTACAGCCAGAAACAGGTTTACGAACCCTTTACGGAAAAATTTTTAAACGCCACCCATGGTATGGTGGTTGGGGATCCGCTGGATGAACGTGTGGATGTCGGGCCGATGATTGACTCTAAGGAAGTTGACCGCATTGAAACCTGGGTGAATGAGGCCAGGGATGGCGGGGCCAAAATTCTGACTGGCGGTAAACGAGATGGGACAGTGTACTATCCAACAGTGTTGGTGGATGTCCAATCGAATATGAGGGTTGTTGCCGAAGAGACATTTGCTCCAGTCGCATCCATCATTTCTTGTGATGACTTTGAGGAATCTTTGCGGCAGGCTAACGACACTAATTTTGGTTTGCAGGTGGGTGTATTTACCAAAGATGTGGATCGCATCTTTAAAGCAATCAAGGGTCTTAATTTTGGTGGTGTGATCGTTAATGACACACCTACGTTCCGTGTTGACCAGATGCCGTATGGGGGTAATCGCCAGAGTGGATTGGGGCGCGAGGGTGTCAAGTATGCCATGGAAGATATGACCAACATTCAGATGGTTGCTATTCGGCTCAACCCCGTTCAATAATCGGGGCCCATTCTTGATTTTATTGCCCAAAGGAGATGAATGATGGAACAGAAGTTGTGGATTAATGGACAGTGGGTGAACAGCAGAGGAGGCGGCCGCATGTCAGTGGAAAATCCTGCCACTGGTGAAAAGATTGCCGAAGTTGTGGATGCCAGCCCCGAGGATGTGGATCTGGCGGTGCAAGCAGCCAAAGCAGCCTTTTATGATGGGCGCTGGTCGAGGCTTGTCCCAGCAGAACGGTCGAAGGCTCTATGGAAACTGGCCGACCTGCTTGAGAAGAACCAGGAAGAATTAGCGCGAGTGGAATCGCAAAACACCGGCAAGCCTTATAAATACGTCAGCCTGGGCGCGGATTTGATGTTCGCCATCGATAACCTGCGCTTCTTTGCCGGAGCAGCGCGCGATACGCATGGCAACCATGCTGGGGAATACTTCCCGGGCTATACATCACTCTACCGGCGTGACCCGGTGGGCGTGGTTGGGCAGATTGCGCCGTGGAATTATCCATTAATGATGGGCGTATGGAAGATTGGCCCGGCCCTGGCTGCTGGATGCACAACGGTCTTCAAACCCGCCTCGATCACCCCTCTCACCAGTCTGATGTTGGCAGATCTCATTAAGGAAGCCGGTATTCCAGATGGCGTTGTCAATATCATCACAGGTCGCAGCGCTGGGCGGTTGTTAGTGGAACATCCCGATATCCGTATGATCAGCGTGACAGGATCCACCGAGGTTGGGCAGTCCATCATGAGAACCGCAGCCAACACGATTAAACGTGTGCATTTGGAACTTGGCGGAAAGGCCCCGGTACTGGTCTTCGATGATGCCGATGTTGAGTTGGTAGCGGCAAAGGTTGCACTGGCAGGAACCATTAATACAGGTCAGGACTGCACCGCGGCAACACGTGTATATGTGGCGGACGGTCTGCGCAAAAAGGTGGAGGAAGCACTGGTTGCAGCTATCCGCGCCACCAAAATCGGCGATCCGTTTGATGACGATACCCAGATCGGCCCGTTGATTTCAGCCAATCAGCGTGAATCGGTCAGTGGGTTTGTGGAACGTGCCAGAGATGCAGGAGCCAAAATTTTGACAGGTGGCGGTGTGCCAAAAGGTTTCCAGCAGGGCTATTATTACGAACCAACTGTGATTGCCGATGCTGATCAGAAATCCGAGATCATCCAGTCCGAGGTTTTTGGTCCGGTAATCACCATTAACTCATTCAAAGATGAGGCAGAAGCCATCCATTTGGGAAACGATGTCGTCTTTGGGCTGGCTTCATCTGTGTTTACAAAGGATATTGCGCGCGCGATGCGTGTCTCGCAGCAGTTGGAATTCGGCACTGTCTGGGTTAACGATCATATTCCGCTGGCTTCCGAGGCTCCCCACGGCGGCTTCAAGCAGTCTGGCTTTGGCAAAGATCTTTCGGCTGAAGCGGTGGGAGATTATCTGGTAACCAAACATGTCATGGTTGGACTGGCGTAATTTTCTAAACCCAAACCTGAAGATATCACCTGTTGGCATCTTCAGGTTTGGGCAGACCGGAATTGTAAATCAGGAGAAAAAACCTCCCGGGATGCGAGATGGATGTTACAGGGTTCTCATTCTGATGAGATTAAGAGATTGTGCCCCCTATTGACGATAGTGCCCGTTCTAGCAGGGCCAGG
>CAIMZS010000308.1 GCA_903846015.1 uncultured Anaerolineae bacterium | reverse complement strand
CCAGGATAGAATCTTGATATCCATGAAGTTTCAATTCCGCGTCGATGGTGGAGAATGTATCCCGAACCACGCCTACTACGATCAGCAAGCCAGAAGAAGAAACAAGGAATAGACCGGCGGACGATGTACTTGACCCAATACCGACAGCTCTCAGCCCGAGGCTTAAGAGAAAAGGCAGGATAGCCACAATACCCAAAAACAATGCGCCTGGCAGAGTAATACGACGCTGCACTTTGGTCAAATATTTCTGAGTTGGCGCCCCACGATTGACACCCGGGATCTGAGCACCAACCCGCTTCAGGTTTTCGCCGTAGTTCTGTTGAGCAAATAAAACATCTGTATAGAAGAAGGTGAAGATCACTACCATAAAGAAGTACAAGATCCAATAAGTGGGTGAATTACCACCAAATGTGGATTGTACCCCCGCAGCAAAGCTCGCCACGCCAACATTGGCATTTTGGAGGAAGTAGGACGATAGGATGGCTGGGAATTGCAAGATAGCGCTGGCGAAGATGAGCGGGATCATACCGGACATGTTGACCATCAACGGCAGAGTAGCCTTAACCGGCATTGACATGCGGTTGCCAACACGACGTCCAGGGTACATCACCGGTACATTGCGGCGGCCCTGCTGAACAAACACGATGGCGAAGATAGTCAATACGATGATGACGATCATCAAAATCAACATAATCCAACCATATTGTTGATCGCTCATAATATTAAGCAGGTTCGATGGCATACGTGCCACAATCCCAGCAAAAATGATCAAGGAAAGACCCTGACCGCGAATGCCATATTCTGAGATCAACTCACCCAACCAGATAGCAAATAATGTACCCGCAATCATCGCAAGCAAAGCCGTCAATGACGGCAACAACCTTGCGGCGTCAAAACCAAAATCCAACACAGGCGTTCCCGAAGAGAACGAATTGAAGATATTGATCTGACCGATGGCGGAAAGGGTTGCCATCGGGACGGTGAGATAATAGGTCCACTTTTCCATCCACTTACGACCCTCAGTAGGGTTGTCATCCATACGCTTCTGAAGCGCAGGGATGATCGGGATCAACAACTGGATGATAATCTGAGCGGTAATATAGGGATAGACACCCATTGAGAGCAGCGAAAATCTCGAAACAGTACCGCCAGAGAGTAGATCTAGAAAACCGAAGAAGTTGCCTCCGGTTGTACTTAACTTTTGCTGGAGTGCTGCCAGCGCTGCAGCGTTAATACCAGGAGTCGGGACATTCGCCGCAAGACGGTAGATAACCAACAAGAGAATGGTCATCACCAGCATGCGACGGATGTCGTCCGATTTCCACAGGTAGCGCCAGGCCGACCAGGTGTTTTTCATAAAGAGTGGTCTCCTGAAAAGGATTAGCCTTCGATCAGTTCAACCGAGCCACCAGCGGCCTCGATCTTACTTTTCGCACCGGCAGATACACGGTGAACACGAACCTTGAGCGCGATACTGATTTCACCGCGGCCCAAAATAACCACCGGGTTGCGTGAATCGCGCAGCATTCGAACAGCGACCAATGACTCAGGAGTAACCTCAGAACCGGCAGAAAAAGCCGAGAGCTGATCCAAATTCACTTCGTTAAAAGTAACCTGGAACGGAGGGGTAAAACCTTCGCCACGCATAAAAGGCAAACGGCGGAAAAAAGGCAGGTTACCGCCCTGACGATAAAGGTGACCCTCTTCGCCAGAACGAGAGCCAGCGCCTTTTGTACCGCGCCCGGCTGTTTTACCCTGGCCCGCAGAAATACCGCGTCCAACACGCTTGCGGTTTTTCTTGGAACCTGGATTGGGGGTCAGATCGTGGAGTTTCATAGATGCTCCTACTCTTCAATCTGAAGAAGGTGAATGACAGAATTAAGCATACCGCGCAGAGCTGGGCTGTCCTGGTGTTCAACCGTCTGGTGCATTCGGTTTAGTCCTAGGGCGCGCACAGTGCGCTTCTGCGGTTCAGGAAAGCCAATTGGGCTTTTCACCAATGTAACCCGCAGAGTTTTTTGTTCAGTTGGCTTAGACATGCTTCCTCCGTTCCCAGAACGGCATGAGACTTTCAACGGGCTTACCACGGCGTGCAGCTTCAATAGCGGGAGACTTGAGTGCATCAAGCGCGCCGAAGGTAGCCATTACCCCGTTGAGCACATTGGCAGAGCCAAGCGATTTGGTCAGGATATCGCGCACGCCAGCAGCTTCAAGAACTGCACGCACACCACCAGCCGCGATTACGCCTGTACCGGGAGATGCAGGTTTGAGAAGAATTCTGGCGCCAGCAACCTTCCCAATTACTTCGTGGGGAATGGTTGTTCCCAACAGAAATACTTTGCGAAGATCTTTGTGCGCGCGCTCAGTGGCTTTGCGCATGGCATCCGGCACGGCGTTGGCTTTACCCACGCCCATGCCTACTTTGCCATGTCCATCGCCAATCACCACAGTCACACGGAACTGAAAGCGACGACCGCCTTTGACTACTTTGGCGACGCGGGCGATCTCAATAACGCGCTCGTCTAGTGCATCCTGTTGTTGTTCCATTGCTTTATTACCATAATCCGACATAGCGTTCTCCATTGAGCCTTAGAAGTCCAGCCCGCCTTCGCGCGCGCCATCGGCCAGCGCTTTGACACGACCAGTATAGCGGAAACCACCACGGTCAAACACTACCATGTCGATTCCCTTTTTCTTGGCGCGCTCGGCCACTGCCTTGCCAACCAATTGCGCCTGTTCGGACTTTTTCAGCCCTTCCATTTTGCTGCGCAGCTCCTGATCGATGCTGGAAGCCGAGACCAGGGTGTTTCCATCCATATCGTCAATCACCTGGGCATAAATTTCGCTTACGCTGCGAAACACGCTCAAGCGCGGGCAATTAGGAGTGCCATAAACTTTTTTGCGAACCCGCAGATGGCGTCTTTCACGGGATGCAGAACGGGATATTTTAGCCATAAGTTATTTCTTCCCTTTACCAGATTTACCGGCCTTGCGACGGATCTTTTCACCCAGATAGTGCAAACCCTTGCCCAGATAGGGCTCCACAGGACGCACTTTTCGGATGTCCGCAGCAACCTGACCAATCTGCTCCTTGTCAAATCCCAAAACCTTAATCTGACGGGTTTTGACATCCACCATGAAGGAAATTCCTTGGGGTGGTTCCATTGTGATCGGGTGTGAGTAGCCCATATAGAGCACCAGTTTGGCACCGCTCAATTCTGCGCGGTAGCCAACCCCATCCCATTCAAGGATGCGCTCAAAGCCACTGCTTACACCACGGATCATATTATTCAACACAGCACGCGTCGTCCCGTGCAGTGCGCGTTCGGCGGGAACATCAGAACGGCGCGTAATCGTGATCTGGCTATTTTCCATAGCCATAGTCATGAGCGGTGAAAAAGACCGCTGCATCTGGCCTTTAGGACCATTCACTTTCACATTCGTGCCGTTCAACTCCACCTGCACACCAGCGGGGACGGCGATAGGCAAGCGTCCAATACGAGACACGGCACTACCTCCTTACCAAACTTTGCACAGGATTTCGCCACCCACGCCAAGCTGGCGCGCGCGTTGTCCCGTCATAATGCCCTTGGGGGTCGAAAGGATGGCTACACCCATACCAGCCAACACCCAGGGGATGTCTTGTTTCTTGGTATACACGCGTCGACCAGGGCGGCTAATACGCACAAGGCCAGTCATTACTGCGCGGCGTTCACGACGCTCACCAACGTACTTGATTTTGATGCGCAGGACTTGTTGTCCCGGAATTTCACCATCGGCAACTTCAAAAGCCTCAAGGAAACCTTCATCTTTTAAAATCTTGGCAATTTCCACTTTAATTTTTGAGTGCGGCATCGCCACATTCGGCTGACCAACCGTCGCGGAATTGCGGATGCGGGTCAGCATGTCAGCAATTGGATCTGTTACGCTCATTCTAGCACCTCCACCCGGTTTACCAGGACGATTTCACCACACCAGGGATCTTACCTTCCAAGGCATACTCACGGAAGCAAATCCGGCACAGTCCGAAGCGGCGGATGTATCCACGCGGACGACCGCAGCGATTGCAGCGGTTGCGAACACGGGTGGGGTATTTCCGGCGCAATTCACGATAGCTCATGCATTTCTTGGCCATAACTTAAGCTTCCTTCCTAAAAGGCATTCCAAGGAAACGGAGCATCGCACGCGAATGCTCATCATTTTTGGCAGTCGTTACGATCGTGATTTCCATCCCGCGCAGCTTATCGATTTTGTCGTATTCGATCTCGGGAAAAATCAGTTGATCCTTAAGACCCAGGGTATAGTTGCCGCGGCCATCGAAGGCATCCGGTGAAACACCGCGGAAGTCACGCACGCGCGGGAGAGCCACATTGAGGAGCCGATCGAGAAAGGCCCACATACGGTCTCCACGCAGGGTCACCTTGACACCGATGATCACGCCCTCGCGCAATTTAAAATTGGCGATACTTTTACGGGCTTTGGTCTGAATCGGCTTCTGACCGGTGATGGTGGTCATATCGACAATGGCTGCATCCAATGCCTTGGAATTGCCCATCGCCTCGCCCAGACCGATATTCACAACAACCTTCTGGATGCGAGGATATTCCATCACATTCCGAAAGCTGAAGGTATTCTGCAGCGCTGGGACAACTTCTTGTTGATAACGTTCTTGCATTCTATTCATGTCTTTTTGCTCTCCTGTCCAGGCAATGCCTTAATCAATCAAAGCCTGGCAGTGCTTGCAAACACGGTGCGCTCCGCTTTCATCGCGGGTGACGCTGACACGGCTAGCCTCGTTACACTTGGGACAAACCAGCATGACGTTAGAAATATCCATCGCGCCTTCCAGCTTGATGCGTCCGGGATTAATGGTACGGCCGCGGCTGGTCTGGGTCTGCTTCTGGTGTTTGGTCATGATGTTGACACCCTGCACAACTACGCGCCGGACATCCACCTGAACGTTAATAACCTCACCGCGCTTGCCCTTGTCTTCGAGATTGCCGCTGATTACTTCAACGGTATCGCCTTTACGAATCTTCACTTGCATGGCTTCACTCCTCGCTGGCCTAGAGAACTTCCGGGGCCAGTGAAACGATCTTCATGAAGCCCTTTTCGCGCAGTTCGCGCGCAACTGGGCCGAAGATACGGCTACCCTTGGGGTTCTGACCGTCAGTATCCAAAATGACGGCGGCATTATCATCAAAGCGGATATAAGAGCCATCTTCGCGGCGCCATTCCTTGGCAGTGCGAACGATGACAGCCTTTACCACTTCACTCTTCTTCACCGCGCCTTGCGGGGCGGCGCTTTTTACGGTAGCCACCACGATATCACCCACACGAGCATATCGGCGGGTTGACCCGCCCAACACATGGATGACCAGCAATTCGCGGGCGCCGGAATTATCGGCGACTTTTACACGTGTTTCCTGCTGGATCATGACTAAACCTCCACGCCGCTGTCTGCGGTTTTGCTCTCGTGTTT
Source organism: uncultured Anaerolineae bacterium (assembly GCA_903846015.1). Taxonomy (GTDB): domain Bacteria; phylum Chloroflexota; class Anaerolineae; order Anaerolineales; family Villigracilaceae; genus UBA5195. The sequence goes on along the minus strand of CAIMZS010000308.1, from coordinate 5,394 downwards.
CACGATGGCTTCCACAACCCAACGTTTCTGAGCTGACAGTGGGCGGCTTTCGACAATCTGGACTTCATCACCAATTTGGCAACCCAGTTCATCATGAGCCTTCACCGTGCTCGAGTTGTGAATGACCTTCTTATACAGCGGGTGGCGAAAATTACGGGTAATTTCAACCACGACGGTCTTCTGCATTTTATTGCTGGTGACGACACCAATAATGCGACGACGATTATTCATTCTGCACCTCTTCTTACTTGGCCGCTTGCTGCGTTTGAGCCAGGATGGTTTCCATTCGGGCTATATCACGGCGGAGCGTGCGCAGACGACTGGTGTCGGTCAACTGGCCAGTCACCTGTTGGAAGCGCAATTTCATTAGCTCTTCATGGGTGTCTGTCAATTTGACCTTGATTTGGTCGGCAGATAAGTTACGGATCTCTTTTGCATCCATATATTACTCTCCTGCCACTGCTTCGTGCCGGGTGACAATCTTGGTCCGGATCGAAAACTTGTACTGGGCCATCTTGAGCGCTTTCATGGCTTCTTCAGTGGACATGCCACCTACTTCCATCATCATACGGCCCGGTTTTACCACAGCAACGTAATATTCCACATTGCCTTTACCCTTACCCATACGGGTTTCAGGCGGTCTCTGGGTATAAGGTTTGGATGGAAAAATGCGGATCCAGACCTTGCCGCGGCGCTTCATTTCACGCACAATTGCGCGGCGGGCGGCTTCAATCTGGCGGGCAGTTACCCAGCCCGGCTCCAGCGCCTGAAGACCCCATTCACCAAAACTTACTTCTGCGCCGCGCAGGGCTTTGCCCTTCATACGGCCGCGCATTTGCTTGCGCCACTTTACACGTTTCGGCATTAACATAATGACTACCTCTTTTCACAGGCTCGTGTCGGGCGATTACTCGCTGACGTACACGCCTTCCGTGGCTTCAACTTTCTCTTCCACTTCCTGCTTCATGTCGCCCTTGAAAACCCACACTTTGACGCCAATGCGGCCATAGGTGGTCAGAGCTTCGGCGCGGGAGAATTCAATGTTGGCGCGCAGCGTTTGCAGGGGAACGCGTCCTTCGCGCAGCCATACGGTACGGGCCATTTCAGCACCCGCCAGACGGCCAGCCACTTCGATCTTGATACCCAAGGCGCCTTGGCGCATGGCAGACTGAATGGCTTTCTTCATGGCGCGACGATAGGCAATACGACGTTCCATCTGCTCAGCAATGTTGCGGGCTACCAGGTAGGCATCGGTATCAGGGGCAGACATTTCCTTGATATCCAAATCCACCTTCTTGCCCACCAGCTCCTGCAGGCCTTCGCGCACTTTCTTGACACCTTCACCCTTGCGCCCGATCAGAATACCGGGTTTGGCGGTGTTGATGGTTACTTTGATCTTGCCAGGGTAGCGTTCAATTTCTACACGCGACACACCGGCCTTGGGGGAGATTTCCTGGACCAGCTTGCGGATGGCAAAATCCTGTTTGAGCTGATCGCGATATTGAGTGCCTTCAGCGAACCAGCGGCCTTGCCAGCCGTGGCTTACAGCCAGGCGGAAACCAATCGGATGAACTTTACGACCCATATTCTCTCCTTCTCCTAGGCTTCGCGTTCACGTAAAATAATGGTCACGTGAGACGAGCGACGCAAAACCGGCTTAAAGCGACCGCGAGCGCCAAAGCGACGCCACTTGCGAGTGGGCGCTTCATCTGCGAAGATGGTGGCGATATACAAATCGTCACTACTTACACCGAAGTTTTCCTCAGCATTCGCCACTGCCGACTTTAGCAGCTTGAGCACCGGGACGGCGGCATGGCTGGGGACAAAGCGCAAAGCTTGCAACGCATCATTGGCGTTCTTACCTCGCACTGAATCCAGCACCAGGCGGACCTTTTGGGCTGAAACGGAGAGAAAGCTGAGATGAGCACGAACGTCAGTCATAGCTTACTTCCCTTTCGTTGATTTCTCCGAGAGATGGCCGCGGAATGTGCGCGTGGGTGCAAATTCGCCCAGGCGGTGGCCCACCATATTCTCGGTGACATAAATCGGCACGTGGCGTCTGCCATCATGCACTGCAATGGTATGCCCCACCATCTGGGGGAAAATGACACTTGCCCGGCTCCAGGTACGTACGACCTTTTTTTCACCGCGCTGGTTCATCGTCTCAATTTTCTTCAGTAATTTTGGGGCAATGAACGGCCCCTTCTTGAGAGATCTGGACATAGTCTCGTTCCTCGTTTACCTTGTCACGCCTTAGCGGCTCTTCTTGCTACGGCGGCGGACAATGTATTTGTCCGTCTGCTTATTGGTACGGGTTTTGTAACCCAAAGTGGGCTTGCCCCAAGGGCTGCGTGGACCGGGCTTGCCGATCGGCTGACGACCTTCGCCGCCGCCGTGCGGGTGATCGCGCGGGGTCATCGCCGAACCGCGAACGCCAGGGCGAATGCCCAGATGGCGGCTGCGACCAGCCTTACCCAGTTTGATGTTGCTGTGGTCCAAATTACCAACCTGCCCGATCGTAGCATAACATGTTTGGCGGATCAGACGGACTTCGCCGGATGGCATACGGATTTGAGCAAATTCGCCTTCCTTGGCCAGCAGCTGAGCAGCGGCACCGGCAGAACGCACCAGTTGAGCTCCCTTGCCCTCTTTCACTTCCAGGTTATGCACCATGGTGCCGACCGGAATATTGGCTATGGGCATGCAGTTGCCAGGGCGAATTTCAACACCCGGACCGGAGAGCAGCGTATCGCCGACTTTTACTCCAAGCGGGGCAATGATATAGCGTTTTTCGCCATCGACATAGAACAACAGCGCCAGGCGAGCAGTGCGACCAGGATCATATTCGATCGCAGCCACTTTGGCGGGTATGCCATGCTTTTCACGTTTGAAATCTACCAAACGAATAAAGCGCTTATGGCCACCACCCTGGTGTCGCACAGTTACACGGCCATAAACGTTACGACCGCCATGCCTGGGCATAGATACAATCAACGAGCGTTCGGGCGTGCTCTTGGTAATTTCCTCGAACGTGTAGCCTGTCATGCCGCGTTGACCGGGTGTTATCGGTTTATACTTCTTGACAGCCATTACTGCACCCCTTCAAAAATCTGGAGAGTCTGGCCTGCTTTAAGGGTCACAATAGCCTTCTTGTAACCGGCACGGCGTACCATTACACGGCGGCTCTTGGCGCGACGGCCGCGCTTGGCTGCAGTGTTAATAATATTCACGCGTTCCACTTCAACATCGAAGATCGTCTCGATGGCATCCTTCACCTGCGTCCGGGTGGCTTTATCGGCCACTTCGAAAGCATATTGGTTCAGTTTGCTCGACTGATAATTCGACTTCTCGGTGATCAGCGGACGGCGGAGAATTTCATATAACGTCGTCATGATCGCTCCTATTCAAGAGTAGTTTTCAGGACATCCAGCGCCTGGAGGGGCAGGACAACCTTATCAAAACTGAGAATGTCGCGGATGTTGAGATACCCAGCCATTAAGGCCTTGGCATCCGGAATGTTGTTGGTGGAGCGAATAACAACATCATATCCAGCTGATTTCTCAGGGATGATCAGCAGGACGCTGCAAGCTCCCACCAAATGATTGAGGGCTTTTGCCATCAACCTGGTCTTGGGTTCAGACAGTGTCAGATCATCGACAATCACGATGCCAGCATCCGCAGCTTTGGCCGAAAGGGCCGAGCGCAGGGCAGCGCGGCGCATCTTAAGGGGCATGCGCTGGGTATATTTGCGAGGGTGCGGTGTAAAAATACGACCGCCGCCAACCCACTGTGCCGCACGAGTTGAACCCTGACGTGCTCGGCCAGTACCCTTTTGTTTCCAGGGCTTCTTGCCGCCGCCAGCCACTTCGCCGCGCAGCTTGGTATCGTGAGTTCCCAGGCGAGCATTTGCCATCTGGCGCGTGTATGCCTGGTGCATCAAGTCAATATTGATTGGGGCCTCAAAAATGGCGGCAGGCAATTCCACCTGACTCACCATCTTGCCTTCCATGTTCAAAACGTCAACTATCATAGCGTCTTACTCCATTCATCGCAAGCATTACTGCTTGCGAGCCTCATTGATGATCACCATGCCGCCTTTGGAACCTGGCACGGCGCCATTCACACCAATCAGGTTTCGTTCGGTGTCCACCAGAACGACCTTGAGGCTCTGGACAGTAACGCGCTCATCACCCATGTGGCCTGGGCGGCGTGAGCCCTTATAAACACGGCCTGGGGTGGTGCCGGAACCATTCGAACCTGGAGCGCGATGACGGTCAGATTGACCATGCGTCTTGGGGCCACCAGCGAAATGATAACGCTTCACTGCGCCAGCAAAACCTTTACCCTTGCTGGTGCCGATCACATCCACGCGTTCGCCCACGCTGAATACATCCGCCTTCATCACATCTCCTACAGAAACATCCGCACTTTTGGTGCGGAATTCACGCAGGAAACGCAGGGGCGGCAAATTAGCACCCTTCAAGTGGCCAAGTTCGCCACCACTTAAACGCTTGGGGTGCGTTTCGCTGAAGCCCAGCTGCACTGCGGAGTAGCCTTCGCTCTCCGGACGGCGTATCTGGGTAACGTAACAAGGCCCAGCCTCGATTAGAGTAACGGGAAGTGCCACGCCTCTCTCATCGAAGATCTGGGTCATGCCGATCTTCTTTCCAATCAGCCCTTTCAACATCCTCGGTTTTCTCCTTTACAAAGATTTAGTTGAGACTGTCAGCCGGGCTAGGCTGCATCATCTCTCAGCAAAACAGTCAACGGGCTGCCGCGGCCATTTGATTGGTTGGCCCACGCACAGAACCGTTCTTGTTTTGCTGCACTCAGCCCAACTGGTCTGACAAAAATTGCTCGTCAGACCAGTTAGACGAATTTACTGCGGTATTATTTTTTAGATCTTAATTTCGATATCGACGCCCGCGGGCAGGTTGAGACGCATTAACATGTCAATCGTCTTTGAATCAGGGTCTAGAACATCAATCAGACGATTATGTGTGCGGATCTCGAAATGCTCGTGCGAGTCCTTGTCGATAAATGCTGAGCGACGAATTGTAAACCGTTCCTTCTTGCTTGGCAAGGGTACGGGACCAACCACTTTTGCACCAGAGCGCTCAGCTGTCTCAACAATACGCTTGGCAGACTGATCAAGTACACGATGATCATACGCCTTAAGGCGGATACGAATTTTTTGTTTAGTCATTTCTCCACCTATTGGATGATCTTGGTGATAACACCGGCGCCGACAGTCAAACCACCTTCGCGGATGGCAAACTTGAGGCCTTGCTCGAGAGCAACCGGTACAATCAGTTCAACAGTCAGGTTGACGTTGTCACCAGGCATTACCATTTCCACGCCTTCAGGCAGTGAAATGTCGCCGGTCACATCCAT
>CAIMZS010000307.1 GCA_903846015.1 uncultured Anaerolineae bacterium | reverse complement strand
TTTCATTCCCTGGATTTGCCTTATGGCTTCGTCCAGCTCACCGGCCACTGCCAAAAAAGGAGGCGCCATATACAGCGAATCCACCCAGATCTCTTTGGCATCAGTCACATGAAAGAGTGTGCCATCCGCTGCGCGCGGAGCTGCCTTCAAGAGGTAATTTAGCATTGCATCAAAAGCATTCTGTAAAACAGGTTCCCGCGTCAGGCTCGCTGCAACGAATAATGCTTCTCCATTCGCAGCCGGGTCAGTGACGCCCTCGCTGTCACGCATCAATGCCAGCCTGCCATCCGGGCCTTGCCGCTGAACCGCATCCCGCGCCAGTAGAATCGCGATGTCGGTTTCACCCAGTTCAAGGAACGCCTGGGCTGCCACGCCTTGTTCCCACGAATATCTTTGCATTGTTAGCAATACCTGGCTGACTTGTTTTATCATTTGAACACATCCCGTAGAATAACCCTGGTTTTTGCTGATGCCGGTTTTGGTTCGCGAGGAGGCCAACTGCTGCGCAGTCGCAAGGGGTTGGTAATTAAGTTCATCCGTCACCCGTGCAAGCCTGACGGCAACTGCGGGAGATACAGGGGTATTCTGGTTAAGATAACGACTGACCGTGGCAACGGATACGCCTGCCTGCGCCGCAACCTGGCGGATGGTAACGGATGTCTGTTTTTTTGTCATAAATTTTCCATGCCCGTGGCCGTGCTAGAACCGGCACTATCGCAGAACCGGGTACCATAAAAATTCGATGGTGCGCAAGTCAAACATGTAAACAAGCTATTCTTTGATCGCACCCATGGCAATCCCACTGATAATATAGCGTGAAGCCAGGGCATAAACGATAATAACCGGCACAATGGTCAGCCCCAGGCCCAAATAAATTGCCCCATATTCGGTTCTATACGCATCTCCGCGCATTAGCTGGACCAACATGGGCAATGTGAATTTTGAACGGGTTGAAAGGATAATGAACGGGGTGAAAAAATTATTCCAGGATCCAACGAATGAAAAAATGCCCAGGGTAATCATTCCGGGCACAGCCAGCGGCATCATCACCTCGTGAAAGATTCGCAGTTCACCGGCGCCATCAATGCGGGCAGCATCAATCAGATCCTGGAGCACCATGGATTCAAGATATTGCCTGGCAAAGAAAGTTCCGCCGGCGTTGGCGATCAGCGGAATAAGTAACGGATAATAGGTATCGGTCCATCCCAGGTTGGCCATAAACTTGTAAAATCCTAAAATGGTTAGCTGCATCGGGATCATGGTCAGGACAACGATAAAGTTCGATATCTCTTTTCTCCCGCGGAAGGAGTAAACCACCAACCCATAGGCGGTCAAAAAGGCAAAGTAAACCGAGATCACGGTTGAACTGGTGGCAAGGAAGACGCTATTCATCAAACCTTGTGGCAGGTTTAACCCCTTTGCCAGCAAAAGATTATAGTTTTCGAGCATGTGCGTGCTGGGCAAAAGAGCGATTCCCTGGTTGATCTCTGCGGTTGAGCGGGTTCCATTAACCAATAAGAGCCAGACTGGAATAATGACGATAATCAATAAGCTGAACAGTAGTATGTAGACGAAAAAACGCGAGACCCAGGTGCCAAGTCTATAGTTGCTGATCATGATTGCGACCTCCCTATCTTCTTTTTGAAGACTGACTTCCTGGTTGGTTTTGTAACATCATCGTCCCTATCACTCAGGAAATAGAAAATTCCCACGGCGACAATGGCCGTCATGATAAAAACCACCACACCCACCGCGGAAGCCGCCCCGATATGTCCTTTTGGGCTGTTATATTTGATATACATCAGCATCATGCTGGTTTGGATCGAGTTTTGGGGAGAACCTCGACCATCTGTTAACAGGAATGGGATATCAAACATTTGCATTCCGCCCACCATGGCTGTCACAAAGATATAGGCCAAAATGGGTTTCAAGAGCGGCAAACTGATTCTCGTGAACATTTGCCAGGCATTGGCACCATCCACCATGGCAGCTTCATATAATTGCAAGGGAATGGAGGTCATACCTGCCATGACGATGATCATGGTTTGACCAAACCATATCCACCAGGTAATGAAAATCACAAGTGAACGCGCTATTCCTATGTCTTCCATGTAGCGCATGGCCTCACTCAGGAACCCGGCCCTGACCATGAATTGGTTCACAGGTCCATATAAACCGAACAGGGTGCTGAACAGAGCCGCAATTGCGGCTGGCATAAGTAAGTTTGGTAAATAAAATATTGCGCGCCACACCCCGGCCGCTTTGATATTGAGGCGGGTGTTTGTGAACAAGGCCGCCAATAACAGGGCGAAACCGACCTGCGGGATAATAATCAGGATCCACATGAACCAGGTATTTCCCACCGCCCTCATAAAAACCCCATCGGCAAACAAGCGTATGAAGTTAGCAAGCCCAATGAATTTACCATCACCACCCATAATGGTGGTATCCGTGAAGCTTAGAAAGACCGTGTTGACAACCGGGTAAATTCCAAAGGCCAGAAAGCCAAGCGCAAATGGCAGAAGAAATAAATATCCAGGAGAAATTTTCTTAAACTTGGCAACTTTCATACTGCCTCCAGAACAAATAATCGAACTGGTTTTTTTACTGATCAATTGAAAGGAGGATGAGGGGCAGTGTATTTCAAGAATACACTGCCCCAAACTTTTGATTTTTAGAACAGGGTTACTTCACAGGAGGTTCGGGAAGAACCAGATCGGGGAATTCAGCCGAAACATTATCCAGGAAGGCCTGCCACATCTGGGCTTCAGTCATCTTGCCACTCAGATAAGCATCGCGCGGGTCATTCAGGGCGCGCCCAATTGCATCATCCGAACCGGTCATCAGCTTGGCGCTGATGTGTGAGGCAGCGGCCAGGAAACCGACGTAGGGATTCTGTCCACCTAGGAATTTGGATGCTGCGGTAGGATCGGCGGCCAATTTTTCGTTCACGATCTGGCTGGAGACGTAGTCACCGGCCTGTTTCTGCAAATCAGCGGGGACGGTCGGGTCTATTTCTTTCAGTTTGGCATTGGTGAAGTAACCCGAAGCCCATTTGGTCTGGAATTCCAGGCTCAAGTTGCAGTATTTGATGAATTCTTTTGCCAGGTCAGCATTCTTGCTGCCATTTATGACGCCAAACCAGGTGCCGCCCCATTGATAAGGCAGCGGGCCGCTAGCCATGGCCCAATCGCCGCTGGTATCGCTCGAGCCATCTTTAGATTTAGCGTTGTTCTGCAAAACATAGGGCAGGCCCCAGGTCGGCAGGAAGTAGCCGAAAACCTTCATGGATTTGCCATTTGCATCTTTCAGGGTGTCGTTCATGGCAGCGAACCAGCCTTCAGACCATTGGCCTGCGCCAGTTTCATAGCCGTTATCGCGCATTTGTTTAGCGAAATGGATGTATTCGACAACCTTCGGATCGATAACCAGCTTGCCATCTTTGACCCAGGGATCAACGCGGTTGAAGAGGAAGGGAGTTTCCAGGTCGGCATTGGTGCTGCTCATGTAGTAGTTGCTGGTGCCGCAAGCTTTGATCTTGGCAGCGGTTTCCATATATTTGGTCATATCCGCAACCATTTCCTGCACTTTCGCCGGATCGTCGGTGCCAAGGCACTCCTGGGCAATGCTGCGGCGATAGAAGAAGGCGCCCGGGGTGGCTTCGTAGTCAAAGCCCTTGGTCACGCCCTGGAAACTGGCAGCATCGATAACAGACTGATAGTATTTGATATCTTTCGTGAGGGGCACCAGATCGGTCAGGTCAGCCAGAAGTTTGGGTGCTTCAACCCATTCGCGCACGAAACCGGCTTCGAGGGCAACCAGGTCGGGGGCGTCGGCGGTGCCGGCGGCGGCCTTAACCTTGGTTTGATATTCGCCATTGGTCATAGGGATCATGGTGAAATTGATCTTGACCTTGGGGTTCTTTTCCATGAAAGCGACAGACGCAATGCGGGTGTCATTGGTGAAGGACCAGACATTCAGGGTGCCTTCCAGTTCCTTGGGGGCCGCCGGGGCTTCTGTGGCAGCAGGAGCTGCCGCAGCCGGAGCTTCTGTCGCAACGGACGGAGCAGTGGTAGCTGCCGGAGCTTCTGTCGCGGGAGCTGCAGGTGTGCCACAGGCAGAGAGCAGCATGCTCAATGCCACTAATACTGACAGAACAAAATATAAGCGTTTCATCTTCTTCATTCTCCTTGATAGTTATGATATATTTTGGAGTTGGAAGCCCACTGATCCTTGACCCGGAAGTGGATTTCCTCTGGGCGGTGGCCGGTATCCAACAGGGTATCGGTCACCTACTTTTAAGACAAGCTTGTGATCTTCAGTTTTATTTTCTAAAGCGCCTCCTAAAAGGTTTCTATATTTCGGGATGGGGTATTTGATAGGGTTTTGAATACCAAAGATAGTATAGCCCAGGGCCTGACATGATCGAACCAGGCATGACGCACACCTTGAGTACAAAAGTTGACTACCAAAAGAATATTTTTGTGCTCACAGGCGCATAAACACGAAAACGCGCCAGATTGGCGCGCTTTCGTGTTTCAGGGCATATTTTCCGACGATGCCCGTGCAGAACCGGGTACCATGAGAGTAGTATTGGTATTGTTTTGTTGGTCGTTGTTATGTCGTGATGAACGGCAGTTCCGAAATCCACCCCAGAACTTTTTCAAGCGAGAGCGCCTGCCCGCTGGCCCAGGCCGCTGCATCGGATTGAGCCAGCGCCTCGGCCAGGGTCTCCTTGATAAAATCACGATGATCCCAATTAAATAGCCGGTCACTGAAATCTGCCAGCATAGCATCCGCTGCGCCGAATAAGATTGCCGCCTGCCCGGGTTGGCGTAAAGCGCGAACAACAATGGCCAGGCGCAGCAGCGACCAGCCGAAGCCCCAGCGATCATTCAAATTTCCAAACAGGCGCAAACTCTCGGTCAGATATTCAATAGCCTGGTTTTGCTGCCCATTTTCGGAGGCGAGCCTCCCCAGGTTTTGAAGCGCCAAAGCGCAGCCATCATGTTCACCTATTTCTCTGAACACCCGCAAACTTTCTGAATACAGGCTCACAGCCTGGTTAAAGTCGCGCCGCAAGACCGCTACACGCCCGAGACGATCGATGGCGTGCGCCTTGCCACGCTTGTGATTGAGCACTTTGAATAGATCACGAGCATCTGAAAAGAACTGCAATGCGCGATCGGTCTCGCCTCTTTGCAGACTGACATCACCCAGGTTGATCAAAACCCACGCGCTATGCCAATTGTCACCCAGTGCGCGGAATAACTGCAAGCTCGATTCGAAAACCGACACGGCCTGCTCTTGCTGCCCCGAGAGGTTCAGAGTCTGGCCCAGATGGTTTAGCACCCAGGCTTCCCCCATCTGATCATCCAACTCTCGAAACAGGCGCAGACTTTCCTGGAGGTAAACACTGGCCGCTGGCTGATCCCCCTGAACGGAAATCAACAGACCGGCGCCATTGAGCACCTGCGCGCGCACGCGCACTGGCAACAAAGGAATTTTGTCCGAGCGCTGCAGGATGTCAGTCAGCCATGCCCGTCCCTCACGCAGGTAACCACGCGAAAGCCAGTACTCCCATAGTACAGCCGCCATCCGCAGAGCCATTTCGATATCCGAGGCGCAGCTCCAGATCAAAGCGGCCCGGATATTGTCGTAATCCGCGTCCAGACGTTTTAAAGCGAATTCCTGCTCCGCCCCGCGCAGCTTGGGATCCAGCGTATCAACCAGGCGCATAAAATAAGTTGCGTGCTGCTGGCGCATCAGTTCCAGTTCATTGTGGGTGATCAGGCATTCAAACGCATACTCACGCAATATTTCCAGCATGAAAAAACGTGGTTCGCCATCCAACCCTTCCACCTGGCGCAACAAGCTCTGATCCACCAGGGCAACCGACGAATCCAGGGCCGAAGTGGAAGGGACTGAGCGCAAGCGCGGCTGGGTTTCGGCTTTCAGTCTGTCACACACATCTTCAATGGCATCCAGGGTACAGCCACCGACAAAGACGCCCAATCGCCTGAATAAAGTCTGCTTATGCTCACTGAGCAGGTTGTAACTCCATTCGATGGTCTGGCGAATGGTCTGTTGGCGTGCCGGCAAATCCTGAACACCGCCGGTCAACAACACAAGCGCGCCGCCCAAAGTGCCTGTCAGGCGCGCCAAAATGGCCTGCGGCGAAAGCACCTTGCAGCGCGCCGCAGCCAGCATGATCGCCAGGGGCAGCCCATCCAGCCGAGCACAAATTTCAGCCACGCTGTGCGCGTTCTCGGCTGTAAGTGCAAAACCGGCACGCACGGCCTGGGCGCGTTCAACAAAAAGCTGCACAGCCGGCGAACGAGCCAGGCTGGCCGGATCGGCCGCCTGGTTCAGATCAGGCACATCCAGTGACGGCAACACAAATTCATGTTCACCACTCAAGCGCAACACAGCCCGGCTGGTGACCAATATCTTGAGGTAAACCGTAAACGTCAAGAGCTCAGCGATGGCCTTTGTGGCTGGCAGCGCCTGCTCGAAATTATCGAGGATCAGCAATGTGGTTTTTTCATGCAAATAAGCGACCAGCAGCTGGTCGTCACGCTGGTCGCCCATTGATTTGAGCCCCAGGGCCTGGACGATGCTGGAGAGCACGAGGGCCGGATCGCGGACCGGAGCCAACGAAACGAAGTAGACCCCATCCGCAAACTTATCGTTTAGCTCCTCCGCCACCTGCAATGCCAGGCGGGTTTTGCCAATGCCTCCGGGGCCGGTCAAGGTGAGCAGGCGCACCCCGGTTTGCTGCAGGGTAGAACTGACTGCCGCCACATCGCGCTCACGGCCAATCAATGGGGTCAGTGAGATGGGGAGAACATTGCTGGGTGTTTCAACCAGTAATTCGGGTTGAGCCAGATGGGCAAAGTCAGCGTAGTCGACAGGGGGGATTTTGAGATGCAATGCCAGCAGCTCAATCATGGGTTTGGCCGGGCTGCGCAGGTCGCTTTCAATTTTATTGATCAGCGATTTGGAGCAAGCCACTTGCTGCGCCAAGCTGGTTTGGGTTAAACCAAGCGCCTTGCGCTGGTGTTTAACCCATTGTCCAAAAGTGCGCGCGTCTCCGACTGGCCCAGTCTGCTCTTGCATACCATCATTGTACTTCATTAGTATTTCATTGTACTTCAATTCGATTTGTGTATTTGTTACCCCCGTGAATCGTTTTTCGATTAACCCATGCCGGCGATATTAACAAGCATAGACACCACCGTTAATGTCTAGCGTGGCACCCGAGATAAAACCATCATATTCAGATGCCAGGTACACGACCGCGCGGGCCACATCCTCAGCGCAACCGGCCCGGCGAAGAGGGATGCCGGCAATCGTAGCCTGGGCAGATGCTTGAGTGGTATGTGTGTTATGAAATGAAGTTCCCAAAATCAGCCCCGGTGCCACTGCATTCACGCGCACTCCCCGCGCTCCTAATTCGCTTGCCAGGGAGCGCGTCCAGGTCAGGATTGCGCCTTTGGCCGTGGAATAGACCAAAGACCCCGCGTGCCCACCTTTGCGTCCGGCCAGGGATGCCAAATTAACAATACTGCTCTGGGGATTGCGACACAAGCGCGGCAGAGCCGCCTGGGTCACCCAGAGACAAGATGTGAGGTTTATATCCAGCACCTGACGCCAAAACTCCTCGTTCACCATCTCCAGGTTTTTGCGCGCGACCAGGGAACCGGCATTGTTGATCAACACATCGAGACCGCCTAACTGTTGATCGATTTCTTGGAGCAAACGCTCCGCTTCAGTTTGACGAGTGAGATCTGCGCCGATGGCACAGGCGCTTAAACCCTGGGATTGGGCCTTTGCCACCAGCGCCTGGGCGGAGTCAGCACTCGAGTGGTAATGCACGGCCAAATGCGCCCCGGCAGCGATCATCTGCTCGCTGATGGCGAGGCCGATGCCCTGGGCGCCAGCGGTTACCAAAACTCTTTTACCTGCAAGTTTGTGCATTCATTGCTCCCGACCTGGTTTTACTCTGGGCCGGCATGGGTTAAAGTCTCGTAAAAGATGTTCCAATCGTTCATTCCGCGCTGCCGCACCTGCGTGGTGATCAATTTATAGGTATTCGGCAAATTCATGCCCATCCGGTTGTGATAATGGTTATACCCAATTTCCCAAGTGTCGTACAGATCGGTCGTGGTGACGTTATTGACACAGGTTCCTTGCATCTTCCCGGAAAGCAGTTGCGCAGCCATCAACTCCAAAGTGGCGGTAAATCGTTCCGCATCCTGCGCGTAAACATCCACACCCTGGTTCCAGGCAACCTCCGCGGCGTGTAAAGCGGAAGCCATTCCATACTGCCCATGGTGATCATTATCCCTGCAGGTTTCCTGGGTCAGACCATCCACCCACAGGGTTGGATTGCTCCAAAATTTATTGACATTGCCGCCATCGCCAGCAATCGACGGAACACCCCCATCTGATTTAAGGTAGAAATAGGCCGGCAGGCGCGCTTCCAGGCGCTGCAACCCCAAATTGAACTCGGCTTCATCGTCATTGAAAACGGCAATGCTCAGCATCGCATCGATCTGGGTTAAATCCACGTTCCCGTTCCAGGTGCTCATGGTGTTCAGGGCTGGGTAAAACTTTTCCCGAAACATGGTCTGAACGAGTGCCTTGTCCGCAGGGACCCAACCTGGATAGTCGCGCATGAGTTCGGCTGCCGGGCCGAGCAGTGAACCGGTCCAACCAGCAACCAGCAGGTTCTGACCCTCCACCGGGGAATATCCGGTAAAGGTTTTTCCCCAGACGTTCAGAATGCCAATCGCATTTTCGGCATACGGCACCTCCCCGGTATAGATCCAGGCCAGGGCGTTGGCATACGCTCGGCGCCCATCCAATTTCTGGGCGGTTTCAGTCGTCGGGGCAGTCGTTCTGTTCGAGCGCAGCGCACTCAGCTTCATTTCGTTGAAGACCCTGGCCCACGGGTCCTTCCCCGCTGCGATCTGTACTTTTGTAAAATCCAGGTCAGCCTGGTTGTTGAGCGCGCCTGGATGAACAAATGGCGTCCCGGCCACTCGGCTGCGAAACGAAGCCTGGCCGGAACGCAACAAAGCAGGCGCGAGCGTGGGTGACGGTGACGAGCTGCTCGTCGGCGCTGGGCTGAGAGAAGCGCTGATTGAAGGTGAAATAGGATCGGTTGCGGGGGTTCCGCAACCGATCAAAGCCAAGAACAGCGCCAGGGTTAATATCCGGTTGTATAACTTCGTCATCAAAACACCTTCCATTCAGGATTTCAGCGTTCCAGATCCTTATAGTCCTGCGCACCATAAAAACGTCCGCTCGGGCCACCCTTTTCGAACAAGGCTGGCACCAGCGCCCCGGGCAGAACGGATTCAACATTACCCGGTGCATTGGGCCCGCCCAGATCGGTTTGCAACCAACCCGGGTCGAGGAAGTTGACCAACACGTTTTCACCTTTGAACTCAGCCGCCAGATCGCGTGAAAATTTATCCACCGCTGCTTTGGAGACGCTGTAGACCGCCAGGTTGGGTTGGTCTGCAATCCCAGAGGTCAGGTTAATGATGCGGCCGTAGCCCCGTTCGCGCATGCCAGGAGCGAATGCCTGGCAGAGCGCAATCAAGGCCCAAACGTTGATTTGGAAAACGCGATCCCATTCTGCCTGATCCACCGCAAAAATCGATTGATATTTGGTTTGGACAGCGGCGTTATTGTAGAGGATATCGACCGGCCCTGGCGCAGCCATCGCCTGCGTGATAATCTGGGCAACGCCAGCGGATGTGGACAACTCGCCCGTGGCAATATGGGTTTGGACGTTGAAAGTTTTCAACCTCGCCAGGGTTGCCTCGAGATTTTTGGGTTCCCGACCATGAACGATGATATTGCAGCCGCGTTCCGCCAGACCCCAGGCAATTTGCTGACCAATGCCACGGCTGGAACCTGTGACAAACGCCCATTTGTTTTCTAAGAGTTTCATTTTTTCCATCATCCTTTTATTTATTAATTTGAGAAACGAAGTCTGAAAATATTCAAACCCGCACAAAGACAGGGGCTATCAGGGAAGTTTATTTCCAACAGCCAGATAAATGTCGTACCACTCCTGGCGGGAAAGCCTGATATCGGATGCCTTGCAGATATCCCGGACACGGCCCGGGTTGGTTGTTCCAACAATGGGCTGCATGTGTGCAGGATGCCTCAGCAGCCAGGCAATCGCAATCGCCGTATTGGTTACACCCCAGGATGCAGCAATCTCGTTGATTTTCCGGTTCAGTTCGGGGAATTTGTCATTATCCAGGAACGCGCCCTCAAAAAAGCCATATTGGAACGGAGACCAGGGTTGGATAGTGATCTCCTTCAGGCGGCAGTAATCCAGGATGCTGCCATCCCGGTCGATCGAGGCATTGATCTGCATGTTGACATTAATGCCCGCATCAATCATGCCGGTATTGGTGATGCTTAGTTGGAGCTGGTTAATCACCAGCGGCTGCTTCACAAATTTGGTCAGAAGTTCAATCTGCATCGGGTTCTGGTTGCTGACGCCAAAATACTTGACCTTGCCGCTGTCTTGCAGGATTGTAAAAGCCTCAGCCACTTCTTCCGGCTCGACCAGCGCATCCGGGCGGTGCAGCAAAAGCACATCCAGATAGTCAGTCTGCAACCGTTTTAAGATGCCGTCCACTGATTCCAATATATATTCCTTCGAGAAATCGAAGGAAGCCCGACGGATACCGCATTTGCCCTGCAAAATCATCTTTTCTCGCAGGCGCGGCGTCATGTTCAGAGCCTCCGCGAACTTTGCTTCCGATTGCCCGCCCCCGTAAATATCGGCATGATCGAAAAAATTAATCCCTTCATCCAGCGCCGTATGCACCAGCGTTGAGATTTCCTGGTTGCTCAAATCTGCGATGCGCATGCAGCCCAGGGCTATTTCTGACGCATCCAGATCACACCTTGCGATTTTCACCTTATTCATTATAAAAGGCTCCTTTGAAAACACGCCTTACCCATGCATTAACCGGGATATTCATAAAAGTTCAAAATCCAGGTAGGCATAATTCATACCGCCATTTGAAACAGTGTGCAAAGTCAGAACCTGAATTCCCTGCTCCAGGCTGATTTTGGCGATGCCATTCAGCTGGTTCCAATGATGCCACTGCCGCCAATCCAGCGGGTCGTCATCGCGATAGGTGGTTTGAATTTGAATCGGCCCGGTGACATCGCGGTCATTTACCGAAAGCGCGATTTCGCCGCCCCGGTTGGATGTATAAAAAAGATTGACCGCGTACAACCCGGTTTGTTTTACTTCCACCGTGTACTTGATCCATTCGCCCGGCTCGGTCCAGCCAACATACAACATACCCAGTTCGGGCTCGACATAGTTGTAAGGATGGTTGTCGTATTCGCCATCCTTGGTATATGTCGTATCCACAGCCTCATGGATGCGAAACTCATGCAGATAGCTTCCATCGGCAGGGTTCAACCCACCGCTGCCATGGTTCACCGGATCCGAGTCGTGATAGGCCACCCCTTCCCCGCCAAAATCATAATACGCACACCGGATCCGCCCCGGAATCACCTGCGGGCCGCCCGGATAGATCGAGTCCTTGAATGGTTTCCCTTGATAGTCCATTGTCACCTGCCTTTCCCTGATAGTATAGACCATCGTCCCCCTTTCACCAGTCAGCCATAAAGGACAATGTGAGCACAAAAATTGACAGGGGGATTGGATTTATTTAGTAGTTACTATTCGTCAGGAACGCACATCGAATGTGGGTCAAGGCAGGCGAGCAAATCGGTTTTGGCAATTAATGATCAGTCATTTTCTGTCTGGATCAATTCCAGATTGCCACCTGAGAATGCCTCATGTTCCTTACGCAGCCCCATCTGCCAATTTCATCGCCCAGGTAAAGCAAGGGGATGCCTCCTACCAGCATGATCATGCCATGGATCAATAGAATCCGGCGGATGGCGAGTTCCACTTCGGCGGAGCCTCCTTAGCTGTTGGCTAACGTGTACATCTCTTTCAAATCATCATCGCACAAAAGCCTGCCGCTCAGTCTGCCCATTCGCCCATAGATTGAGTACCCCCAGCTTTTGTTCTTTGTCGCTTTCACGCAGGTAGGTGAATATATTGTCCGAATCTATCTCTACGGGATGGTAGCTGCCACTGTTCAGGACCGGGCTGAAGCGGCGAGTCCATAGGAACTTGAAAGTTAAATGCTTGCACAAAAAGCAAGCATATTTGCCATAATGCCGATAGCGCCGGTTCTATAGCTCTTCAGAAAAGAATTAGGATTTGTAGTAACGACTTCAGTCGTCTAGCCAGGAAAAGCAATGAAAGCCGCCGCTACCATGCAAAATCATAATCTGAAAAACTATAGCACGGCCGCGGGAAAGAAAATTCTTTAAAAGCCCTTCCTTCGTCTCGTGCCGGAACCGGGACTATCGTGATCATTGGTGGCCTTCGTGGTGAAAAGGTTTTTCTTTTCCGGCCTGTCCGGATGAAGAAACAGAGATACAGTCTCAGGGTGGCGTGTTCTTCGCTGGTTTTGCCCCCGGTGTTTTTGTACATGTCGCATCTTTTCTAAACTTGTTTGATTCGCAAAACTTTGCTTTGCAAATTCTTCAGCGGCACCCTCAGCCCAGCTTCCATCCACCCTGAACCGGAGCGTTCGCCATACCCTTCCACCTCGTAAATAGCATTGGGGTCAAGCCCACGCAAATATATCTGAGGGAGGTTGTATTTTTCAGGGATGTGGACACGGAACACAAATAGGACACCTTCGGCCCTGTCCGGACTGACGTATTGCAAGGCCGAATAGGCGTTTTTCTGTGCAGATATCAGACGATACTGCATCCCAAGCTGTACTATCGGGCGAATTTCCTTGTAATCGCGGATACATTTCGCGGCCAAATCCCGCGCCGAGTCATCCCAGTTAAGCAAGTTACCACCCACTCCCAGCGCCCCGCACATACTGACGTGGAATCGAAATTCGAGCGGCACAACGCCTTCGTTCCAGTCCGTCACCCAGGCTTCCATCGTAATGGCAGGCATATATTGTGAATAGCCTTCCTGGATGTGCAGGCGCGAGGTTGCTTCGGTGTTGTCGCTGACCCAAACCTGGTCAGCCAGTCGCAGGATACCAAAATCGGCGCGCCCACCGCCGCTGGCACAGCTCTGCCAGATGATGTTGGGATGCCGGTGGCGCAGCTCTCCCCAAACTCGGTACACGCCCCAAACATAACGCACCCATAACTCACGCTGGTCGCCGGGGGCCTCTGGCCAGCCAGGTTCGCTGGCCGCGCGGTTCATATCCCATTTGATGAAAGAAATGTTATTTTCGGTCAGCAGTTTATCCAAAACGCCGATGATGTAATCCTGCACATCTGTCCGCGCCATGTTCAAAATTAACTGGTTGCGGCTCTCAGTGCGGGCTCGCGTCGGGAAGTGGATGACCCACTCGGGGTGCGTGCGGTACAGGTCGCTATCGGGGTTGACCATCTCGGGTTCGACCCATAGTCCGAAATCCATGCCAAGGTCATTGACCTTTTGAATGAGATTGCCCAGCCCGTTGGGGAATTTCACTTCATCGGGCCACCAATCCCCCAACCCGGCGTTATCGAAATTGCGGTTGTGGAACCAACCATCATCCATCACGAACAGTTCCACCCCCATTTTGGCAGCAATTTCAGCCAATGCGGATTGAGAGGCTTCATCCACATCGAACAGGGTGGCCTCCCAAGAGTTGTACAGGATTTTATGTGGAACCTGTCCATGCGGCAGGACCTGGTTGCGCACGTAAGCATGCAACAGGCGACTGGCCCCCCCAAATCCGCTTTTTGTGTAACCTGAAATGGATGCCGGAGCTGTGAGTGGTTCCCCGGGCTGGAGCTTCCAGCCGAAATCCCAGTCGTTTAAGCCAACGCTGACGCGGGTGGAGGCAAATTCGGTCACTTCAGCGCTGATGCGGAAGTTGCCGCTCCAGGCAAGCGTGCCAAACCAGACTTCCCCAGCCTCCTCGCTAGCGCCACGGTCGATGGCGAACCACGGTGCGGCGCGATGGCTTGGGATAATGCGGCGGCTCTCGATGGTTTTCAGCCCTGGGGTAAGAGCCTCACGTTGCAGGTTGAACTCGTCGGTGTGGCGACCGTACATGTGGGTCAGAAAATAGTTGTCGCCGATGGGCAGAGTCCACTTAGCAGAAAAAAACCGCTCAATGTGAATCGGCTCGGAGCCAAGATTCTCAACCGTGACCCAACGTTCAATCAGGTCGTAGTCCGGGTGGCTGCGGTAGTACAGGGTGACTTGTAATGGGTAGAAAACATCTTTTAAACGGATGGTAAGAGTCGGGTTGGGAGAGGTTTCAACGGAAAAATCCAGATAGCGCAGTACCACATCCCGCACTTCATCCGAAAAAATGACTTTGAGACATGGGTCAATGTATTTTGTGCTCGCGTAACCGGGGTACTCCTCGGGGATGAAGTGGTCGAAACCATCAGTGGAGGCAAACCCGGCCGGGTCGGCGGGGATGGGGTAGTCGGCAAGGCGCGGCAGGCGTACTCCCCAGTAGTGCTGGGTAATCAGCCCTGCGCTGTTGAGGCCAAAGGCATAGGCCGTGTTTTCGGTTTCAATGACCCAACGATTGGGGCAAGTGTGGATGGACATGCAAAATCCTCGAGAGCTAAGTGGTCTTTCGCTCAACCAACTGGAGCGGCAGGTTGATGTGTTGTGGTGGGCGCGAAGGGCTGGCAATCCGTGTCATCAGAGTTTCCACAGCCAGGCGACCAGATTCGTCGAGATGCTGACGGATGGTGGTCAAGTCGGCGTATTCGGCAAAGTCGATATCATCGAAACCGATGACAGCTAGTTGTTCAGGAACTTTAAAATTCATTTCACGGGCCACTTTCAATACACTGAGTGCCTGAACATCGGCAGCAGCGAAAATAGCGGTCGGCGGGGTGGGCAGGCTCAACAGCTCACGCGCCGCCTGCATGGCATCCGCCTGGGTATCATCAAACTGGCGCAGATAGGTTTCGGGAACCTCGATCCCGGTCTTTTGCAACACCTGCAGGAAGCCTTTCAAACGCATCCCCGCCGGGTGAAGTTCAAAATCGTGCGGCTCTTTATCCCCTACAAAAGCAATCCGGCGATGGCCCTTTTCAAGCAAATGAGAGGCTGCCATCTGTCCGCCGTGAAAATCGTCGATCTCGATGCAGTTCAGACTCGGATGGGTATGTTCAATCAAAACAGTCACAATTTCATGTTCAATCAGGCGTTGCGCATCCTTGTCATGAATGGATAGTGACATAACGATCAAACCATCCAGGTTGCCGGTAAACGGGATCGAGGAGAGATAGCCCTCCAGTCGATCAGACGAATCGACTGCATAAATGACCAGTTCATAATTTAAAGAAGCCAGGGCCGCTGATACACCTCGTAAACGCTGGACGAATGAAGGAGCGGTAAAAAAAGGTGTGATCACCCCGATACGATTGGTTTTGCTCAAAGCCCGGGCGCGGGCATCCGCTTTGGGGATAAAGCCGAGCGAGTCAATCGCCTCGAGAACTTTTTGCCGGGTTTCAGAATTGACCTTATCGGGTGTATTTAAGACGCGCGAGATGGTTGAAATGCTGACCCCGGAAAGTTTGGCAACGTTGTAAATAGTAGGTTTTTTCTGGTTGGACATGATTTTTCCCGCAAAAGAAAATGTGAAAGCACTTTCAGTTTAACATAAACACCTGCTAAACGTCAATAAAACTATATGGGAATATGCAAATGCTGCTTCACATGGTTTGTGCCCCCAGGGCTGCACGTTATAGCAGGGCCGATAGTGCCCCTTCTTGTTCTTGCTCTCGCACTTGCTCTAATCTGCGTAATCATCGAAATCTGTGTAAATCTGCGGTTCAGACACGTGCCGGTTCTAGCACAGCCTGTTCAGACTGTGGAAAAAACTTTTCTGGACAGCTATACCAGAATAGAAACGTGAGAAATCTTAGCCCAGGAGCAGGGCCGTGACTAACACAACCCCCAACAGTGCCACGGCCACCCCAAACAGACAGACGGAGGCAGTCAGCCAACTGGCTTTGTGAGACAGCAAAGCAGAAAGGGTGCGCTCTTGAGACTGCGGCAGCCCCGGTGCGTACCGCCATCGACGTGGCATAATGACCACCAGCGCCGTCAACAGGGAGAAAAGCCAGAGCGCGACCGCCGCCACCCCCGCCCAGCGCACCAGC
Source organism: uncultured Anaerolineae bacterium (assembly GCA_903846015.1). Lineage (GTDB taxonomy): Bacteria > Chloroflexota > Anaerolineae > Anaerolineales > Villigracilaceae > UBA5195. The sequence continues at coordinate 1,463 of CAIMZS010000307.1, read as the reverse complement.
GGCAGCGCCAGGTAGCCCGGAAGTTTTTCGGCGGAGACGGTCAGCACACCGAACAAGGCCCCCAAAAGACCTGTGATCAGCCCGATCAGCAGCCGGGCAGCCTCTTCGATGGCTTTGGGCGATTCGAGTTTTTGCGCGGCAAACCATTCGCGCAGGTCTTTTTCTGCCGGACTTTCTTCACGGATGAAGAGTACTTTGGGCATAGCTAATCGGCCTCCACCGTGGCGATGACGTAAGTTCCGCAGATGGGACACTGGTCGCGGTAATTGGCAATTTTGCCGGGGGCCGGCAGGGGCTGGGGGGCGCCTTTGGCCAGACGATAGATGTCATCCACGCGTTGCAACGCGCGCAGGGATTTTTCCCAGGTGTGTCGGCAGCGCGGACATTCGAGGGGGATCATGTCGCTCATCGTTTCTCCTTATGCTTTGTTTATTGGGGCTTGAACTCAGCCTGGACCGCGGAAAAATGCGCCGCATATTGAACCGGCACGGGTGGAAGGGGTTCTTGCTTAATCAGCGCCGCCAGCGCCAGGCATAGCCCGGCGACGGCGAGCCAGGGTGAGCCGGGGTCCTCGCCCTCGGCTGCCTGGGATGCGGCTTGCTCCAGCCAGGCCAGCACATCGTGTTTGGGGGCCTGCCTGCGCACATATGCCAGCGCGGCCGCGCGCGCCTGGTCGGCCGCCTGTTCGTATGGAATAATCCCAGTTCCTGCCTGGGCTTGCTGGCGTTGGGCAGCATCTACCAGGCCAGCCTGCTCCTCCGGCGACAGGCGCTGGAAGTCTTCGAGCGCCTGTCGCATTTGGGCCTCGGCGGCGGCGCGCTGTTCTGCTGGCACTTGAGCCAGCGCGGCTTGCAGTTGGGCTTCAAAGCCGGGAGTTTCGTTCTCCGCGATTCCGGGTTCGGAGGTGGCCTGTTGAAGGCGGGCGCGCTTTTCCGACGGAAGCGAGACACTCTGGCGCGCGGTGGCCAGGCTCTGGCGGTCAGCCTCCAAATCCGCATGTCCGGTTTGCTCATCCAGCGCGACCACTTCTTCCAATGCGCGCACGGCTTCAGCGGGACGGTCTGCCTGCCGGTAATAACCGGCCAGATTGTAGAGCAGGACGCTTAATATCACCAGCGCCTCGCGGGCCTGTCCTGTCTGGCGCGCCAGCGCCACGGCCTGCTCCTGGCATTGGATGGCGGTTTCAATCTCCCCACGCTGGTGGGCGGCGCGCGCCTGGCTGATGACTTGCGCCAAGGGATCGCCATCACTCGCCGGCCTCTCAGCCGAAGCGGGGGAAGCGTTGCTTTCAAGGCTGGCAATAAGTTGCTTTACCTGCATAAACATGGGCTGAGCGCCCAAATGCTCAAAGAGATCCAACCCTTCAAGATAATGTTTGAGTGCCGCCTCATTGTCACCGCGCACCTGACATAATTGTCCAAGCTTGGTTATGGAATAGGCAGTACCTTGAAAATCTCCCATTT
>CAIMZS010000306.1 GCA_903846015.1 uncultured Anaerolineae bacterium | reverse complement strand
CTACAACTTTACTCATCAACGTCCCGGATGAATTGCTGGATACGAACGATCTGGACAAATTGGGCTGGAAGGTTTACCCAGAATAATTTTTTTGGGCAAAGAACAGATATTCCAACTTTAGCATTGGAAATGGCTGTAATATTCACTCATTCCAAATCACGACTGAATTCTCTTACACCAAACAACAGCCAAATGACTCGCATCCTGTATAATAAGGAATAATCCTAACTCTTGTTTAGGAATGAATATGACTGTATATAATTTTCCATGGAGAGACCATGATCACTGAATATCATCGCGCTAAAGATATAAATGAAGCTTTGGAATGGTTGGCGCAACCGGGAATGCATCCACTTGGAGGCGGCACCTGGCTAAACAGACCCCATCAGGAGGCTTTTGGTGTGGTCGATTTACAGGAGCTGGGACTAAATTTTATCCGCAAAACCGGGAATAACCTTGAGTTTGGCGCTGTTACAACCTTGCAGCAGCTGGTCGAAGCGCCAGATTGCCCCGTTGCGCTAAAGCAAGCCCTGCGTATCGATTTCGGTCTTAATATTCGAAACGCGGCAACTGTGGCTGGCGCTCTCATTACAGGCGATGGTCGCTCATCCTTCACAACTACCATGCTGGCGTTGGATGCAAAATTAGTTATAACAGGTAAAAACTCACCTGGCACTATCGGGCTTGGAGAATTTTTACCCATCCGACCAGGCGGATTGATTACTGAGATCAGCATCCCACTAAACGTAAACTGTGCTTTTGAAATGGTGGCTCGTTCACCAAAGGACAAACCTATTGTTTGCGCCTGTGTTGTGCGTTGGCCAAGCGGCCGGACACGCCTGGCTTTGGGTGGTTTTGGAAAGAATCCTATTTTAGCAATGGATGGAACGGAACCCGACGGCATCGATGCCGCCGCCCGAAGTGCCTTTTATGAATCTGGGGACGAATGGGCTTCCGCTGAATACCGTATCAATATCGCAGCAACGCTGGCAAGACGCTGCTTAGAATCACTTTAATTTATTATTTATTGGTAGAACTTACAAATTAAGCATAACTCGGATAGCTGTTTTATTGCTCAACAGACCGAGTTTCGGAGATCCGATGAACCCCAATTTTACTGTGACTCAAGAAAGTACCATTTCCGAAATTAACGCTAATGCAAAATTACTGATCCATGACAAAACTGGCGCACGCATACTCTCGATCACGAACAATGATGAGAATAAGTGTTTTGGAATAAGTTTTCGCACTCCTTCATCTGATTCAACTGGGGTTGCGCATATCATGGAACACTCTGTGTTAAGCGGCTCACGCAAATATCCGGTAAAAGAGCCCTTTGTGGAAATATTAAAAGGCTCGCTGCAAACCTTTGTAAACGCCTTCACCTATCCCGATAAAACCTGCTACCCATGCGCCAGCCAGAATTTGAAAGACTTCTACAACCTGGTAGACATCTACCTTGATGCAGTCTTTTTCCCGTTGATCCCTGAACACACCTTTCGTCAGGAGGGATGGCATTATGAAGTTACATCGCCCGATTCAGCCTTATCGTTTAAGGGAGTTGTTTTCAACGAGATGAAAGGCGCTTATTCCTCGCCTGAGGATTTGCTAGGAGATAAATCGCGAAGTTCACTTTATCCAAACAACCCTTACAACTTCGATTCCGGCGGCGACCCGCTAGTCATCCCTGATCTTACCTATGAAGCATTTAAATCTTTTCACAACAGATATTACCATCCTTCCAATTCCTACATTTATTTCTATGGAGATGATCCAGAAAACGAACGCCTGCAGATTTTGGATGGTTGGTTGAGTAATTTTGATAAAAAAGATACCGGATCAGAAATTCCACTTCAAACCAGGTTCAGCGCACCCAAAAAGATGACCTTCCCCTATGATTCAGGCGATTCGGCCGAAGGAAAATCTTACTTAACCGTTAACTGGATGCTGCCTGAAAGCACCAATATTGATGCCAATCTCAACTTTTCGCTTCTCAACCATATTTTACTGGGTACCCCGGCATCACCCCTTAAAAAAGTTTTGATCGAATCCGGGTTGGGCGAGGATGTCACAGGTGGCTACGAAGAACAACTACGCCAGTCCATGTTTTCTGCCGGCATGAAAGGCGTCCAACAAGAAAACCTGGAAAAAGTTGAAACGCTTATTCTTAATACTCTTCAATCGCTTGCAAGGGATGGCATCGATCCGCAAACTGTTGCGGCAAGCATGAACACGGTCGAATTCCACCTACGCGAACAAAACACCGGACGCTTCCCTCGTGGTCTTTCAATCATGCTGGAGGCGTTGACAACCTGGATTTATGATGGTGACCCGCTAGAAGCGTTGGCATACGAAGCGCCACTTATTGCACTCAAATCAAAGGTGGAAGCTGGGCGTCACTTCGAAACAATCATCGAAAAATACCTTCTCGACAATCCACATCGAACCACCGTAATGCTTGTCCCGGACCCCGATGAAGGAAAACGTCGCGACGCTATTGAGAACGACCGGCTTTTAAAAACGCGCGAACATATGACAAATCAAGAATTGGATACGGTTATTAATCTGGATGCTGACCTCAAGCAACGCCAGAATACACCTGACAGCCCTGAAGCGCTGGCTACCATCCCAAGCCTGTCGCTGGCTGATATTGACCGCTCCATAAAAACCCTTCCGATTGCATCTCTCTCATTTGATGAAACCCCAATCCTGTATCATGACATTTTTACAAATGGCATTGTTTACCTGGATTTGGGATTCGATTTGCACGCCTTGCCAGAAGCACTGCTGCCTTTTGCCGGTTTGTTTGGACGTTTACTGCTGGAAATGGGTACAGAAAAAGATGATTTCGTTAAACTGACCCAACGGATTGGGCGCGACACCGGCGGTATCCGCTCTACATCTGTTAACTCAGCAATTCGCGGCTCCGAGAGATCAGCGGCATGGTTCTTTTTACGAGGTAAAGCCGTTACGTCACAATCCGGGCAGTTGCTCGATATCATCAAGGATATCCTATTGAGTGCGCGCTTGGACCAGCGTGAACGATTTAAGCAGATCGTTCTGGAACGTAAAGCTGGTCTGGAAGCCGGGCTTGTGCCGGGAGGCTCAAGCATAGTGAGCCAGCGTCTGCGCGCGCGCTTTTCTCAAGCTGACTGGATTTCGGAACAAATGAGCGGTATCACCCATCTTTTCTTCTTGCGCGAACTTATCGAATCCATCGAACAAGATTGGCCTACGGTATTAAAAAAACTGGAGCAACTGCGCCAGTTGATGATCAATCGTTCTGCCATGATTGTCAATGTAACCTTGGATTCAACCAATTGGAAAGCCTTTCAACCGCGTCTGCACGCTTTTTTACATGCATTACCCGTCAATAACCGCGATGAGCAACAGAGGCAAGTTAAATGGGCTTTCAACGAATACCATGGTTCAAATGAAGGCTTAACCATTCCAACACAAGTCAATTACGTAGGAAAGGGTGCCAATATCTATAAATTGGGCTACAAACTGCATGGCTCAATTCTGGTCATTAACAACTACCTTCAAAATACCTGGCTATGGGAGAAAATCCGCGTACAAGGCGGCGCTTACGGCGGTCACAGTGCTTTCGATATTCATTCAGGTGTTTTTAATTTCTCTTCCTACCGTGACCCCAATTTGCTGGCTAGCTTGGATAACTACGATGCCACTGCAGGCTTTCTGACATCACTGGATATTTCTGATATGGAGTTAACCAAATCCATCATCGGTACCATTGGCGACCTGGATGCATATCTTTTACCGGATGCCAAAGGGTGGACATCGATGGTGCGATGGCTGGTCAACTACAACGACACCTTGCGCCAGCAATTTCGTGATGAGGTATTGGCAACAAGCCAAGGCGATTTCAAATCTTTCGGCGAAATTCTTGGCGAAATGGCGCAGAATGGCAAAGTGGTGGTGCTCGGTTCAGTCGTTGCCATCGAGAAGGCAAATCAAGATCGAGTCGGATTACTGGAAATATTAAAAGTTTTATGATCAATTCCCTTAACACCATTCTGCCTGGTGACTGCCGAGATGTTCTCAGCGATCTTCCCGAGAACTCAATCGATATGATTTTTGCAGACCCGCCATATAATCTTCAGTTGCAGAATGATCTTTACCGCCCAAACCAAAGCAAAGTCACCGCGGTGAATGATGACTGGGACAAGTTCGCCAGTTTTAGCGAATACGACGAATTTACTCGGTCATGGTTAACAGCTTGCAGGCGGGTACTAAAGGACACTGGCACTCTGTGGGTAATTGGGTCTTACCATAACATCTTCCGCGTTGGTGCCATCCTGCAAAATCTTGATTTTTGGATTTTAAATGATGTAATCTGGTTAAAAACCAACCCTATGCCAAATTTCCGTGGTGTGAGGTTTACCAACGCACACGAAACCTTGATCTGGGCTCAAAAAAAACGCGGTGCTCGTTACACTTTTAATCACCAATCTATGAAGTCACTCAATGACGATCTGCAAATGCGCTCCGATTGGACTATTCCTATTTCGCCAGGTAGCGAACGCATAAAAGCCAATGGCAAAAAAGGACACCCCACCCAGAAACCAGAGCAGCTGCTTTACCGCATCATCCTTGCAAGTTCCAACCCAGGTGATATTTTATTGGATCCTTTTTTTGGTTCAGGCACTACTGGTGCTGTGGCAAAAAAACTTCACCGCAACTGGATTGGTATTGAAAAAGATCAAGGATATATCCAGAATGCACAAAATCGTATCGATGCGGTTGATCCCTCTCCAGCAGAATCGGTTCAGCTTTATAACCCGCGCAAAGAACCGCGTATCCCCTTTGGGGCATTGCTGGAGGCCAATCTGCTGCAACCGGGCGAGATGCTCTATTTCATCCGCGAAAATTTCACAGCAACCATTCTCTCAAACGGAAAAATAAAGTGCGGTGAGAAAACCGACTCAATTCATGGCATGGCCAGATCGCTAACGAATGCTCCGGCAAACGGGTGGAACCTGTGGATGTATCAGGATCAAAACGGTGAAAGAATCATCATCGATCATCTCAGGCAGCAGTATAGAACTAATTTTGGAACGCCATCTGATCTATAACTAGCCGGGTTTGAGTGAGAAATTACCAAGTTCTCTAACTTGGTTTCGCACTGAGACCGGGCAGAAGCAATAAAATCACCAAAATATAAGGGACTGGCTGACATGAAAATTAAACTTACGATTAACGCAAAACCATTCGAAATAGATACTCTTCCATCTGAATCTCTATTTTCAACTCTGCGTCACCTTGGGTTTTATGGGGTGAAATTTGGCGACGAGCAAGGATTGAGCGGCGCAGACACCATCCTGATCGATGGCAAACCCATTAATGCCAGCCTGATGCTTACAGCACAGGCGGAAGGACATCTAATCGTCACCATCGAAGGGTTGGGAGAACATCCAGATCAGGGTTGGCGAAAAACAGATGGGTTACACCCAATCCAACAAGCCTTTGTCGAAAGCGGCGCCATTCAATGCGGGTACTGTACCCCAGCCCAGGTTCTTGCAGCCAAGGCGTTGCTTGAAAAAAACCTAAACCCGAGCGAGGCAGATGTACGTGAAGCCATATCGGGTGTCTTGTGCCGCTGCACGGGCTACGCCAAACCAGTGAAGGCAATTCTACGAGCTGCGGCGGTAATGCGCGGCGATACGCCACCCGAGGACTCGGATGGGTCATGGAGTTGGATAAAGCCGGAGGATTTTACTGGTTCATCCCTGCCCCCAGCCGGAAACGAACACTATGCCCTTCAAACTCGCGTCATGCCCCGGATGGTAGTCGCCCCAGAAACGGCACGCTATCAGACCGTGGGAAAACCAGAAAAGAAAGTGGATGCGATTAAACTAGTTCAAGGAAAACCCGCCTTCACGGCCGATATCGAACCTCGTGGAATGTTGCATGCCAGAGTGCTGAGATCACCGCATGCCCATGCCCGCATCTTAAAAATCGACGCCAACCAAGCGAAAGCGCTTGAAGGCGTGGCTGCAATATTGACCTGGCAAGATATTCCACACGTGATTTACTCAACCGCCGGGCAATCTGACCCGATTCCAGGACCATTGGATGCATTTTCTCTTGACAACAAGGTGCGATTCGTGGGAGACCGAGTCGCCTTCGTGGCAGCAGAAACAATAGAAATCGCCGAAGCAGCATTAAAATTGATCAAGGTCGAGTACGAAGTACTGGATGCGATTCTCGACCCATCCATGGCAATGAAACCCGGTGCAATACAAATCCATGATGAACCAGAATTTGTCAATTTTGCAGGTTCTCTACCAGAAAAAAACCTGGCTGCAGAAATTCGCATCGATATTGGCGATGTGGAAAAAGGCTTTGCAGAGGCTGACCAGATATTTGAAGCTGATTATTTGGTGCCGAAGGTACAACAAGCACATATTGAACCGCATGTTTGCCTGACATACTGGGACGAGGATGACCGACTGGTCATACGAACTTCGACCCAGGTACCGTTCCATGTCCGGCGAATCATGGCTCCCGTCCTGGGATTACCGATTAAACGTATACGGGTCATCAAGCCTCGCATCGGTGGCGGTTTCGGTGGTAAACAAGAAGTTCTTATGGAAGACGTTGCTGCACACTTGACAATTGCAACGCGCCGCCCAGTTTTATACGAATATTCCCGTGAGGAAGAATTCATCGCCTCGCGTTCGCGCCACCCAATGCGAATTCACATGAAAACAGGCGTTCTGCGTGATGGCACCATTACCGCCAATGAGATGTTTGCATTATCTGATACAGGCGCATTTGGCTGTCATGCCCTTACGGTGACTGGTAATACCGGCCATAAATCAATGGCGTTATATGTGGGCGATGGGAAATATCGCCAATCGCCTAATATTCGCTTTTATGCTGATGTTGTCTATACTAACACGCCACCTTCTGGCGCTTATCGTGGCTATGGGGTTCCACAGGGGTACTGGCCTCTCGATCGCCATATGGAAAAAATCGCCCGCGGGTTGGGTATTGACCCAATCGATTTCCGTCTTAAAAACGCTATCCGCCCAGGAGAATTTCACCCATTCAGCACTGCGTGGAATGAAGGCCGCAAACCGCGGCCTGAGATCATTCATACCGTAGGACTGGAACAATGTGTGGCCCAAGCCAGGGCAGCAATTGGCTGGGATGACAAGTATGGCAATGAGACCTGGCGAAACTCCCCATCTGGACAAGCCAAAAATAAAAACAAAAGGAAAGGAATTGGTGTGGCAATGGTAATGCAAGGTACCGCCATTCCATACCTGGATATGGGCGGGGCATCCATTAAAATGAATGATGATGGGTCCTTCAATCTTCAGGTTGGTGCAACTGACCTTGGTACCGGTTCCGATACTGTTCTGGCACAAATGGCCGCCGAGGTGTTAGGAGTGCCGTTGGATGATATGATTTGCTATTCATCGGATACTGATTTCACACCGTTCGACAAAGGTGCTTATGCTTCATCGACAACCTATATTTCCGGGACGGCCGCCACAAATGCTGCGAAAGACGTGGCACAACAGATAAAAGAAAGAGCCGCAGATTTGCTAAATGCCGCCACCTTGCAAGAAATGCAAACCGGGAAAGCGCAACACGTTTACCAACCATCAGAGTTGAATCTCGCTAACAGGCAAGCTACAGCCGCAGATGGGCGTTCGGTCAGCCTGGTTGAGATCGCTCTGGACAGCCTCCATCATAATAACCAGAAACAGATCATGGCAAGCGCTTCATATGTATCACCATCCTCGCCACCACCTTTTGGGGCGCAATTTGCTGAAGTCACCGTTGACTCTGAGACCGGTGAGGTTACTGTAGACAGATTGGTGATGGCCGTCGATTCCGGTATGATCATCAACCCACTGACTGCATCTGGACAAATAGAAGGTGGATTGATCCAGGCTCTTGGATACGCTGTTTGCGAAGAAATGCGTTATAACTTGCTCGGTGAGGCGCGTGAGCGTGATCTGAGTGACTATCACATCTTCCGCTCAGACGAAGTCCCAGCTCTTGAAATCATCTTCGTTGAAACATTCGAACCCAGCCACCCATTTGGCGTAAAAGCAGTAGCAGAGATCCCAATGGATGGGGTTGCTCCTGCAGTAGGAAACGCCATCCTGGACGCGATCGGCGCGAATGTTGATGAAAACCCAGCCACTCCTGAACGCATTTGGCGAGCCATCCAAAAAACCTTATGATTGGTTTTAGGATAAAGCATAAGAAACCCTGACCGCAACAGTCTAGCACTCGGAAAACCATCAAATGACGAATAAGAGTGAAACCATTTATGTGACTGGACACATCAATCCTGATACTGATTCCATTGCATCTGCTATGGGATATGCCTGGTTACTGAGGCAGCGTGATCGAGTCGATGCGATCGCATCACGAGCTGGCGCTGTGAACCCACAAACCGCATGGGTATTAAAGCGCCTGGAGCTTGATGCTCCCTATTTACTCACAGATGCATCCCCCCGTTTTGAATCGGTCATGCGCCAGCTCGATACGGTTTTACCAGATACACCACTCAGTGAAGCATGGTCACTTGCCAGCCGAACAGGGGGTCTTGCCCCAGTGGTAAATGAAGATGGCAAGCCTTTTGGAATGATCAATGGTTTAAGCCTGTTCAATTTCTTCCGACAGGTGGTAGGTCCACATCTCGACATGGGCGATGAACGTATTGTGGATATCATGTCCGCGTCCTGCAAAGATGCAGCCGATACCGACATACCAAAATTTTCTGCGAATGCCCATATCCGGGATTCTCTTAACCGAATTCTACGAGAAGAACATATAGACTTTTTTATTGTTGATGAAACTGGACATTATGTTGGCGTATGTCACCAGCGCGGCGTCCTCAACCCTCCACGCCTTAAGATCGTATTGGTAGATCATAACGAACCTCGCCAGGCTATCGCCGCACTCGAAGAAGCAGAACTGCTTGAAATCCTCGATCATCACCGCCTGGGAAATCCACATACCCACCAACCCATAAAATTCACCGTAGATACTGTTGGATCAACCAGCACACTGGTGTCAGAATTAACTGCTGAAACAGGTCTATCCATGCCACCTGCGCTGGCAGGGATGTTGCTTTCTGGTTTACTTGCTGATACTTTGATCCTTACATCACCTACAACGACACCGCGGGATAAAATGGCGGCTGAGCGACTTGCCCGCTGGGCGTTTGTTGGAAACGGACCATTAAAAGGCGAAACTATCCAATCTTTTGGCTCTGCTGTACTGGCCGCTGGAGCAGGATTAGCGAACAAGGATCCCAACGATGTCGTGAGCACTGATATTAAACCGTACGAGGCGGGTGGATATAAATTTGCGGTAGCACAGGCTGAAGTAACTGATCTGATGCAAATTCGCGAGCACTTATCTTCGCTTCAAGGTGCTCTCAATGATTTAAGGGACAAACGCGGCCTTGATTTTGCTGTCCTGCTCGTCACTGATGTGGTCCGAGGCTCCAGTCGGCTTTTCATCTCAGAACCTGCCCCGCCCATTTTGGAAGAACTGCCCTACCCGCCTTTGCCCGATGGCACACGTGAAGCACACGGTGTCGTATCTCGAAAAAAACAACTCTTACCAGCTTTATTAGGTTTGTTGGAAAAATAATCCGCGGTTCGCACAGCATTGATCCCTACCCCCGGTTTGATTTCTTGGAACAATATTAAAGACTGGGCACATTCACAGGAATACCAGGAACTATTGCATAATATGTCTGCGAATCCTTTAATATTTCCCGAGGAACGCCGCCTTGCTACTGTCCTTTTCGCAGATGTTCAAGGATTTACCGCTCTGGCCGAACAATTGGACTTTGAAACCGTCAGCGACCTCATCAAGGGCATTTGGGAAAGGTTGGATAAAGCGATTGAAAATCACACCGGATTTATTGACAAACATCTGGGTGATGGGGTCATGGCAATTTGGGGAGCGCCTTTTGCGGGCGAAAACGATGCCGAACAGGCGGTTTTAGCTGGACTGGATCTGATTAAGGCTCTTGACGAATATTGCGAAAGTTCCGGCATCCGTGGCGCCGAAAAATTAAAATTGAGGGTGGGTGTTAACACCGGCCAGGTTTTCGCTGGATACGTTGGAACACGCCGGGAATATACAGTCTTAGGTGACACAGTAAACGTCGCCAGCCGATTGGAGCAAATCGCTGAAGCCGGGACAGTGGTAATTGGCGAGAACACATTACGAATGGTAGCGGGAGGCTTCCGGGTGCATAGGTTGGAACCAACTGCTGCCAAGGGTAAGACGGAACTTGTCCAACCTTACAGGGTGGAAGGGCGGTTGCTGTTCCCAGCCGTAGACCAGGGTCAAGGCTCAGATTTAATAATATCAAAAATGGTGGGGCGCGAGGATGAATTCAATAAACTAAAATTAATTTATGATCGGTGTTTTCCACACACCACCGGTTCCTTCGCAGAACCAAGATCCGCTCCAAAACAAGGCATAAAACCCGCGATGGTAATATTAAATGGCGATGTTGGGATTGGAAAAACACGCCTATCAGCGGAATTCATAAATTTTCTTGTAAATTTATCTGATATCAACGTCATTATCAGCACCCGCGGTCTCGTAAAAACATCAAAGGAGCCATTTTCAATGTGGCGTCTTTTATTACTAAACTGTTTTGGGATACTCGATGATGACCCTGCTCAGGCTTCCCACAAAAAATGGACACAGGGATTTGAAAGGATCTGGATAGGGGACGACACTCAAGCCGAAAAAACCGAAGTCATGCTGCAACTTGGAAAAGTTGCAGGACTATCCGACTCATGGAACAATCCTGATACCGGTATAGAACAAGAACTTTCAGAATCAGCCAGCTCCTTCAAAGAAAACTATACAGATGATGATAAATATCTTCAGGGTATCTTCTGTGCAATCCACAAACTGCTGAGTCTCTTGGGTAAAAACCGGAATCTTATTTTATTGTTTGATGATTTGCAATTTGCCGATCGTGAAAGTCTTCAATTGCTGGCATCCATCATCACAACAGACAAAACGCCTATTCGAATCATGATTATCGGTGGTGCGCGACCCGAATTCTTAAAAACAAACACCCAATGGCACAACATCGCCCGCGTGATCAATCTTAATCCTCTCGATTTGACCACAGAAATGGTTAGCCGCGCGTATCCGCACCTACGCATACTGCCGGAATCGCTCCTGAACGAAATCGGACAGCATGCCGAAGGCAATCCTTATTTTTTAGGCGAAATTATAAAAAGCCTGTTAAAAGGCAGCTTGCATGAAAACATTGTGGACCCGCAGGCAGTACGCGAACAATTGTCATCCCAAATCCCTGAACCTTTACGCGCCACCCTGCAAGCGCGTATGGACAATTTATCCAGAGAAGCGCGCACAGCAGCCCTGCTTGCTTCCGTGGTTGGGCGTGTCTTCTGGGTTGGCGCCGTACTGGCAGCAGCCCGATCAACCCCGTTGCCAGGCGCAACTCCCTTAATCAAGGTACCCGAAACGGTTATTGACCGTTTCATCCAGGGCGGATTACGGCAAATGGTACTCGCTGATCTGGCTTTCCCACGCAGTGGATCAAAATTTTCAGATGGACAAGAATATTTTTTTAAAAACTCATATCTGCGTGATGTCGCTTACAGCCTGATCCCCAATCGCAACCGCGTTCAATACCACAAGGCCGTTGCTGAATGGATGACGCAGTTCGATGACTCTGCCTTTCAATCGATGGCACGCGAACATGAGCATAAGGCTGAAACATCCGCAAAAATTTCCTTAGGCGATCTTTCAAAAACAAAACCACAAAAATGACAAAAACCATCTACCAAAATATAGCAGAACTTCAAGCACGCGGTGAAAGTATGGCACTCTGCACGATCACTGCCGCACAGGGCTCCACGCCCCGTCATATTGGAAGTAAAATGCTGGTATTCGAAAATGGAGAATTTACCGGCACTGTGGGCGGCGGCGAACTGGAACACCGCGTACTGGACGAAGCCTGGGTTGCCATAGCTGATGGGAAACCGCGTAAATTAAACTATTCCATGACCGACCCGGCGCTTGGCGACCCGGGCGTGTGCGGCGGACAGGTGGAAGTATTTGTGGAACCATTATTACCACCGCAAAAGATTATCGTCATTGGCGGCGGACATGTTGGCAAAGCCGTGGCGCACCTGGCTAAATGGCTTGGATTTCGAGTGGCTGTATCGGATGACCGTGCCGAGTTCTGCACAATAGAAATGAACCCTGATGCAGACGAATTTTATCCTGTACCAATGGAAGAGTTACCCAATCATGTCAACATAAACCGTCAAACCTATCTCATCCTGACCACCCGCGGGGTTTCAACTGATATTCCCGGCTTGCCGGTGTTGTTAGAAACGCGCGCCGCCTATATTGGGGTGATAGGGTCTCGCCGGCGCTGGTCCATGACGGTAAAAGGGCTCAAGGAAATCGGCATCGAAAACAACAAAATCGAACGCATCCATTCCCCCATTGGTCTTGAACTAAACGCAGAGACCCCCGAAGAAATTGCGGTCAGCATTCTGGCCGAGATTATCATGTTGCGCAACGCTGGCTCTGGCAAACCAATGAGTAGTCATTAGCCCGACCATGGTTACATCTGTTATTGGTGTCAAATCAACCACCAATACCCGAAAGAATAAAGGATAACAACTTTTTTCCCAAACCAGCGTATATCTGCTTGAATGTAGATCAGGCATAGACTATAATTAATTTGTCACTTCAAGGTCAAAAGGAGAGAGTTATGGCCAGAATTTTTGATGTTATCGAATATCGTAATGAAATGCAAGATGAGATCGTCCACCGCTTCCCGGATGACTCTGGTATCGGCGACTACCGTATGGGTTCACAATTGATTGTGCGAGATGGGCAAGCAGCGGTGTTTTTCCGCAATGGACAAGCCCTGGATGTATTTGGCCCTGGCATGCATACCCTGGTCACAGCCAACGTCCCAAAGCTTATCGATTTCATCGGTAAAGCCTTCAATGACCGAACTCCCTTCCCTGCTGAGGTATATTTCGTTTCGCTGAAGGAATGGGCCAACAAAAAATGGGGCACTCCCCAACCGATCATTGTACGTAATCCCGGCATCGGCCTTGGCGTGGCACTTCTGCAGGGCTTTGGCACATATTCATACCAGGTTAGCGATCCCCAGTTGTTTGTCACCAATATCGTAGGCAAACAGGCCATCTTCCGCACATCCGAGATCGAAGAACGCGTTCGCACTGTTTTACTCTCCAAACTGCAGGATCTTTTAGGCGAGACCGGCGCAAAGAAAAACGTCATGGAACTGATTGGCCTGACGGAAGAATTAGGCGCAGGCGTGCGTGCCAAAGCACAAGATGATTTTAATGCGCTTGGCCTGACACTCAAAACCTTCTATATTGGAAACCTGAAACCGTCCGACAAATCCGCCCAGGAACTGCGTGACATGGGAATGCTGGATATGAACGTTTATACCCAGCTACAAGCTGCAGACGCCATGCGTGATGCTGCCAACAACCCGAGTGGTGGCGCTGGTTTGACCGCTGGTATCGGTGCTGGGATGGGCATCGGTAACATAATGGGCCAGGCCCTCCAGGGTGGTTACCAACAACAACCTCAGCAGCAGCAACAGGCACAACAACCCCAATCTGCCGCAACAGGTGGAATGCCAGAAGTAATGACACCGTCCGAAGCTGCCGCCATTCTGCGCGTTTCTGAAGAAGATGTTATGGCTGCCATCACATCCGGCGATCTAAAGGCCAAGAAGTTGGGCAGCGCCTTCCGCATCAGCAAAGGCTCTCTAGAAGATTTCTTGAAGAGTTAGTGCAGGCCTATCAACAAAAATACCGCCTCATCGGGCGGTATTTTTGTTGATAGGAACTTTTTCACATTTCCACTGGCGGCTTCCATATTCAACATTCAGTTATTGGATTACTTATTTTGCGCCACGGGACGGTTTTCTGTGGAACTGGTTCGCCACTTACGTTTGTCTCGACCAAGTAGGTCATCCGCAGAACGAGGCCCCCAACTTCCTGGTTTATAAATCACTAATTCCGGAGAATCAGGCTGCTCCCAACCGGAGAGAACCGGATCGATTAACCTCCAGGCAGCCTCAATGGCATCAGAACGAGTGAATAAAGAGGCATCCCCTTCGATTGCCTCAAGCAGCAGACGCTCGTAAGCATCGGGCAGCGGCGTACCATCAAAAGATGAATGATAGAAAAAGTCCATATCAACCGAACGCATGTCCTGATCTGAATCTGGAAGCTTGGCCTCAAAGCGCAAATGGATTCCCTCATCCGGTTGAATCGAGAGTGAGAGAATGTTTGGCGTAAAATCAGCATCTGATGGCAAGTGAAACATCAAGTGGGGTGGGCGCTGAAATTCAACAATGATCTCCGACACCTTGCGATTAAGCGCCTTTCCGGAACGCAGATAAAAAGGCACGCCTTTCCAGCGCCAGTTATCGACATACAGTTTCAGAGCTGCAAAAGTTGGCGTCTGCGAACCAGGCGCAACGCCTGCCGCATTGCTGTATCCACTATATTGCCCACGCACCGAGTCATTTAACACAATCGGTCGGAAGCTGTCTAACACCTTGACTTTTTCATTACGTATGGAATCTGCGTTAAAAGAAGAAGGGGGCTCCATCGCAACCAATGCCAACAGTTGAAGTATATGGTTCTGAAACATATCCCGAACAACACCAGCGCTATCGTAATACCCCGCCCGGTGGCCCACATCCAGATTTTCAGCGACTGTGATCTGTATGTTATCTACATAGCGGCGATTCCAAACTGGTTCAAATATCGTATTCGCAAAACGAAAAAACAAAATATTTTGTGAAGTTTCCTTGCCCAGATAATGGTCAATACGATAAATCTGGTTTTCGTCAAAAGCAGAATGCAGTGCATGGTTCAGTTCACGCGCAGACGCAAGATCAACCCCGAAAGGTTTTTCAATGATGATCCTCCGCCAGCCGGTGACTTCAGCATCATTCCTGGCCATATTAGCTGCACCCAGATACCCAGTCACAGGCGCATAAAATTCAGGTGAGGTTGCAAGGTAATACAAACGGTTGGCGAGTCCACTTTCAATCTTCGTTAATGACTGATTCAAAGCCGGAAAATCGTTACCATTTTCAAGGTTTCCCTGAAAATAATGCACCCGCGAAGCGAAATCATTCCAAACTGATATATCGAAAGTTTCAGGGCTGAACTGGGAAACACCATCTCGCAGGTAAACCCGAAACGTTTCATCGGAATATGGGCGTCGCGCAAATCCTACAATATGGGCGCAATCAGAAATTCGTCCCTTTTTAAAATTGTTATATAGCGCTGGAATAAGTTTACGCCAGGTCAGATCGCCAGATGCACCGAAAATGACAATACTGGTGGAAGCACGATCAGCACTCATCATTCCGCCTTCTTGACTGCGTGACCGCCAAATTGGTTTCGCATGGCAGCCAGCAATTTGGCAGCGTAACTTTCTCCCTGACGGCTGGCAAAACGCTGTTGCAAGGACAGCGTGATAACCGGGGCCGGCACATCCAGATCAATTGATTCGAAAACCGTCCAGCGGCCTTCACCACTGTCGGCTACATAACCAGCAATAGCGCTCAAATTCTGATCATCCTTAATGGCAACTGAAGTCAAATCGAGCAACCAGGAACGTACCACGCTGCCAACACGCCAAATTTCAGCAATCTGATGAAGGTCAAGATTGAAATCCTTTTTGGCATGCATTATTTCAAAACCTTCAGCATAGGCTTGCATAAGACCATATTCAATACCGTTGTGCACCATTTTAACGAAATGGCCTGCGCCAACACCTCCAACATGACCCCAACCTTTATCGGTTCCAGGAGCAAGAGTCTCAAAAATTGGACTAAGCCGGGTTACGGGTTCCACTTCCCCACCAACCATCAAGCTGTAACCTTCGGTCAATCCCCATATACCACCACTGGTGCCAACATCAACATAATGGATGTTTTTCTGTTTTAGGAGCGGAGCCCGGCGAATGTCATCCTTATAATAAGTGTTGCCACCATCGATAATTATGTCATCTGGGGAAAGCAAATCCGCCAATTCATTGATAACCGCTTCGGTAGGCGCACCAGACGGAACCATCACCCAGACCACGCGCGGGGCAGGCAAGGCAGCAATGACATCTTTAAGCGAAGCTGCAGGGATGAGACCAACTTCGTCCGCCAGTTTTTGGACAATATCCATTGAACGATTTGTGCCAATGACACGGTGTCCACCCAATATCAGCCTGCGGGCCATGTTCGCCCCCATTTTTCCAAGTCCGATCAGTGCAATATCCATTTTTCCTTCTCCTTGTAGACAGTATTATCAAGAAACGAGTATTCCCGATGCTGATAAGTCATCTTTGAATTATTAGGCCGTCAATCACGCTTGGAAGTAAGCGGGCAGCGGCAACATCCACCAACCAGATAATATTGCCGTCAATGGGCATAATTCTCTGCGCTGGAAGGTTATCAGGTTCGCGAACTCCAGCAAGGGTGGCAGCCAATGCCACCGCCTTTTGTGCGCCTGTTACTAAAAACATCACGGTTCGGGCCGAATTAAATACATTTGAGGAAAGACTGACCCTGCTGGCGGGGCGACCCTGATAGTTAGCAGTCACAGCCATGCTTGCCACGCCGTTGGTTTCGTCCGAACCGGGAAACAGCGAGGCAGTATGTCCATCTTCGCCGAGACCAAGTACAACCAGGTCAAACCGTGGCCATCTCATGCCATTCTCAGCCAAAGTCTGTAATTGACTGGCATAATCAATTGCTGCAGCAGCAGGCGTAAGTTCAGCCTTGACGCGGAAAATATTATCTTCAGGAATTGGTACCTTCCCAAGCAAGGCCTGGTATGCCTGATGATAAGAATTTTCCACATCGTCCAAGCTGACACACCGTTCGTCACCCCAAAAAAAGAGGATTTTTTCCCAAGACAAAGACTGGCTATATGGCGAGCTTGCCAATAAACGATAAAGCGTAATCGGTGTTCCGCCGCCAGCAAGAGATACTATAAAGCGCTTTCGATTTGCAATTGCTTGCGCGGCTATCGTTGAAAACAATTGAGCTGCAAAATGGCTCAACTCATTGATGTCTGAAAAGACTTTAATTGATGAAGATGACATAATGATAAGACGAGTTCCTTTATGGTTTGGTTACTATCAAAGCCGAATATCCATCAAAAAAATATTGTAAGGATTGTCGTTGTAGATTTGGTAATTTACAAACCAAAACAAATGATGAAAGCGATCGCCCTTCTTTATTAGTAACTGGTTTGCAAATACATTGTTGCACAACCCTTGCCAACATTACCACAAGTTGGTAGCCAATCCCTATTTCGTGGTAGTGCTCCAGCACCCATAGGCGTTTCAACCTGGCAATTTTATTGGTGGGCGATTTATTCGCACCGATTCCGACTGCATAGGTGTTTTTAACTAAGGCAACCCAATATTCTTTGCTTCACACAAGAAATCACCTATTTCGCATCATCAATCTGGCGAATTTGGATTGGTAAGGTATCTAGAATAAATCATTTTACTCCCAAAAAGGTCGAAATTGATATAATTTCAGGATACTGCTATCATTGATAATCCAAACACTTATTGTTTATCGAAGCTTGTAAATTCAATTCCGATACCAAAATACTGTAAAATATATTAGTAGAATAGATGCTTGACAACCATGTTAAAAATTTTTGCTTGAATTTGGATGACAATTTATTTCCCATTATTTTCCCTGATAATTTTTCGTTGTATTCAATGTAAAATAAAGATGCCAGTCTCGCCTTTAAAAGACGGACATTATTTATTACACGATATATCACTATAATTCCATAATGCCTCTTTCGTATGACATTAGAATAGGGTTGTTGGTATTTTCGTGAGCCACAAAAATACAATCTTGCAGGAGGTGTTCCCTCAAATGTACTACCGTTAAAATAAAAGATGAAAGTCCTCGTATTGCTAATAAAAACCGGCAACATCTAATATTTTTGGAGGAGAATCATGGCAGAAAAAAAGAAGACTCGCGAAGAACAAATCCAGCAAGATGTTCGTGATTTGCACAAAATGGGATACGCTCAACAACTTTATCGCGAAATGGGAGGCTTTTCAAACTTCGCT
>CAIMZS010000305.1 GCA_903846015.1 uncultured Anaerolineae bacterium | reverse complement strand
GCCTTCGTGATCTTCGACCTCAGCAATCGTCTGGACAAGTTGATCGCGAAGTTCCTCCGGGGTGACCCCCGAGAGTCCAATAAACTCGGGCGAAAATTCGACATGTTTCCAGAGGGAAGACTTGACACCCACAATTGCGCACGCGGAACGGGCCGCGTCTTCAAGTTTGCTTGCTCCTGGAAAAGGGATTAGCTCTACATATCCGGAATATTTACAGCAATTCCCGCTGGCACTGTAACAGGCTGAAAACATGACTGTTTTAAAATATGGCTTCGTAATGATCTACTAATGCTGGCCGGAGGGTCGACTCTTGCCGGGGTGGCAAGGACCGCTGCCCATATCCCATGGCTGAAACCGTATGGAGGCCTAAGCTACTAATAACATTGTGTAAAAAATAATTTTTGCTGGTGATTTTTCCCTTGACACCGGGCCTGTAGGGTGACAATTTTTTCTCGGTGGCCCATCCTAATGTAAAGGTGATCACCATGCCCAAAGCCCGAATCATCCCGCCCCGCTTCAACATCCCCACCAAACAGAACCTCCGGAGTAATCTCGACATGGATGCCCTATTGGCCACGCTGCGCCACGGTTTTACCTTGTTTCCCGATCCCCGCCGCGGGGAGAGGCCGATTCCACTGGCTGATATCGTGATGTCGGGCTTCGCGATGTTTACCCTGAAAGATCCCTCGCTCTTGGCCTTTGACGACCGCCGGCGCCTGGATGCCGCCAATCTGCGGCGGATCTTCGGGATCACCCAAATCCCTTGTGACACTCAGATGCGCACGGTGCTCGATCCGCTTGATCCGAAACTGTTCCGGCCTTTTTTTCGGGCGATAACGGCCCAACTCCAACGAGGCAACGCGCTCCAGCAACTAACCTTCTATCAGGGGTGCTACCTGCTCAGCATGGACGGGACCGGTTCGTATGGTTCCCAGAAGGTCAGCTCGGCCTCCTGTCTGGTCAAAAAGCACCGCAACGGGACCACAACTTATTATCAGCAGGTCCTGGGGGCCGCCCTGGTTCATCCTGACTATCAGGTGGTTATCCCCTTGGCGCCGGAGATGATTATTCCTCAAGACGGGTCGACCAAGAATGATTGTGAACGCAATGCCGCCCGGCGGTTAGTGGCTAACTTCCGGGAAGACTATCCCCGGCTACCGGTGATCGTGATCGAGGACGGCATCAGTTCCAATGGCCCCCACATCAGCGATTTGCAGCTGAACCACATGCATTTCATTCTGGGAGCCAAACCGGGCGATCACCCGCTGCTGTTCCACAATATGGCGGAGGCACTCCAGACGGGGACCGCGACCACCTTCAGCAGGAAAGATTCCAAAAACCCGGAGATCACGCATACTTTCCGGTTTCTCAACGAGACCTCGCTCAATCAGACCCATCTGGACTTGAAAGTTAATCTGTTGCTCTACGAAGAGCACAACGCCAAGACCGGAAAGACCCAGTACTTTTCCTGGGTAACCGACTTTCCGATTACCACGGATAACGCCTACATCCTGATGCGAGGGGGCCGCTGTCGCTGGAAAATCGAGAACGAAACCTTCAATACCCTGAAAAATCAGGGCTATCACTTCGAACACAACTTCGGTCTCGGCAAAGAACATCTGAGCGAAGTGTTTGTGATGCTGATGATGTTGGCCTTTCTGGTTGACCAGACCCAGCAGCTCTGTTCGCCCCTGTTTCAAGCCGCCTGGCAGCGGGCGGGGAGCAAGCGCGCCCTCTGGGATCAGCAGCGCAACCTGTTTCATTGTTTTGAGCTGGACTCCATGGCCATGCTCTATACCGTAATCGTCAACGGGTTCCGGCCACCACGACCAGATATCATCTATGATGAGTAAGTAACCCCAGGAACCACCACTTCCTGACGTTCGTCGCACTAACTTGCCCAAAAATTCTCGGGGACAGTGTGGGAGAGGTGCGTCCGGTGTCCGCCGAAATTCCG
>CAIMZS010000304.1 GCA_903846015.1 uncultured Anaerolineae bacterium | reverse complement strand
CCTCCCCAGGTTACCCATGGGTTCGAAATAATTGTCCACCGGGCAAGCCTGGGATGGAGTGCCCATGTTCCCATTTTACGGACGATTCCACTGCCAAAACCATCCTTACCAAGAAAGACGCAAAATACACACAGGAAATTCCTAGTTCTAATGTTTTTTGTGGTCATCGTTTACAGCCAGACATGGAGGTTGCAACCAGCAAATTGTGCAACCAATTCGAGTGATAAACGAAACCGTTCATTCTGTGAGCTGGCGATGAGTAGGTTTTGCTGATTTCTGCACGTGGACAATATGGTCTAAAATTGTTCAACAAGGCCCAGGCGCGTATTGAACGCTCTGAAGAAGTCCAATGTCCGTGGAAGAAACGCGTACCATCCAACCACCGATCCATAGGATTCATGAGGCGATCCAACATATTACTGGTACGGTGCGCAAGCGGATGGTCATAAGCCAGGACAAAGCGATCCGCTTTTTTGCATAGTTTGAGCGCCGATTCAAGAACATAGCCAGTAGTATTCTTTTCAGCCCACAGCCGGAGCTCTTCGGCCTTCGAACGAAAAGAGGCTGTATCTGCGGCTCGATAGACATCCCATACACGTTGGGAGAGTTGATTGAAGACCTCTTTCAAATGATGGGCTCGTTCACGTATCTTGATGTAGGCGTGCAAGAAACATTCAATGATGATAATCATCGGAAATAAGCTCAACCACGCTTTCTGCGTAGCGCCCCAACCATCCGTATTGACCGTTTCTGGTGCGTAATCAGGGTTTAATGCTTGGGCTTCATCTTTGAAATGCTGATAAGCCTCAGTGAGGTTCACGGTGTCTGCACCCAACGCAACTGAAACGCCTAAAATGCAGTCATCACCGACAGTCGTGGCCACAAATACTTCTTCACCATTGAGCCAGGTAATTTTTTCATCGGCTAATAAGTGCTTTGGCAATTTCTCAGGGTCTTTGATGACCGTTTGAACCAGATTGCAACGCCCGAATTGTTGTTCCAGTCGGTACCAATAATTATCGTCTCGTCCAAACACATAGGTCAAGGCCCAATAAGGTACAAAGAAGCGCCGCAGGAATAACGCTTTTTCCACATCATCTGTGTAGCCAACAAAATATGGCATTACACCGCTCGGCGCAATTGTGAAGACTTGTTTCTTGCCAGCTTCATCGAGGGCCTTCAGACAAATCCTCCGCAGACGTACATCTTCTAATTTGCCGGATATACGATCATCATGCAATGTGTAACCAAAGTCAATCACCTTGGGAAATAATTCCGGATGTTCAATAATCATATAATCAAGCCAGTTTCGATACATACCACAATCATCCACAATCTCTCGGTACTTTTCCATGCTGATCGGAAGAGTGATGCGTTTTACAGGGCTTGTAATAATAGCCTTTTCTTTGGTACACTGTCGTTGAGGCATTTTAGCGATTCTCTTGGTGGAGTTTTTGCTAATTTTGCCTCATTTTTGTCAAAACCACAAATTCAATTAGAACCAGGCATGTTCGCCGCGGCGCGCCGGCACAGCGCCGCCATCAGTCAGACTGAAGCGCTGCTGCCCTTTGAGGCCGCGCTGCTGGCTATTTTGCTGGAACAGGCCAGGGAACTTGCCGTACTGCGCCAGCAGGTTGATACGCTCACCCATGCAAACGATTTCTAGCACGGCCGGCTGGCTGATTGACCT
>CAIMZS010000303.1 GCA_903846015.1 uncultured Anaerolineae bacterium | reverse complement strand
GTCTTGGAATCCACCTGGAAGTGCAGCGAAATATCCGCCAACGCTCCAGACGGCGCAGCCGCGCTCTGCTTCACGACAGGGATTTTCTCCTGCTCAGTGAAAGCAGTGGCAATGGCTTTGGTCTGCATCACCGCGGTGGTGGGGACTGCGAATTCAATCTGGGAAGCCGCGGGGGTCCGATCCGGCATTCTATCTGGGGCCCTGGCCTCGGATGAACGGATACTGCTGATGGGGTTGATCGTGTTTTCACTCATGGTATTGATTCCTTACAGCTGGGGGGAATAAACCCGCTCAGCCCGAAATGCTTGTGGTTGAGGTGGTACCGTAAAAGGCATCAAACAATTGCTGCGTTCTGCCGTATTCGGCCAACTGGTTCTGATAACCGAGATATTGAGTGTACAAGGCTTGTTTGCGAACCGCCAAGGCATCGTTATACTTGGTAATACGCTTCTCATAACTCGTTTTCTGGTCAGTAATAGATGTCAATGTCTTGGAAAGGGCGCCGCTAGAACCCGAATAACGCGCCAGCAGACTGTTGACATCACCCATGCCGGCGTCCATCAGCGCTGTGACATCCGTGGGAGAGTTTGTTATTGCAGCACTAAAAATTGCGCTGTCAAACGTCAGCTTCATATCTTTATCAAAGCTCAGGCCAATCTCTGACAGGCGGCTGAGACTACCGCTGTTGCTATAGACTCTGCTTGGGCTCATACGGGCAAATATATCGGTACGGAGACTGTTGAAAACCGTATCGCCGCTCAAAGGGCCGTGTGTGTATTTGGTTTTGCCATCCGCACCTACGGAAGATGTTGATGTTAGCTTACCCTGCAGATGCGTCAGCGCAGTGTTAAATTTGCTAACCAGCGTATTCATCAGTCCAACAGCCTTATCCGAATTGGCACCGATGCTCAAACGGGCAGTTTTATTTTCCGCATCGGAGGCCAGGTTGAGGGTGACACCTTCGATCACATCGCTCAAATTGCTGTTACCTGCCTTAGTAATATCCATGCCATTGACCTTGAAGGTTGCATTTCTGGCAGAGGATAACACCGTATCAAGACCCAAACCCACCCCATCCGAATACAGCAGGCTGTGATTCACCCCCGTCTGGGCGCCGCTCAACACAAGCTGGTTCGAGACGATCGAAGCCTTGAAATCACGGCCTTCCGGCTGCGTGGCGGCATTAATCGCCGCGGCGATCGTACGCAGGCTGTCCGTTACGGCAATGCTTATCTTTTTGCCGGCCGCCGTATAATGGAAAGTACTGCTCTCGGCGCTGCCGTCCGTGCTTAATGTCAGGGTCTGGCCGCGACCAGTGTCGTATGTGCCGCTGGTCATGCTTTGCCATGCGCTGGTATAGCTGCTTCCGGACTGGCTGCGGACCGAAACCGCATCGCCATCGGCATTAACCATGCGGAACTGGCGCATTCCGTTATAATCACGTACCTGCATTGTGTAATCACCTGTTCCCAGCTCGCGCTTCCCGGTGGCAACTGTTGACTCTACTGCACCCGTCACCGAATTGCCGCCCGCAAAAGTACCGTACTCGCCAGGTGTAGTTTCGGTTTGCAGTGCAGCCAAACCAGTACCATCCCCCCCTAACCAAAAATCACCACTTTTATTCAAGGCTACATCCGCGCTCGAGACACCTGATGTACTTTTAATATTGGATTTGGCAAGCAGCCCAACCGTGATATCGTATTCGCCCACAGCAGCACTGTCGGTGTTGGTCGCGCTCAAAACAGTTGTCCCGGTTGTTGTCGGACTGACAGTAGCCTTGCGGGTCATACTGAGCCCAAAAGAAGCTTGGGTGCTGATCAAGGCCTGAACCGCGCTCTGCAACCCATCGAAATTGGCCTTAATGTCAGTATAGATGCTGCTGCGCACAACCAGATCATCCTTCAGCGTCTGCGCCTTTTTTAATGGGGTGCTTTCTGCCTCGATGGTGGCCTTAATTGCCGTCTGGAAGGTGGTCGCCAATTTCGCGATGGAAACATCTACGGATTGAATTGTGCTGGCCATGATTCACCTGTTAGCTGTGCGCATTTATTGTCTGGTAGGTACGGCGGGGTATTCATAATTCACCCCGGAGAAACTTTATAGGGGAGGCGCCGAAGCGCCCCCCCCTTTCTTGAAAATCAGCCGATTTCGAAGCCGGCGGTGTTCATTGCTTCTACCGGAACAGGCTGAGCAGGCTCTGTGGGGCCTGGTTGGCCTGAGCAAGCATTGCCACTGCGGTTTGCTGCAGGATGGTGTACTTGGAGGCGTTCATCTGCTCTTCGGCCATGTTGGCGTTCATGATGCGGTTGTAAGAAGCTTCAACGTTGATCTGGGCGGTGGAGACGGCCTCAGATTTGTAATCCAAGCGGGCCATCAGGGAACCGAGGCTGGCCAGATTTCTGTTGACGGTGTCCATGGCAGTTGTTACTGTGCCCATGTAGGTTGATGCTTTGGCAGCCGTTGAAACGTCAACGCTGTAAGCGTTCAGGTTGGTCCAAGAAAATCCTGAAGTGCCCGTGGAATAGCTACTCCCGAAAGTAAAGCTTTGTCCCTTTCCTGTATCGTAAGCAGCGCCTACTCCACCATATGAGGTTATGCCGGTGGTATTGCCAGCAACACTATTGGTCGGGGTCGTTACTCCAGCACCGGCGTTCGACCCGGTCTGGGCAATAAGAACCGATTCCCCGGAAGCCGTGGTCATGTTGAACTTAACCATGCCCTTCTTGATATAGTCTATGGTGGCAGATTGATTTGCATTATTTTTGACCGCAGTCAATGCAGCTGCTTTTGTGGTGAAATCGTCAGTGCTGCCAAATTTCAATTTCAGACCGGTTGTTCCCAATTGAAGAGCAGCATCGCCATTTAACCCACCACTACCAGTCGAAATATTCAGGGCAGTTTGACCAACCCCATCTAACGACCAAGCAACAGTACCGGTGGTAGCATCGATTGCCGTATAGCCAGTAATGGCAACAGTATGGTTTCCGTTGCTGACTTCGGCAGCCCCTGCGGCTGCATCAGCAGTAATGGATAACAAGGAACTACCCGCAAATGAACTGGTGTTGTTGACCTTGCCAATAGCCACGCTGAGAGCCGTATCCGTGACGTTTACATTGTACGAACCAGTGGCGAGCTTGGACAACCCCGTAAACAAAGTAGCATTATTAACTGTGGCAGCAATCGTAGTTCCAGTTGTCCTAGCGCCTGTGTCAGCAGTTACATTGGTTGAAATTGCCAGAGCTGATGCCCTAAAGCTAGTGGACTGCACCCACGATGTGGTCTCGCCGCTATCGACACCGGTTTGGAAGGTCTTGTCAACAGTGCCGGTAAGAAGATTTACGCCGTTCCACTTGGTCTCAGTCGCCATGTTGTCGATTTGGTTGGCAAATGCTGAGAGCTGGGTGGCAATCGCTTCGCGTTCAGTGGAGCCGAGTGTATCAGAAGCGGCCTGCTCAGCCTTGTTACGCATTTGAACCATGATATCGTTCATCTTGCTCAAACCAGATTCGGCCACAGACAGCAAGTTGGAGGCGTCACTGATATTGTCGAGAGCAACCTTCATACCTTCAGAACGAGCCATCATCTTGGTGGCGATGGTCAGGCCAGCCGGGTCATCGGCGGCGCTGTTGATACGCTTACCGGATGAAAGACGGGTCTGGTGCAGAGCGAGTTGCTTGTTGATGTTGGTTAAAGAATTGAGGGCGTTAAGAGCGCCGATGTTGCCTGCGATTCGTGTTACATCTACGTTTGCCATTTCAAACCTCCATGTTTGAATGTTGCGTCAGGGGATCCTTCCCCTTTTTGAATATGAATGTTGCTTGCGTTAGCTTAGCCTTCTAGTTCGGACACTTGCTGCGAGCGGAAGTTCGGGGTTGCTTTGTTCGATACTTGCCTCCGTTTTGCTTTACTTATTTTGTCTTACACTACTATATTCGGACAGTAAACGGTTTACTTGAGGGCTATAAGGCGTATCAGGCGTAAATACCACGTTAATTGTGTTTGCGTACTTGAAAGGATAATATGATGGAACACGGATAAGAACGGATTGAGCAGATTTGCGCAGTGTATTTCGGGAAATCTGAAACATAAAGCAGAATCTTTTGGGTTATAAGAACGAGCAAGGGATCTATCTGCGATTGCGATTAAGATGCGGACTGCCAAGTTGTCTCTGTAAGTCAAGCAAGATCTCGTTGCGTGGAGCAAGTTCTCGGGCTTGGACCAGCCGTTGGCGGGCGCCAGTTTTGTCGCCTGCGACGATAAGCGCTCTGATTAATTCGACCAGCGCATCCACGTCGCCCGGCTGGCAAAGCACCCCAGCCTGCCACAGCCGCACAACGCCAGGATAATCTTTCTTTTCCAAAAGGTAAGCCACCATTTTCTTAACCAAGAAAAGTCCCACCCCAGGTGGTAATTCGCCCACTTCGGCAGAAAGTTCGACCACTGGTAAACCCACGTGAAGCCCTTCCTCAAAGCGACCCTGTCCGAATAACGCTTCTGCCAAATACCCCAGCACCATCAAATTGTGCGGAGCCATTTCCAGGATCAGATGACAGGTTTTTTCAAGCATCGCAAAGTTTTTCATCCACAAAAAAAAGGAAGCCATCCCTTGCAGCACTGCGTAGGATTGGGGCGCCAGTTTCCAGGCTGCCGCCAACTCCTGCCAGGCCGCATCAGGATTGCCTAGCTGTAGAAAACAATCAGCCAGATTAACGTAAAGATTCGGGTACTGCGGCTGCATCCCGATCAAACGCTGGAACACCTGGCAAAGCTGCCCATAATCCTCGCGCTTCTTCGCCAGCCTACCCTGCGCCTTCAGATCCATCCAGACTACAAAATCTGCCCGGAGATTAAACGTCTCGAATGTATTGGTTGATGGCAGCAGCTTTGCCCTGGTGCGCTCGCGCACCAGGGTAGCCATTTTTTCAACCAGACCCACCGGCTGGCTATCAGTCGCAGTCGGATGACGAAAAAGAACGCTGCCTTCTTTCCAAAAGATCATTTCCAAATTTTGGAGAATAAGCAAGTCAGAATAAGTTGCCATCCGATCGACCAGATCAAAACGTTTACGCGGCCAGGTTTCGACAGTAGATGGCCTTCCGCGTCTCAACTTTTTATCCAACTCACTGGTTGACCGGCAGAAATAATGATTCAGTTGGATTTTATCAATATAATTGGGAAAACGCTGGTCGTCCACCCGCAGAAAAGCTTCATTAACGCAGCAGGCATTTTCTTTGTAAAGAAAATCATGGGGGGAGCCTGGCATCAACACCAGACGAGGCTGGACAATACACTTTACCAGTTCATTCTCTTTAAAGGTTGAGTGGCTGCGCAGTGTATAAGCAGCAATTTGACCAGATGTGGGGCGTTCGCTATGGCCGTTGGATCCAAAAAACAGTGAGCTCACTGCCAGCCCTCCATAAGCTTCGTAGCCCTTTAGCAGCTCTTTCAAATCATTGACTATCTTTGGCACCAAAAACTCATCCGTATCAATGAAACCCAACCAGAAAGTGTTCGAACCAAAAGTTTGTAAGCAGTGATCATAGACGTATAACTGCATGGACCGCCCAGGGGTATCGATCACCACCACCCAGCCGCGCTCGATATAATCAGCCAAGCTCGCACGCAAGCTGATTTGGCTATCGTTATCATAAATATAAAAACGATCCACCCCCATAAGAATGGTAATCCAACCACTCAGGCAGGTAATCATTTTCGTCCTTGCAAATAAGACACAAACTTAGATAATCCATCTTACTCCCTTTTGTAAATTATCTGTGTCTGCGAGACCGCTGTGAACCAACTTCGAACTGCTTAAGCAGTTCGAGCACTTCACGATTTTTCGGATCCATTTTCTGAGCTTGGGCCAGCCGTTGGCGGGCGGTTGCTTTATCACCAGTTATCAACAAGGTCCTGGCAAGTTCAAGCACTGGATATACCTCACCCGGCTGGCAAAGCACCCCAGCCTCCCACAGATGCACAGCCCCGGCATTATCATTATTTTCCAGCAGATAGTCAGCCATTTTCTTGACCAGTAAAACCCCCTGCCAATCTGGCAGCTCACCCACCTGGGCAGAAAGCTCAACTACCGGCACACCCACTTTAATCGCCTCACTGTATCGTCCCAGTCCAAGCAGAGCCTCTGTCAAAAATCCCAAGCAGATCAGGTTGTGAGGGGCAATGTTCAGTATAAGATGGCTGCTCTTTTCAGCCATCTCATAGTTATTCGTTTTAATAAAATAATAGGTCATGCCAAGAAGTGTTGCATAAGTATTAGGGGCCAGCTGCCAGGCGCGTGTCAACACCTGCCAGGATGCTCCTGGGTCGTTTAAGATCAGGTAATTGACTGAAAGATCGATATAAGGATTAATGAAATGTGGAAGCATCTGTGACATTCGCAGCAATAACTGGCAGACTTGCTGTTTATCTGAGGATCGCATCTGAGCTTTTAGCTGCTCAATACCAGTAAATTCAGGCCGAAAACTACGCGCTTCTCTCGGAGGCACCATATTCAATGGAGTTGATATGCGCGTAAGCGCGATGCCAGCCATCTTTCCCACGAAATCCACGGCATTGAGATCAAGCGTATCAATGCCGGCTTTCTCAAAAATGGCAACAAGATTTTGAAGAATATTCGTGTCTTCATATTCAGACATTTTGTTTACCAAATCGAAACGTTTACGTGGCCAAGCAACGGCCCCACTGTTGCCACGGCCGAGTTTTTGATCAATCTCGCGTTCAGAACGACAGTAATAATGGTTGAGTTGAATCTTTTCAGTATAATTTGGAAAACGCTGCAAATCCACCCGCAGCAAGCCTTCATTGACACACCATGTGTTTTCTTTATAAACAAAATCATGCGGAGAACGCGGTATCAACACCCTGGATGGCTGGATAATGCTTTTGACAAGCTCATTCTCCTTAAAAGTGGTGTGGGTGCGGCGAGTATAGGAAACGATTTGTCCGGCAGCAGGACGCTTGTGATGACCATTGGATCCGAAAAATAACGAACTAACCGCCAAACCGCCATAGTCCTCATAGTTTTTAAGCAACTCTTTCAAATCCAGACAGGTCTTCGTCACCAAGAATTCATCTGTATCGATGAAACCCATCCAAAAGGTGAATGGGCCAAAGGTTTGCAAGCAGTGATCATAAGCAAATAACTGCATGGCTTTACCTGGAATATCCACGACCACGACCCAGCCGCGCTCTATATAATCATTGAGACTTTCGCGCAGGCTGACCTTGCTTTCATTATCATAGATATAAAAACGATCGACACCAATCAAAATATGATAATCCAGCCACTCAGGCAGGTAATCATTTTCATCCTTACAAATCAGACACAAACTCAAATAGTCCATTAGACACCTTTGGCGAGTATTTATCGTTTAAGAAATTCGATCCAATCCTCAGCCACACGATTCCAATCATAATACCTGGCAACCGCCAAATTTTGAAGCGCCTTTCGTTGATAATGCTTGTTGTCCTTTAAAAGCCGGACAACTTCCACCATCCACAGATTGAGCCAGCCATCAGCAATAGGCACAAGCGGGTTCTGCCATGCTGTTTCAGGCAGGGCGCCTAATGTGGTGGCAACAACAACACAACCAGAAGCCATGGCTTCCATCGCAGTTATGCAACTGGTTTCGGGAAAAATACTGGGATATGCCAATACACGGCATTGCTGCGACACGCTGCGCAGTTCAGCTTGGCTTAGAGAACCATGGTAAAAAACGCCGGGTAAACTTAGCGCCTTTTCATATAAAGCATTGTACTGCTCGTCAATTTTTCCAGCAGGATCATAAACCTTCATTGAACTGCAGATATGCAACTGCGCTTCGGGAATATATTGGAAAATATGCGGCCAGGCTAAAAGCAATGGCTCGAGGCCGCGGAATGGGGTTGATGAATAATAAGCCCAGGGTTTGCGCGCAGCCAGTTTTTCGGGGTGTGGTTTGAAGCGCTGGAGAGGGATTCCATTTGTGGTTATAATAACCTTGTCGACGGGCACATTCAAGTCAGATATCCAACGCTGGCGATGATAATGAGAAAGTAATATTACACCATCCAATCGATCATAAATTGGCTTGGCGAGCTGCAGATCAGCCAACGGCTTTACCAAAGGCTGATCACTGTCGTCATGGCACCAGAGATAATTGCGTTTGCCAGGGTAGAAACCACCGTGGAAAACTTGCCAGACACGCAGTGATATAAAAATATCACACCTATGGGCAGCAAGTTGTTCAGTGTCTGACATAATAGTCACATTTTCCCCTAGCCTGATCAAGGCCTGCGCCAGCCTGAGCGCCGCGGTTTCACTACCACCTAACGGATGATTTTCCGGCCATTCCAAATCCTGTAAAACATTGCCATGCACAGATGAAATAAAAATGGTTATATTCATTTTACTTATGGTCCTGATAACGTGAGTGAAACTGTCAAAACATATCCTGCCTCGATTTTATAAACCAGAACCAAGGTAAGGAAATCTAATTGAACATATGATATCAAAAGCATCCTTGGAAGATCGTAAAACAGGCATAAAAAATCCCCAGCCAAATAATCCGATATGGACAATTTATGATCTTTTTACGGCAATAAGTGAGAAGGCCGATTATCATCAGAAGTTATAGGCTGTCACATCGCCAACTTTAAATAGCAAGGAACATAAATATGGCCAAGTCAGCCAAACATAACAACGCAAAACGTTCAAATCTTATTAATAACC
>CAIMZS010000302.1 GCA_903846015.1 uncultured Anaerolineae bacterium | reverse complement strand
CTTTTCTTTGGTACACTGTCGTTGAGGCATTTTAGCGATTCTCTTGGTGGAGTTTTTGCTAATTTTGCCTCATTTTTGTCAAAACCACAAATTCAATTAGAACCAGGGATTTTTCTATAGGGATGCTGGCTGAGGCGCGTGGGAAGGGCTTGATTGGGGTAAACACCCCGGCGGAGCTATTACCATTTGCTGATGAAACTTTTGAGCGAATTATTATGGTAGATGCTCTTCATCATGTCATGAGCCAGTCTGAGACTGTTAGCGAATTGTGGCGTACGCTTAAACCTGGGGGAAGGCTGGTAATTGAAGAACCAGATGTGCGCACATGGCAGGTGAAGATTGTGGCGGTGGTTGAGAAGCTGGCATTGATGCGCAGCCATTTTCTTTCTCCTGAGAAAATCGCGGCTTTGTTTCCACCTGGGGCGAAAATAAAAATTGAGACTGCAGGCTACAATGCCTGGGTGATTGTGGAAAAGGAATAAATGAAAATGCCGGTGATGTAAAAATCCCGGCTTTTTCTTATTTAGTTTTGGAAAAGCGAAAAGCATTACTGATTCAACAGTAACTGCCTTGCAATGACAATGCGTTGCATTTCGCTGGTACCCTCGCCGATTGTCATCAGCCGCGCGTCGCGATAGATGCGCTCCACCGGGTAGTCACGGCTGTAGCCATATCCGCCGTGAATCTGAATAGCATTGCGGCAAACGCGCTCGGCCATTTCGGTGGCGAATAGTTTGGCCATTGCGGCTTCTTTGCTGTAAGGTTTACCATCTTGTTTAAGCCAGGCTGCGCGATACACCATGAACCGTGCGGCTTCGATTTCCAGGGCGGCATCTGCCAGCATAAATTGGATGGCCTGATGTTCAGCAATCGGTTTGCCAAACGCGAATCGTTCTTTCGTATAAGCAATTGCCGCTTCGTAAGCGGCTTGTGCCAACCCAATCGAAAGGGCTCCAATGCTAACACGGCCACCATCCAGGGTAGCTAATGTCTGGTGTAAGCCGTGATTGTATTCACCGATCAGATTGTCGAGTGGTATGTGCACATCCTCGTATGTGACTGCATGGGTGGGAGAGCCCTTAAGTCCCATTTTCTTTTCTGCAGGTGCGATCATCAATCCAGGCGTGTTAGTTGGGACCAGCAGCATGCTGAGTGACCGAGAGCCACCTGCGGGGTTGGTGCGTACAAGGGTGATGATATATTCGGCGATACTGGCGTTCGTGCACCACATTTTGCTGCCATTGACCACCCATTCATTGCCAATCTTTTCAGCTTTTGTGCGAACGCCTCCTTGTAGGTCTGACCCTGCCCCAGGTTCGGTCAGCGCTAGAGCACCGAGTTTGCCGCGTCCACTTGCCACAAGTGGCAACCAGCGTTTTTTCATATCTTGAGAGCCGTAAAGTGTGATGGGTGCCGTTCCCAGTCCGTTATGCGCTGCGATTGCAAGGGCTGTAGAGCCGCACCCCCAACCCAACTCTTCTATTGCAATTGCAGCACTGATGGCGTCAACCCCGGAACCTCCATATTCTTCCGGGATCGAAAGACCTAGCATGCCGAGGGGGCCCATTTTTCTTACAGCTTCCCAGTTGAATGCGCCGTTTTCATCGACTTCATGGGCTTTTGGTTTTACCTCGCTTGTAACAAAGTCGTGTACAACTTTTTGCCACATGCGTTGTTCTTCATTTAATCCAAAGTCCATGATTGTCTCCTGATTGCTTGGGGGTTGGAAATTTGTTTTTGATGAGAAAAAAGGGTTTCGAATAAAGCTGTTCTCAGGTATTTAACTGTATTATATAAAATACATAACCATACCAATCAGAATATTTTCGGTGCATATCCAGCTCTTTTTGGGTGGCATTTATTTCCATCAATGCCTGTGGGTTGTTGCAGTACTTTCCCCTCAGGCTTAACAGGCGCGCTTCGATGGGGCTATAATAATTATCCCACCAACTGGATTTTGGTAGAACAAAATGGTTGATTTCGTGAAATCCGGTCGTTTTAATGATATTTAAATTTTGGGCGATGTTGACCATTCCCGGATAGTTATTTTGCCAATAAGTAAGAACTTCATCCGGGGGATCTGGTTTCAACCAGGACAGTTCTGTCATGGCAATGTATCCACCAGGGTTGAGCAGGTTCCGCCAAGAGCGCAAACCCTGTTCAACCCCGATAATATAAATGGCGCCTTCTGACCATATCAGGTCAAAGTATGGCTGTGGAAATGGTAAGGAAAACATTGTTTCATTGGCTATTGCGATGCGATTTGAAAAGCCGCTGCTCTGCGCCTGGCGTTGGAGATGATCCAGAAAAGGCTGGTGAGTGTCAATCGCGATGATTTTGCCTGTTGTATTTTGCGCGAGGACGAGAGTTTGCTGTCCGGGTCCACAACCAATATCCAATATCATAGGTTTGGGCGGTAGGTTTCTTATGAACGAAAGCGCCTGACGAGTTGACTTGTCGTCACCTGGTCCTTCTCGTGGCAGATCTCTGTGAATTTCAAAAAAAATATCCATTGTTATTTCCAGGGGGCATTTGCGCAGGCATAATTTTTATATTGGATGAAAATTGGTAATCATTCCAATTCTGATGGCAAATCCTCATCGGCTTCAAATTCTTGGGTACTTTCGTCGCGAAGATCATCATTGTTGTAGGCATCCAACCATGTGGATGCTTCTTGGAGTCTTTGGCGTGGCACACAAACTTCGATCCTCCCCATTGGGCCCCGCCCTGGGTAAAGATAGTGCGATATGCCCTCTTGAAATAACTGTGCAGGTATGCCTTGGGCTTCAAGGGCTTCCTTCAGGATTTCTGCTTCGAGACGGTCAAAGACTTCCATTAAAGTAACCCACTCTTTTTCGTGCATGTTTATCTCCAGAGAATGATGAACAAGAAAGTAAATATTAGGGTGATAAATAACTGCCGCGTTCCGACTTGGACAGGCTTGGCACCGATGGCGGGATTGAACGTGCCCCAAATTGTTTCCAGCGCCTGGATAAGGAAAGGAAGCCAGATCAGCACTGGTATGACTTGCATTACGCAGAGTGTAAGGGTAAATATCAGGTTGAAGAATGAATAGGTGACGGCCCATTTGGCAGCTTTGAAACGGGTGGAATGGTCCGGGTTGGACTTCCATTCGCGCTGTTCAAGGCGTAAATAAGCATACGTAATGCTTGCGCCAGATTGGAACCAGGTCAGGATCCATAAAACCCATCCCAAGGGTTGGTAGCCATTTCTGCCGATCCAAAAGGCTGCAGGAGCGGCCAACGCAAGCACACCTGTGGCAAGTATCTCTATTCCAGCCTGGCGGCGTTCTTCGCGGCGACTGATTAACCAAAGGTGCCAGGCAAAGATTGGGGCGGCAGGTATCCCCAATAAAAGGATATATATATCACCGAGGGTTATCAGCTCTGCTACTGAAAGTATGAGGACCGTTCCGTAAATGATCATCCAGAAGCGCGCTGCTGGCAAGTCGGTTCTTGGGCGACGGCCTGAATACGCTTTGATGGCGATTGTGACAGGCTGGCGAATAAGAAAGGCGGCCATAGCCGTTACCACCAAGGCCATGGATGCAGCAGAAAATTGTCTGGCCGTAAATAAGCCTATGCTTAGGGGGCATAAAATGAAGACCCATGAGCCGTGGTCTTGTGGTAAGAAGATATGACGGCGAAAGATGGAGGTGGAGTTTGGCATAAAATGGGTTCCATGTTTATTATATCTAAAAAGCAGGATGATAATGAATAATAACACGGGCATGGTCGCATTGCCCAATACACTACAACTAGCTTTATGAAAAAAATACCCCTAATATTACCTAATTTGTGATACACTGAGCTATCTAACTTATAGGAGAAAATGGGATATGGTCACCTTAACAAGACGGGCTGTTTCAATCGATGTCGGAAATCGTTTGCGACAATTGCGTGAGGCTCGTAAAGTGTCCATGCGAACTCTCGCAACGATGAGTGGGCTTTCTGCAAATGCACTAAGCATGATCGAACGCGGAAAAACATCCCCATCTGTGTCGACTTTATATCGTATAGCGGATGCACTCAAAGTACCGGTCACAGATTTTTTTGGACCGGATGAAACTCGTAAGAAGGTAGTATTTCTTAAGGCCGATGAACGTGCTCGGTTGCCTTTTTTGCGCGGGTTGTGGGAAGGCCTGGGTGGTGAACAATTTACAGGTAGATCTATGCCTTTTATGCTCACCTTGGAAAGTGGCGCGAGCAGTGGCCCTAATAATATAATTCACAGTGGGCATGAATTTGTGTATTGCATGCGTGGACAATTAGAATATCAGGTGGAAGGCCAGCTTTACAATTTGCAGGATGGCGACAGCCTGCTTTTTGAGGCTCAATTAAAACATCGTTGGAGAAACCCAGGAGGTTTCGTAACCAATGCGTTGGTCATTATTTCCGATTATTCGGAGGGTGATCACCCCATGGCTCATATCGAAAGAAGCGAAGCGAATAAGTCCTGATCTAAAAAGAGGGCGCCGGAAACGGCGCCTTCTTTTTATGTGTTTAACCATTGTGCAGCGTGTTTAGGTAAATCGTTCAGTGGAGCTTGACGGGTAGTACAGTGCGGAAGGCTTTCAATAAATAATCGTCCATACTGCTTGGAAAGCACGCGCTTATCCAGAATGACGACAACGCCTCTGTCTGAGGCAGATCGGATGAGGCGGCCAAAGCCCTGACGGAATTTAAGGATAGCCTCTGGTACTTGGTATTCATTGAATGGATTCTCAAATGTTTCAGATCTGGCCGCTACTAGCGGGTCTGAAGGAACTTCAAATGGGATTTTGGTAATGAACACCACCGAGAGTGCATCGCCTTGCACATCTACACCCTCCCAAAAAGAGCGAGTTCCTAATAAGACAGCGCGTGGGCTGCTCTTGAAGGCTTCAAGAAGTGAGGCTGGGCTGGCACCCTCGCCTTGTTCGTAAACCTGAATATCATTCTGTCCAAGATTGCGAACGATAGCCTGGGATGATCGTTTTAATTGCGCATAGCTGGTAAAAAGCACGAGCATCTTTCCACCGGTTGCGAGCGCAGTTTGGATGATTGCACGATTGACAGCGGCCTCATACCCTGGGGCGTTTGGTTCTGGCACATCGTTTGCGAGATAGAGTAATGCGGAATTTTCGTAGTCAAACGGGGATCCCAGGGTTAGCTCATCGGCTTCATCGGCCAGTAGTAAATTCCGTAAATAGGTGAAGTCGCCGGCAGCTGTCAGGGTGGCCGAAGTGAGTATCACACACGATTTTTCGTGCCATAAATATTTTTCGATCAGAGGGCCAACTCTCAGGGGAGCAGTGTTTAAGGTGAGTCGGTTGTTCATTGGTTGAACTTCGATCCAGTAGATTGTACTTGGAGATGGTTTGTTGATCATGCCGCTAATGGCAGCTTCGGCTTCTTTAAGGCGACGGAGCAGGTTACCAAGACTTCCCATCGAATCTTCCAGTTCATCAACTCCATCTGCGTATAGATCAGCGGCGGTTTTGTATAGTTCGCTAACCCCATTAATAAGTAGAATCATGGTTTCACCGGCAGTGCCCCAATTAATCTCCACGTTCTCCCATCCTGGAAGGGTTCGGCTGGATGGGAGAATGCGTTCCTGGTACGCATATTGGCTGCTGGGTTTTCCCTGGCGTTGGATGCTTATGAATTCACTTATTGAATAGAAAAAATCCCTGCCGTAACTATCCAGCCTGAATGCTGTCTCGCTGGCTCGGTTGACGATCAGCGCCAAAGCAGCATAATCTGTTGGGCGAACCACACTACGTGTTATGGACAGGATATGTCCGAGTACTCCTCCTGTGGCCCCTCCAACTTCCTTAAGAATCCGTTCAAAATCATTTTGTGAAAGTTTGAAAGAAAGCGCACCAGTTGTGGCGCTCTCCAGGTGATGGGCTTCATCGACGACCAGGTATTGGTAGTCCGGCAATACTTTGCTCCCGGTGGCGACATCCGAAAGTAAAAGGGCATGGTTGACGATAAGAATATGAGAACTTTGGGCAGCCTGTTTGGCTTTGAAAAATGGACATGCGCCGCCCATGCGCCCGGCACAGTTTTCAGATGAACACGCATCGTCTTCTGCTGATAGCTTCATCCAGGCATCTTTTTCGGCGGGCCTATTTAATGTGAGATCGTTGCGGTCACCGCTAGCCCCGTTCCAACTCCACACAAGAATTTTTGAAAGCACGCGCATCTCATCCAGAGTGTTTGGTCCGCTGTGGCGCATGATTTCCAGCCTGCGCGGGCATAAGTAATTGGAGCGTCCCTTGAGCACGGCAGCATGGAGATTGATTCCGAGGGCCTCGCGTACACTGGGAATGTCTTTTTGAATAAGTTGATCTTGCAGATTGATGGTATTTGTTGATATCACTACACGGGTGTTATTTTGGATGGCGAAAAGTGCTGCCGGTACGAGGTAGGCAAAGGATTTTCCTACCCCTGTGCCAGCTTCAACCATTAAGTGCCCATTAAATGAAAGCGCATTTGTGACGGCTCGCAGCATTTCAACCTGTTCGGGTCGTTGTTCATAAGAGTCAAAGTAGCGAGAAAACGGACCACCGTATTCCAGGATGGATGCTACTTCATCAGGGTCAAGTGCGATTGGTTCTGTTACGGGAGTCAGTGTGGGTACTTTCCGAATGCGATCCTGCTCGCCAAAAAAAGGGCCGTCATCGTTTTGCGCTCTGACGTTTTTGCTCTTGACCTGTTCGCGTGATCGCTGTCGCAGCGCGTTTTGGAAAGCGAAATTTCCATCCCATTCCAGAGGTTCCCCATTTCGGACGATCTCTGCCAAGAGTTCAAGCGGAAGGTCCTGGGCCATTTCGTTAAGGCGGACATAGACTCCATGAGTAACGCGGGCATCATCGAGGGCGCGGTGGGTAGCGGGGAGTGGTATTCCTAGAAGCTGGCCAAGTGCTCCAAGGTTATACCGGCTGGCTCTGGGGAGCAGTACAGAAGCCATTTCATAGGTGTCGAGGACTTTGTTTAAAAGCAAGATTCGTTGTTTTTGAAGAAAACCCAAGTCAAATCGAACATTTTGGCCCAACACGGGTGACTCACCAACGAACTCGGCGAGATCATTGATCACATCCTGTAAATGTGGGGCCTGGCGTACCATGGCGTCATCGATGCCGGTGAGGTTGGTAATATTTTCGGGGATGTGCCTGTTGGGGTTAATAAGTGTTGACCATTCATCTTCTACGCGGTGACCATTAAAACGTACCGCGCCAATTTCGATAATGCTATCCCTGACGTTATCAAGGCCAGTTGTTTCGATATCTATGGAGACGATGGATGTCATAAAGTGTTCCAATTTTCCGTATTCTGTTTTGGATGATATTAGCGAGTGAATAACCAGAAGTACTTGACTGGATGATCAACGTAAATTGGATCTCTATCTGGTTGGGGAAGTTTACCATGAAACAGGTGTTCGAGAAATATGCCGGATAAAAGTATTTTCTCATGATGCGACATGTGCGCAAGTGGGCAGGTGAATAAGACTAGCAATAATTTTGCATCGACAATAACCATGAACCCCCAACCATAAGCCTGGTTGGGGTTCATGGTTTAGCTGAATATTTAGGAGTAAAGCTCAAGCTATTTTTGATAATCGTTGCTTATTAAGGAGAATCGGCAGAAAACCACTTTTTCTTTAAATTTCCGAGAGTGCCATCTGCTTTGATGGAGGCCAGCCCTTGGTTTAATTGTTGCAATAGATCTGGTTTATTTTTACAGACGGCTATCCCATAATTGAGAATACCAAGTTCACTCCCAACAATCTTAATGTTGTTGGGCTTTAATTTTACATAGAGTGATGCTCGTGGCTTGTCAGCAATCACAGCATCAATATTCCCACTGATCAGAGCTTCGAAGGCTAAATAAAAAGTATCAAAAAGCTTTGACTGGTCTATTAGCAACTTCTCTACTTCTGCCTGACTGGATGAGCCGGATTCGGTGCCGATGACCATACCGGATAATGTATCCACTCCTGAAATCTTTATATTGCCTTTTTTGACAACCAGAACTTGTGTCGATGAATAATAGGCATCCGAAAAATCCATTTTTTGATTAAGATTCTCCGAGATGGGAATGGCTGAGATTCCTGCATCAAGATCGCAATTTTCGACCGAAGAAAGAACTTTTTTGAAACCGGTCTTGACTTTGATAAGATCAATTGGGATGTTGGTTTTTACGCCGATGGCTTTGATAACGTCGATATCGAATCCAACCAATTCGTTTTTTATACTATCCAACGATTCGAAGGGTATCAGGTTAGGATCCACGCCAATTCGGATCGCAATTGGTGCCGGGTTGGCATCGGATGGGGATTTTGAGGTTGGCGAAGATTGTCCGGTGCAGGAAACAAATATAAAACCGGTCATCAGGAGAGCCGTAATATAAAGTGAGTGGTTCTTCAAGTCCATTCTCCAAAATATCGTTTTTGTGTTGCAAAGCATATTATTTGATTCAGGTAATTTCCACGCAAAATGCGCTTTGCGTGGAGCGCAAGTGATTTCTACTTTACTTCAAAAACAAACGAAATTTGTTGTATGGCATTTTCGGATGTGAATTCGAACCAGGCTTTATAACGACCTGGTTTCTGGAACCATACCGAAAACTGCAAGTCGTTGCGCTTGATAAAATCTGGTTTTATAAAAGTGGTGGCGGCTTCATCCACGATGTAAAGGCCAACATGGCTGCCTGAAAGTTGCGCTATTTGCTGGGATTGGATCTGGCCCTGGCCATCACGAGCTTCAAATCCGATGTAATTATACTGACCGGATTGCAAGGGGCCATCGGGTTTCATGGTCACAGTCAGGTTTCCCACTTGTCGGGAAAAATCGGTATCCGGGGTAAGGATCGCGTATGATGTTGAGGTAGACCCTACTGCAATGGGATAGGTTAGTACTACCTCATCGCCTCCTTGGGGCCAAAATTCAACGAAGGCAACATACTGACCATTCATCGGGAAAATAATTTCGGGTTGAAGCACAAGGTTTTCGAAAGATACTGGGACATTGGAATAACCAGTATTATTACTGCCTCCGCCCATGCCTCCACCCATGCCGGTTGAACCACCCGGCTGCATTTTTGAAACTCGGTAGGGATCGAGCAATAAAGGGGTGGATGTTAAGGATGACAGATCACGGGAAACAATCGCAAGGTGAGCATAATAGATCGATTTGTAATAATTATTCAATTCAAAATCAGTGAATCGATTCCCGAACTGATCAAGGATCTTGATATCGAGCGGTGTGGAACTGCCGGTTTTGATGGGTTGTTTCTGGTCGATGAAAATGCGGTAGGATGTCAGATTTTGAACAGTTCCAATATCCTGGCTTGCGCGAACTGGTTTTAGCCAACCGACCGAAAGAGCAATCAAAAAAATGAGAGCGGTCGCCGGTAGAGCCAGATGGGGGGCAAGTTCAGCCAGTTGGCGCCAAAGCGGTTTCGGTAGTTGGATGGCTTGAACTTTATAGCCTCGCAGCCGCAGACTATTGGTAACAACAAATATCGAACTGAAGGCCATGGCCCCGGCTGCGATCATTGGCATGAGAAGGCCAAATGCTGCGATTGGGATTAGAAAAACATTGTAGAAGAAGGCCCAGAATAAATTTTGAAGGATTGTTTGTAGAGTTCCACGAGAAAGTGAAATCGCATATCCTACACCGCGCAGGTTTCCACCAATTAATGTGATTCCTGCAGCTGCCATGGCAACATCGGTGCCGGTGCCAATGGCAATACCGACATCTGCTTGGGCAAGGGCGGGTGCATCGTTGATACCATCTCCTACCATGGCGACAACCTGGTGGGCCTGAAGTTTTTTCACTTCTGCAGCTTTGTCACGCGGTAAAACCTCGGCTAGAACACGTTTAATTCCCACTTGCCTGGCGATGGCCTCGGCTGTACTTCGGTTATCTCCAGTAATCATAATCACATCAAGACCCAGCTTTCGCATGTCTTCAATTGCTTGACGGGAATCGGGTTTGACTGTATCAGCAACAGCAACCAACCCAATTGGGGCGGCGGGCTGTTCGCTGTTGGCCGGGCGTTCTGTCACAATCATCACGGTCTTACCTTCGGATTGTAGCCGGGAGATATTTTTTTGCAGATTTGAAATGTTGATATTTTCGTTTTGCATCAGGCGAGGATTGCCAATGATGACAGCACTGTCTTTTACCGTAGCTCTGATGCCAAAGCCGCTGACAGCTTTGAATTGGGTTGGCTCAACCAGTGAAATACCTTTCTCTTTGCCGGCTCGCACTATTGCTCGCCCCAAAGGATGTTCAGAACCGTATTCTGCGCTGGCAGCAAGGTAAAGAACGTGATTGGCTTTAGAGCCAGCCGAGGAAATAACATCTGTGACCGATGGCTCGCCAAGTGTAATGGTGCCTGTTTTATCAAGGACAACGATATTAACGTGACCAGCGCGTTCCAAGGTTTCGCTGTTCTTAAAGAGGATACCGTTTTCGGCTCCCTTGGTAGTACCGACCATGATTGCTGTGGGTGTGGCAAGCCCAAGAGCGCAAGGGCAAGCGATCACTAAAACCGCCACTGCATTGATCATGGCGCCGGTCCATTCGGCGTGCGCAAAAGCCAACCAACAAATAAATGTCAGGACAGCAATTCCTACGACTGTCGGGACAAAATAACCACTGATTTGATCGGTTAGTTTTTGGATGGGCGCCTTGCTACCCTGGGCTTCTTGAACGAGGCGCACAATTTGGGCGAGGGTTGTGTTTTTTCCAACCTTGGTTGCTTCGAACTTAATCAGACCTTCCTTGTTAATAGTAGCGCCAATGACCTCATCACCTGGCCCTTTACTGATGGGCATTGACTCACCAGTGATCATGGATTCGTCCATTGCAGACCGCCCGTCACTGATGATTCCGTCAACGGGTACTTTTTCACCTGGCCGGACGAGGACAATATCTCCGACTATCACCTTTTCAATATTGATTTCGGTCTCAACACCTTCTCTTATTACTCGTGCTGTTTTGGCACGCAGCCCCATCAGGGCTTTCAATGCTTCAGATGTTCTTCCCTTGGCGCGTGACTCAAGGAATTTTCCGAGCATAATCAAAGTGATGATCACTGATGATGTTTCAAAATAAACATTGGCACTGTAGATGATTCCCAGAGTAACACCGAGGCTGAAGAAATAAGCTACCGATGAGCCTAGGGCGATTAAAACATCCATGTTGGCGCCGCCCGATCGAAGGCTTTTGTATGCTCCTACGTAATACTGCCAGCCCACATAGAATTGAACGATTGTGGCAGGAATAAGCATGGCGAATTGTTCGTATTTGAAACCCACTAATCCAAAATCGCGCGACATGCTGAAGATCATCAGCGGTGTTGTTAAAATTAAACCGATGATTAGCAGGCGCTTTTGCCGGTTGGTTTCCTGCATACGGATTTTGGCTTCCACATCCTCAAGTTCTTCAGCATCGCTTAATTGAACAAGGTCATACCCTGCTTTGCGAATCAGGCTGGCCAGTTCTGATATGCTGTTCATGCCTGGGATATAGCTGATCGTGATTCGTTCAGTCCCATAGCTTACACCGGCAGCGAGTACCCCATTTTGCCTTGCGAGCAATTTTTCCAGGGCAAGTGCATCCGAATTATCGCGCAGCCCGGTAACGGGCAATTCAGCTTTTCCGATAGCAACGCCATAGCCGATTTTTTCAATCTTTTCAATGATGCCATTTTCGGTAAGTTGTGCCGGATCAAAAGAAACGGTGAGTTTTTCGCTGGCCAAGTTAACGTTTGCAATACTAATACCGGGCAGCTTGCGCACATTACGTTCAATCGCTGCGGCGCAATTGGCGCAAGTCATGCCGGTGACAGGCATAGTGATATTTTTTAATTCAGTCATGTTTACCTTGCCTGGTAAATGTTGGTTAATAATTGAACAAAAGAACAATTATTTGGATATATTTTCGGGGTGATAGCCAAGTAAATTGGCTGCGGTGATGATTTGTTCGATGGAAAGCTTGCTTTCATCGAATTCTACTTCCATGATCTGTTTTTTATAACTAGCGTTAATTTGTCGTATGCCAGGGAGTTCGTCTTCCAGCCCCTCGAGGTGCATGGCACAGTTTGGACATTCCATATCAGGAACGCGAAAAGTTTTTTTCAAGTCAACCTCTCATTCGAAAGAATTCGATCATTCCAAGTTGAAGATTTTTTGACTAAGAAATTTTCAGTGAATAAGGTAATCGTTAAATCCTTAATCTGTATACAATTGCTGTATGGTAATAAAGTATATCTTGAATATTTTCACCAAGTAGATTATATATGACTAAATATTTTTTCGGTAGTGATTTATGTAATGGAAAAGATTAGCTTTGTGATGGGATTGGGGGTTATGCATTTATTGTTCATAGATCCACGATTTGATATTCAACCAAGCCCGGATTTGCATTTTTGTATCCAATTTAAGAATAACCATTTAAACAGCTTCAGTTAATTTTGCTGAAGCTGTTTAAATGGCGTTTTT
This sequence comes from uncultured Anaerolineae bacterium, assembly GCA_903846015.1. Lineage (GTDB taxonomy): Bacteria > Chloroflexota > Anaerolineae > Anaerolineales > Villigracilaceae > UBA5195. The sequence continues at coordinate 873 of CAIMZS010000302.1, read as the reverse complement.
TTTAGAATGAAAAATATCTGGCTTGCCTGGTTGTGTTCTAATTTACTCCGGTCGCAATTCGACCGAGACCGATTTTTCGCCAGAATTCTCAAATTTGAGGGTCAGATCGATTTTATCGCCAACCACAAACTTGTCGTTTTTCATAATACACATGATATGTAATCCGCCAACCTTAAGCTCAACTTGACCCTCAGCAGGAATTTCGAGAGGCTGGTCAACCAGGTTCATACCCATGGTGCCATCAGCCTTCATGACCATTTTGTGAACTTCAATGGATCCACAGGCTGTGCTCGTGCCGGAAAGCAGTTTGTCTGGGGCGTTACCGGTGTTCTTGATTATCATGTATAAGCCACCAGCGGTTGGCATTGTTGCCGATGGTCTGCCCCAGGCACTCTCCACACTTATCGCTGGTGCGGCAGTAGAAGAGCAGCCCGTTAGAACAACTAAAACTATCAAACTAACAAACAATCCTTGAGCAATAATTTTTCTCATAATTTGTTCCCTGACTTGTGATAAAGATATCTTCGAAAGAATAGGTTTTTATTTTGATCAGTAAGTTTTTAATAAATAATAGCTTCCTCCTTGTTGCCTCTCTTTTTTTGATTTGACATAAATTGAGAATAAAATCACCACAGTTCTCATTGCGAGAATTTTCCGACGATTCTCTTTACCCAAGAGGGATAAAAGCATGAATTCGTTATAGTCTCGCCACTTGGACAGTATTTTGGGGTGTTTTTTTGAAATCGGACACCCAAACTCTAGCCCACGGTGAGAATATTTGGTAAAATCATCAACATTATCTGATATATTATGTTAATATTATCTTTATTTACCAAGCTTGTCAAGATAAACAATAATATTTATGACATGCTT
>CAIMZS010000301.1 GCA_903846015.1 uncultured Anaerolineae bacterium | reverse complement strand
GGTGTTTTTGATCTGGTTTTTGACCCTGACCGCCATTGCAAAGCGCGCCCTTGTTCTTTGCGCTTTGCAAGCTGCGCAGCAGTCCTGTAATCATTATCCTTATCATTTTCTTTGACGTTCTCTTTAACATCTTAATTAACATCATCTTAGTCGAACCCCTGTCGTCAGCAGTGTTGCCATCACTGACGACAGCGGGCACGACAGTAGCAACAACTAAGGATTGACAGGTGGTTTTGACTTGTCTGGCAAGAGATCCGGGTCGACAAATCCCGCAAGCCCCTCTTCCCAGTAAAGACTTTTGATGGGCTTGCGGCCTTTTCCGGTGTAATAGAAACGATCAATCCAGTTTTTTGGAGCAGGGAATTTACTTACTGTCATATGGGATGACTTTTGCTGATATTTCCACCAGTTAACGATCTGGCAATACAGCTTTCCATCGACTTCGTATTGAACAACCTTCTTCGCAGACACGAAATCGTTGATGACGCTCTTGATGTAATCATCGGTGATTTTTGGGTCTCCAAAAAACAGGCGGGCGCGCAGCCTTGACGGATGCATTTCGAACCGTCCCTGGTCATCACAGGTGCTGATGATGAGCATGAGCCATGCCAGGCAATGCGCATGATCCTGAGACTGCATCCAGATGTCTTTGTACACATCTTTTTCGATATTTCTCATTGCAAATTCCTCCGAGGGAAAATAGGATTGAGGGGAGGCAGAATTGCCCTCCCCAAATTGCTGACAATTACCATGAGCGGTTCGGGTTCTGGCGAGCCTGTTGTTGGGGAACGGTGAACCGACCAGGCTGCTGTTGTTGGGGAGCCTGCTGCTGTGGCTGTTGGGGCTGATTGAACTGCTGACCCTGCGGCGGATTGAACTGTTGAGGCTGCGGCTGATTCACAGGCTGCTGATACTGGGGTTGCGGAGCAGGCTGTTGGGGAACAAACTGCTGCTGAGGCTGAGCCTGGGGCTGCTGAGGAACGAACTGCTGGGCTTGAGGAGCCTGGGGCTGGGGAACGAACTGTTGGCCTTGGGGTTGGGGTTCAAAGTCACCACCACCATTGCCATTCGCGCCGTTCTTGTTCTTGGAAATGACGGTGCATTCCTTGATGCTGGCTTCGTAGGATGTAGCGATGGTGCCATCCGAGCGTTGGTACATGCGCGGGTTGCCGGTGGCATGATCGAACCGGATGCGGCACTTGGCATGCAGGGTATCGCCCTTGTGCAGGTGGCTGTTCAGGGTTTCAGCATCCTTTTCCCAGGCGGTCAGGCGAATCCACATCGGGACGGTTGCGCTGGCCTGGTCATCGGACTTGCCAACATACTCGTTGTAGGCCACATCGAAAGTTGTTACAGCCTTGCCTTCAGGCGTGTATTTCATTTCCGGATCCCTGGTGACGGTGCCAACAACATCGAGTTCGCAGAAGCTATTAAATTTTACAGACATGGGGTTTCTCCTTTTTTTTTGTGTGCTGCAGGGAATTTGCCCTGCGAGCATGATTAATTGGATTGGTTGGGAATTGAGAATAGGGAATTGTCTCCAGGCTTGATCTGTTCATGGCCCACAGATTCCTGGAGCGTTCGTACCAGAACGTTAAAGCAATATTCCACCGGCCGCAAAAGTACGCGAGCCAGTGTTTGAGCGCCTCATCCCCCCCTACAACAACAAATTCCAGCGACACCAATTCTTCGGGCGAGAATCCGTACAGGCTCTCGGCGAGTAAATTGGAAATCGCTGGAATGGCTACTTTTTGGGCGATGATTGAATTGGAGGGATTGCTGACGCTCGGCGGCGCACCATCTTTCCACCCTGCGGATATGGTTGCGCCCTTCATTTCGGCGACAAGTGAAAAACTTGAGTCGAGTCTATCGCCGGTAAGATTTAAAACAACGATATGTTTCATGACACTCCTGGAACGCAAACGTCATTGCCAAACTACGACAATGACCTGTCAGTTGTTCTTGCTGCTCTAGGAGTGTCTAGGAGTGTCTAGGAGTGTCTAGGGGGTGATCGTATATTACTTCGCAAGTGTATCATAGAATATATGTTCTAGCAATAGTCTTGTTCTGAAAATTCGAGCATGCTGAACTCCTTAAAACGAAAAGACCCCCGAAGATATCTTGGAGGGTCTTTTCTATTACAGGTTTTTGAAACCGCCGTTATTCCGCCGATAAAGTGCCGATAAACCGCCGAAAGACGGT
>CAIMZS010000300.1 GCA_903846015.1 uncultured Anaerolineae bacterium | reverse complement strand
AGACCAGCACAAGGGTGAAAAGCATTTTTTTCATGGTTCATTCTCCTTCAAAACATATTCGCGCGCGCTAAAACGGAAGATTCCTTTTTTATTCTTCAATAATCAGTCACCTCCTTTGATTAATACGGTTTAATAAGACCATATTTGAATACGATTGTTTTCACGGTCGGCGATAAACAACCAGCCGGTTTTATCCATGACGATATCGGTGGGATAATTGAACAATCCATCATCAATACCAAAATCGCCAAAAGAATACATGAAGTGAGGCTCGCTGCCGGAGACATCAAAAACTTTTACGAATTGTCCGACGGCATCGACGACATACAGGCGATCCTTCTCGTCCATCCACATGCCGCGCGGCAGGTTGAGGCTGAAATCACCGGTGCCAACCCCAAACTGGTTCAGGTACTGACCATCAGAACCCCACACCGAGACCCGGCTGTTATTACCATCCGAAACATAAATGCGCCCACGGCTGTCAACCACAGCCACGTTTGGATAGAGAAACTGGCCATTTTCATTTCCACGCGCACCAAACACCTGGCTGGGAAGCCATTTTTTCCAATAATCGGGGCTGCCAATCAGGCTGGACGAAAAGATTTGCACCCGGTGGGTGTCGGCTAAGGCATCCGTGACCAGCAGGTTTCCAGACTGGTCGAAGCGCACGCCAATAGGTGCCCACTTGTCGCCTGTGTTCAGGTCAACCAGTTTCTCCAATTGCCCGGGCAGAACGTAGAGCGCCTTGCGCGCCATGAAACTGTAAAAAAAACGTGTGCCATCGGGTACATCGCCATTGATCTGCTTGGCAATAAAGCCTTTCAGGGTCTGATCCGGTGAAAGGATACTATCCAGGTATTTTCCATCCGCATCAAAGACGTAAATCACGCCCTGGGTGCGATCAGTGACAAAGACGCGCCCATCAACTGGATTGACGGCAATATAAGACAATCCCTTTTCACTGGCGGACAGATGAGGTGGTTCAAAGCTGGAGATCAGGTCGCCTTTGCGGGTCAAGATTTTGATCTTGCGCTGCCCACCGACTTCAACTACGTAGATCTTGCTGCCATCTGGCGAAAGCGCCACACCAACCGGTTCGGCAAGGTTATAAATCGAAAAGAGATAGTGAGGCGGGTAGCTGACGTTGGCAATAGGAATAATTTCGGGCAGAGGCGCCGGTTTGACCAGGAATCTTGTCGCTACAATGAGCAAGCCGCAGCACAATGCAAGCAGCAGCAGGATTAAAAGCAACAGCCGTTTTCGACTGTCATCTTCCTCGCGCTGTTCATCAAGGGTTAGTTCGCGATCCTCGTCATCCGGCGAGTCGGGGGTTTCAAGTTCGGGATCATCAGACATGCTGCGTCTCTACCTATTTTACGCTTTGAATTTCATCTGCAACGCGCTGCGCAGTGGGGTTTTGCGGGTCAAGTTCAAGGGCCTTTTTTGCATTTTGCGCGGCTTTGTCAAGGTCACCCAGGGCTTCATAAGACATGCCCAGGCCGATATAGGCGGGCACGAAATCCGGCAGTGCGAGGACAACCCGTTCCAGTTCAGATGTGGCGGTCTGGTAATCCTTGATCGAATAAGCTACCATACCGCGCGCGTAACTGGCCCTGGTCTGATCTTTCAACACCAGGTAGCTGTCGAGCATGCCCTGGTAGGCGGCTGTGTAATCAGGCACGAACAGGGTTGCGATCTCAAAGGTGTGGATGGCTTGTTCATGTTTGCCGGATCTGGCATAGGCACGCCCAAGTTGATAGGTTGCATCAGCATCGGTGGCGTTCATACCCAGGGCGCGGCTCAGCACAGTCACGCCTTTTTCGGCCTGATCAGTCTCGATATAGGCCATACCTGAGAAGTATAGGGCCGATTCGAGCGAGGTATCCAGGTTAGGCATCTGACCTTTTTCACGAATACTGATGAATTTTTCCAGGGGAGGAATAGCTTGTGTGAACTTCTGGGTATAAATATAAGCCACGCCCAGGGTCAGCATTGCGCTTTCATTTTCCGGGTAGGCTTCCAGGATCTTGTTGGATTGGGCAATGGCTTCATCGAAACGGCGGTTAAGCAGGTAAGTCTCGGCCAGCTTGGCGCGGCTCTGCACATCGGTGGGGTCCTTGCGAACAGCATTCCCCAGGTCGATGAGAGCCTGATCGTCAGGTGAAACTTTCTTGACAGGTGACATATATCGCTGCGAATAATAATAGGCGCCAAAACCCAGCGAGCCCAAAACCAGGCAGAGGCCCAGCACCAATATGATGCGGGTCAGTTGACGGGAGTTGGGCAAAAGAGAAAAAATCCTGTTCAATGAGTTACCCTTTCTAAAGATGAAGGTTTTTATTGACTGCTGGCTGTTTTACGCCGAAATTGGTCTTTTATGAAAAGAAAACAAAAACCACCTGATTTTAACAAAACCATTATAACCTTAAAACGGCATGAGAGAATTAGACATTTATAGGGTTTTAGAGTAGATACGGGTGATTTTTGTAATTACACAGAATTTAAAATACTCACAGCGAAATGGAAATATCAATGCGCTATATTGGCAAACAGGCTTTCGGCATGCATAATTTTCTGGCGGGCTTGTTTGCGAAAGTTAACCTGTTTTTTGCATCCGCTCTTTGAAATCACATTTTATTACTTGCGCTGTGTCAGAGTGGGAGACCTGTTTTAAAGGTGTCCCCGAGCGGCTTGTGCAAAAAGGCCGCTGGTATTATGATGTTTCCATATTGGATTCACAATCGCTAACCTGGAGAGAAAATGCCGTACAACGCATCTGACAACCGTTACAGCAGCATGGTTTACAAACGCACCGGTCACAGCGGGCTAAAACTGCCGCTGATATCGCTCGGTCTATGGTACAACTTTGGCAGTCTCGACCCGTTTGAAAATGGTCGGGCAATGGCACGCCGCGCCTTCGATCGCGGCGTGACCCACTTCGATCTGGCCAACAACTACGGTCCTCCGCCCGGATCAGCCGAGGATACTTTTGGACAGATCATGAAAAAGGATCTCCACCCTTATCGTGATGAACTGATCATCTCAACCAAAGCCGGTTACGATATGTGGCCCGGGCCGTACGGTGAATGGGGTTCTCGCAAATACATGTTGGCCAGCCTTGACCAATCGCTCAAACGCATGGGGCTCGAATACGTCGATATTTTTTACAGCCACCGCCCCGATCCTGAGACGCCGATGGAAGAAACCATGTCTGCGCTGGATACCGCCGTACGCCAGGGAAAAGCGCTCTACGTTGGGATCTCTTCCTATTCTCCAGAACAAACCCAGGAGGCGGCTCAGATCCTACGTCAGATGGGCACACCCTGCCTGATCCACCAGCCTTCCTATAATATGTTCGATCGCTGGGTCGAGGATGGCTTGTTGGATGTGCTGGACCAGGAAGGCATCGGCGCGATCGTGTTTTCTCCTCTGGCTCAGGGCCAGTTGACCGGGCGTTATCTGAACGGTATCCCTGCCGGCGCGCGCGCCACCAAAACTGAACGCGTCTGGCTGACACCCGCCGAGGTTGAGGGCAATCTCAGCCGAATCCACTTATTAAATGATATGGCGCAAAAACGCGGCCAAAAACTATCCCAGATGGCCATTGCCTGGGTACTGCGCAAATCTCAGGTCACTTCGGCGCTGATTGGCGCGAGCAGCGTGACACAGTTGGACGACAACCTGGATGCGCTGAACAACCTTTCATTCTCGCAAGAAGAGTTGGACGCAATTGACGCGATCCTGCAGGGCTAAGCAACAGGCTGCCAGTTTCAATGCCAGTGCAAAACCGGGTACCATAATGGCAGCCAGAACCCCTGCGCTTTTTATTATGGCCTTCAATCTAATACCACCTACTAATACCACCTACTAATACCACCTAATACCACGGGAGTCGGGATGGGCTTTTTTCAAAAATTATTTGGCGGCAGCAAGGCTCGCTCTGGCAAGAAGGAATACTATGTATTCAATGTTAAATGCCTGCGCTGTGGGGAGCTGGTCGAAGGCCGGGTGGATGTGGATAATGACCTGAGTGTGGAATATGAGGAAGGCGGCGATCGGTTCTACTGCCGCAAGGTCTTAATGGGTGACGGAAAAAACCTGTGTTACCAACAGATTGAAGTCGGGTTGAAATTTGACGCCAAACGCAAACTGCTGGAGAAAAAGGTTGAATCAGGCGGCGTATTCGTAGAGTAACTTGCGCTGCCTTAACGCTTGCCAGCCAATTCCGTGATCAACATATCCAGCGAGGCATCCAACGGCATGCCGCCAGTCTTGGCGGCCTCGTCCATCGCTAACAGGCGATGATAGATGGCATCCAGTGTGCTCATAGTGAAGGCGCGCGCCTGATCGAATGACTTTTGGGCCACATAAGGATGAACGCCCAGCACATCGGTCACTTCCGCTAATGTCCCGCCGTCATCCATTACATCGCGCGCCAGGGTCAGCAGCCGGAACTGGCGCACCACCAGCCCAAAGATTTCAAAAGCATCCTTTTCTTCCATCAGCAGGTGGAAGAGCTTTTGAGCGGTTTTGCCATCCTGTTTTCCCATGGCGTCCACCAGTTCAAAAACATCCACGCTGGCGGTCAGGATGCTGACCGCTTCCACATCCTCAATATCAATAGCATGCGCGTAATTGACATAAGTCAGCAGCTTGGTGATCTCCTGTGCCGCCTGACGGGTATTTTCGCCGGTCATTTCTGCCAGGCGCAGCGCTGCTGGCGGCGCTATTGTTCCACCCTGATGTTTGGCCTCCGCCACGATCCAGCCAGGCATCGCCTTCTGGTTCGGCATCATCAAGGCCTTATATTCTGCCTTGCCAGCATTCTTCCCTGTCCATTTCACCAACCAGTGGTTCGCGACTTCCTTATCTTTGATCTCTTCAATATCGATCAGCACCAGGCGTGTAGATGGGGGTACCGTTTCCAGAAAGGCCAGGAATTTCTTATGCCCATCCAGACCGGTATATTTTTTAGAAACATATTCCAGCACCACCAACCGCTGTGAAGCCAGGAATGGCATTGCGCCGATGGCATTCGCCAGGTCATTTTCGCCAACGGTGCGCGCATCCAGACGTGAGGTATTCATCCCGGCTGCTGTGGGATCGTTAAACATTGCAGCCGCCAGCTTATCCGCTGCTTTGCGGATGGCCAGATCATCGCTGCCCAGGAAATAGGTAATATGAACGTCTGACATCGAGAATGGAAGCTCAGTTGCTGGTTACCACCCGATGCACATTGTTTGCCACAGGGTATACATCCACCAGTGCCATGCGGCCCGGATCGGGCTGCGTGGTGATATTTTTTTGTAAGGCCGGCCCAAGCGCCTGCCCAAATATGAAGGCCAGTATTGAAAGCAGCATCACCATTGGGATGCGTTCAGCGCGCTCGCGGTTGCTGCGGGTGCCGCTCATGCCCACAAAGGCAAACAGGGCTGCCAACCCGCCGGTCACAACGTAATTGGTGCCACAGCCTTCGTGAATAGCCAGGTGGCTTTCGCCGTTTTGCAAACGGGCGAGCGCCTCTGTGACTGCCTCACGCACCTGTTCGGTTGGCAGATCGCCGAGCAGAAAAAAACCGCTCGGGTTTGAATGGCCTGCCATTGCCCGGCGCGGAAAGCGTTCACTCAGGATATGGATGGTGGCATGTTCGAGGGCATGGTTGCGGCGGGTATTACCTACAAGCGGGGTTTCCAGGATATTATTCATGCATGTATTTTATCACTCACAGTGAGAATGATAAAAAGAGACCCGCGTGGTGATTTAATCTTTGCCGCTGGTAGCCTGAATAAAACCAATGAACATTAACACCACGCCTATTAATTCGCTGACATACAGCGCATCCACAATACCAGCCTTCACAAATGACCCCGCCATCGCTGGTGAAAGCGCCCCTGCCGCGATCAGGATATTGCCGAACATGCGATTTGCCAGCACCTGTTTGCGCCAAAAAAGGAAGGCCGAGTATAACGCCCCGCCAACCAACCCGAGTGTGCCGTAGATATTCAGGATAATTGTCAGAAAGATGATCAGCCCGCTGCGTGTCAGGATGGCTTTATACTGCTCAGAGATGGTGCCCGCCACGTTGTAACTGGCTTGCGCGCCTGCCGCTACCGGAGCAATCGCCAGCATCACCACCGCCAGAACAGAGAGTGCCGCCAACCCAAATGCCAGATACCGGGCCCAATTCCCTTTGCGGATCAACAGGAACATGCTTCCCTGACCCAGCCATGCCGCAGTCAGCATGGCGCCAGTCAGATACCATAATTTGATCAACATCCCATTGAACACAAACCCGAGTATCACCTCAGAGAGTGTCCCCAAGCCATACAACAGCAGCCCAAAAGCCCATAAAAGCAAATGGGTGCCGCGCTTTAACTGGTAGCGGCGAAAAACTGCGTAAGTAAATGCGAAACTAACCAGTGTGGAAAGCAAGGGGATGAAATTCATACGGTCTCCTGAAGATGGTATTAAACTCGCGGGCTAGAAGCCGGGGGTGATGCTAAGAACTGCCATTGCGGTCACGACGATTACGGTCAACAGCCCCAGCAGGATCACCGCCATGAATACAGGCACCAGTTTTTTGGTAAGGACTGAAGGGTGGAAACGCTGCGATCTTTTCTTATTCATGGGTGTACCTCATCAAATACCTGGTAGGTCTTTAGCAGGTCAATAAGAATCAGATCAGTAAAAGTATGAATACGGTTGAGCATATTGCTCCAGGCCAACCCCGGCGGCACCTTTGCTTCCTCGTAGGCATTCACCAGTGCCTCAAGCAAGCTGCTGCGGAAAAATAAAAACGCCTGGGTTGCATCCACGCTGTCCAGTCCATAGCGCCTGGCGCGCAGGGCGTAGTCATAGCCAAGCGCATAGGCTTCCGCAGAGGCACCCGTGGCATCGCCTGAAAGATAATTCATCAGGCCTCCCACCAGCTTCATTCCGCTGGCCCGATACTGCGAGCGGGCGTTCTCATCCAGTTTTTGATACCACGGTTCGGCTTGCAGCCGCCCCTCTGTAATCTGCATGCGCATCTTTCCAACTGCGCTTTGCATAGCGCTGGCAGGTTCCATCACATGTTTCTGGCTGGAAGCCTGCATCCACAGCTCAACTTCAGCGCGCATATAACGCCGGTGCCCACCAGAGGTGCGGTGCACCGGGAAAACACCCTTATCCGACCACAACCGCACTGTGGATGGGTGCACCCCGAGCATACTGGCGACACCGGATAACGATAACCAATCTTCCCGCGGTCTTTCGGCCATTAATCTACCTTTTCTGGATGGATCATTAATCGCTGAGCGCCAGGCGCTCATTGATAGGGACTGCTGCAACCTGTTCATAAACGGATTCAGCGTCGATCATAAGCAGAATTCCAATCGCCACCGTTCCACGGACAAGACCGGGTTGCAGTCATTTTCGCAGCATAATTTATCCAATTGATGTTACTTAACACGAAGCACAAATTTATCGTTCAATTGAGAATACGTCAATGTAGATTTATATAGAATTTTAATAGAGTTGGATAAATGAAACATGCCGAAAGCAGAGTTATTTCCTCCGTTTTCGGCATGTTTGAACTGTCGATAGCCTGCGCTTGTAACCTGGGTTATTTTTTCCCTTTTGCGGCAACTGTTTGCGCGGATTGTAAAATTTCATGCGCCGAGCGCAGCGTACCCTCGGTCACTTCGCCCAACATTTGGGCAAGTTCCAACAGGCGCTCATCGCCTTCCATCGCAGTCACCAGCGTAGTGGTGCGCCCATTGCTGACCAGTTTCTGCACCCTGAAATGTTGGTCGCCAAAAGCAGCCAACTGTGGCAGGTGTGTGATACATAATACCTGGTGAGCGCGCCCCAGGTGCCAAAGCTTTTGTCCGACCACCCCGCCCACCCGCCCGCCAATGCCCTGATCGATCTCATCGAAAACCAGGCTGGGGATCTGATCTGCGCGAGCCAGTGTGTTTTTGAGTGCCAACATCAGGCGCGAGGTTTCTCCTCCGGATGCGATGCGCGCGAGTGGCTTCAAGCCCTCGCCCGGGTTGGGCGCCACCAGAAATTCGACCCTATCAAAACCACTGGCATCAAAAGCGACCCGGTTGTCCTTGCTCAACGGCAGCCCGGCACCGTCGGCCCTGGTCTGGAAATCCACGCCGAAACGCGCGGAGGCCATTTTTAGATCATCCAATTCGCTTTCGATATTTTTAGCGAGTGTATCGGCAATCTTCTTGCGCTTTTCGGAGAGCTTGAGGCCGCGCTCAGACAATTGCTTGAGCAGGTCTGCTTCTTGGGTTTCCAGCCCGGCAATCTTTTCAGAAGCATTGGTGATGGTCTCCAGATCGCGGCGAGCTTTTACGCCAAAGGCCATTACCGATTCAATCGTGCCGCCGTATTTGCGCATCAAACGGTGCATCATGTCGAGACGTTCTTCGACATCTTCCAACCGGCGAGGGTTGTATTCGATCCGCTCCAGGTAATCACGCAGTTCATGCGAAATATCGGAGATATTTTCCAACAGCGCTTCAGCACGCAGGGAAAGTTCTGTTCTGGCCGAATCAACGCGAGCCAGCATTGCAAGCGCTGCAACGGCCTGCCCCAATTGGTCTGTGACTGCCGGTATTTCAGGGGTGCCCTCATCCAACAACTGCAAAGCTTCCTGGGCGCTGGCAGCCAGCGATTCGGAATTAGCCAGGCGATCACGCTCCAGGCGGAGCTCTTCATCTTCGCCAGGTTTCAGCCTGGCGGATTCGACCTCCTCAGCCTGAAAGGTGAGCATCTCAATCCGCCGCGCCGAATCAGCCTGGGCGCTGCGCAGCTCGCCCAACTCGCGGCGAATACTCTGCAGCGCGGAATAGGCCTGGCGATAGGGGACCAACAGCGTATCAACATCCGCAAAACGATCAAGCAGCCCCAGGTGAGTACGCGCATCCAGAATCGACAGATGTTCAGTCTGCCCATGAATATCCACCAAAAAAGCGCCGATTTCTTTTAAGAGCGCCACGTTGACCGTGCGCCCATTGATTCGGGCGATGGAGCGGCCTTCGCGGCGTACCTCGCGCGCCAGGGTAATATACGCTTCATCATCCAACAGGTCTTCGCGCTTCAGGATCTCGTTGACGGCATCCCGGGTAATGCCAGAAAGTCTGAAGATACCTTCCACACTGGCGCGCTCGGCATCGGTGCGCAAAACAGTGGCGTCGGTACGCCCGCCCAACAGCATTTCGAGCGCGTCCATAATGATGGATTTACCCGCGCCGGTTTCACCGGTAAAAATAACCAGCCCCGGTTTGAGATCGAGTTCGAGTTTGTCGATGATGGCAAAATTTTCAATGCGGAGTTCGGTCAGCATGGCTTATTTAAACAACTGAATACCAGAAAGGCGGGTGTAAACGGCGGGAATGGCCATCGCCAGGTAGATACCCTGAAATGCCAGGCCAAAAAAATTAAAGCTAACCAGGTGCAGTAATATGGAAGGAAATGCTCCAAGCGCCACCGCGACCGCGATGGTGATAAAAAGCGAACGGGAGCGATGACGCTTGATCACCAGGCGGGTGCCCTCGGCGATCGCAAGCCCCGCGGTTGGCGCTCCGGCGATCACCAGGAACCAGCCAATAAATCCAATCGAACCAACCAGCCCGATCAAAATACTGGCGATGCCCGAAAGGATACCTGCCACGACAAAACCCAGGGCATAATCCGACCAGACAGCGGTGTCAAAGATTTTTTGCTGGCTGCGGACGCATTCGGGGCAGCGGTATCCGACGGGCGATCTGACAGCGCACTTGACACAGATTGGTTTCTCACAGCGGTTACAGCGCAGCATGGTTTCAACGCCAGGATGATTGGCGCAGGTTGTGGGGCTGGTGTTTACGGTCATCGGGGAAGTCCTATGGTTGCGTTCTGATTCATGTGTGCAGTCAGGTTGCGATAGAAATAACCGGGATCTCCAAAACGAATGAATTTCACGCTGTCATTCCCGGCGTGGACATCCACCCGGTCATCTTCAGCCAGCCCAACCGGGATCTGCCCATCCACGCTGCAAACAGCGTTTTCGCTCAGTACGGTCATGCTTACCTTTGATCCTTCGGACAGCACAATGGCGCGATCGACCGATAAGTGCGGAGCAATAGGGATCAACAGGATGTTGCGCAGTTCTGGCGGTAAAATGGGGCCGCCCGAGGCCAGGGCATAAGCCGTTGATCCGGTGGCGGTGGAGGCGATCAAGCCATCCGCCACATAAGTGGTCAGATACTGTTCGTCAACACTGGTCTTAATGTGGATTGGCCGCAGCAAGCCGCCACGACAAACGACGACATCATTGAGGGCATGCCATGAACCCAGGCTTTCGCCCGCGCGAAAATGTTCGGCACTGAGCATCATGCGTTTTTCGGTCCAATAATCTCCGCCAAGCAGCAGATCGATCATTTTTTGCCAATCGCCGGCATCAACTTGATAGAGATAGCCCAGTCTGCCCATGTTGACTCCCATAATTGGGATGTCATGCGGGGCGCACAAATGCCCGGCGCGCAGCATGGTGCCGTCGCCTCCAACGGCGATCAGCAAATCAAAATCTCCGTTGTGCACGCGCTTGCGCAGTTTGGCATCATACAATGAGCCGTGGGCACTTTCCAGACCTCTGCTCTTAAGATAATCACAGATAATACCGGCTTCATGCAAGGATTCAACCAGCTTGGGATGACCTGCCACTACGATTCGACGGGGAATAAAGGATGCAATCATGTGTAAATTATAAAGCGTTAATTTGAATTCAACGCCATGCTTGAAATTTCAGTTCAGCTTATGAAATATCGCCATCAATCTATTTTCTGCTCACACACATGCCGGAAACCGCACCTGGCGCAGCGCGCAGAATTTTCATGCGAACGATTTACTTCGCCACGCCTCTCGTCACGGCGCATCTCGGCAAGGATATCGAGCAAGGCAAGTTCAAGTTCGCGCGTGTAATCGATCGCAAAATCGCGGTCTTCATAATGGATGATGCCATAGGGCGGGCGCGATCCCATCGTTTTTTCGACCAGCAGACAGTAAGATGCCAACTGATAAATGTGCGAATCGTAGGGAGCCTGCGGCGCCCGTCCCGATTTTACTTCCACTGGGATGATGCGCCCATTCTTTTCAACCAGGTAATCTGGTTTTCCTACCAACCCCAGCATTGGGTCATACAACGGCTTTTCAACCTTGCTGCCCCAACTGCGCGTATCGGTATAAATCACACGCCCACCCGGCAGACCAGCGGCTTTTTGTGCCCGTCCGGATTGCCAAAACAGGATGATTGCGATCAGCACAACGAAGACGGCAGCATAAAAAATGATCATCAGCCGCCCAGGAAGTTTAATAATCCGAATGCGGTCAGCATGACGCAAGCCAGCAGCAGCAGGACAAAGCCAAGCGTACGCATCAGCCCGGCGGTCAGCACCTGCCGCCCGTGCTGACGGTGCAGATCGGTACCCGCCGCCATTTCGGCGTGGTTGATGGATTCCTGCCCGATCAGGCGATACCACCATGCCCGGCGGCAGTACAGGTAAGAGCCAATGTCAGATGCGCGAATGGGTTTCATGGTAGCACATTTATTCTAACCGATTTTTTTCATCTACTTGCCACCATCTTGCGAATTGATTATGTTTCTTTGAATAGACTTTAGCCTGCACCTGTGAAATATTTCTCACATGCCCTGTCCCATTTTTCCTTGTGACAGTTGCCCTCTTGCAGCATAATAACCATGTCGAATACAGGAGGCACCTATGAATAACAACTTTACCGTAAAATTTTGGGGCGTGCGTGGCAGTTACCCCGCCCCGGGAGCGCAAACCGTTTATTATGGCGGCAACACAGCCTGTGTTGAGGTGCGCGTGGCCGGCCACACCATCATACTGGACGCCGGCACCGGTATCATCCCGCTGGGTCGTGAACTCGTTCGCCGAGATACCCAGCCGGTCCTGCTGTTCAGCCATTTGCATCATGATCACACCCAGGGATTTCCTTTTTTTAGCCCGGCCTACCACCCAGCCGCCCATCTGGACATCTATGGCCCGGACAGCGCAGATCAGACCCTGAAGAATGTGCTCGACCGCAACCAGGCGCCTCCGGCATTTCCGATCAGGCTGGACGAAATGCGTGCTGCGAAAGTAATCCAAGCGGTGACGGAAACGGATGTAATCACGTTTGAGAACGGCAGTCCGTGTCTCGTCCAGCAGTCATCCAAACCAGGTTTGGCGGATGACCTCAGAATCCGGATGATGAAATCGTATGCTCATCCTGGCGGGGTCATCATCTACCGCATCGATTGGCACGGTCACAGTCTTGTTTACGCCACCGATACCGAAGGTTATATTGGAGTGGATCAGCGCCTGGCAGCGTTTGCAAGCGGCGCGGACCTGCTCATCCATGACGCCCAATATTCTGATGCCGATTATGCCCTTAAACAGGGTTTTGGTCATTCCACCCCACGCATGGCTTGCGAACTGGCGCTTATGGCAGGTGTAAAGCAGTTGGCCTTGTTCCACTATGACCCATCTTATGACGATTCCAGCCTTCACGCCCTTGAACAGCAGGCGCGGTCAGTCTTCAAAGGGGTTTTTGCTGCCCGCGAGGGGCAGACCCTCGAGCTTACAGTCAATAAAAAGGCCTTGCCAGCCGAGCGCAGGCGCTGTGCTGCGCCAACCAGCGCTTATTCCGCTTCGGCATAGGCACTAAAACCGATCGTTTTGGCTTTGCTGTGCTGTTTTTTGACCGCTATGTTTGCGGGAGGAGTACAATAATGCTATCTATGATGGATGTCAAAACGAACGATACCCGCAACATCCTTTCATCTATTCCCCTTTTTGAGGGACTTGGTCAGGCAGAATTGGCCTGGATTGGCCACCACGCCCATCGCCGCATGTTTTCGGCTGGTACCAGCATTGTCACTGCCGAACAGCCGGGCGAAGCCGTTTACATTATCCTGGTCGGAACCGTCAAGATCCATATCGAACAGGCTGATGGCCGCGACGTGGTGCTGGCTCTGATCGGCGCAGGGGATACTCTGGGCGAGATGAGTCTGCTCGATAGCGCCGGGCGTTCAGCCAGCGCCATTGCCCTCGAAGATTCGTTCCTTTTATGGATGGATAAAAGCGCTTTTCAACAAATGCTGGATGATTTCCCGCCTGTTTCTCACAACCTGGTGCGCATCCTCTCGGCGCGCTTGCGATTGGCCAACGAACTGATCCAGGCCCTGGCTGCGCTGGATGTTTATGGACGCGTAGCGCGCCAACTGCTGGCGTTTGCGGATAAATACGGTCAGGATGCCGCCGATGGCGCCGTACTGATCCCCATTCACATCACCCAGGGCGACATCGCCGACCTGGTGGGCGCCTCACGCAAACGTGTCAACCAGGTGATGGTGTATTTCAGAGAGCAAGAGTTTATCGCCATCACCCCCTCCGGCAAAGTGCTGGTTCAGAACCGGGTTGAGCTGACAAAGTACTGCAAGTAGCCCGGCGCCCTGACGAGAGATAAGCTCTTTTGCAGGGGAATCAGACACTCGCACTTGCTCTAATCTGCGATAGTGCCCGTTCTAGCAGGGCCGGTTCAGACACGAGGCGGTTTGCCTTCTCCGCCCGGACGTAAACGTCCGGGCACAAAAAAAACATCCCAACCAGGAATTTTTGCGGTCCAATCAAAAAAATTAACAGCCCTGATACGCGCTGTTCGCGCCCTTTGTCATTTAACCCAGCCCAGTGCCGTGCCTTCAAAGCCGTTGACCGGGAAGACCTGGCAGGTGGAGATATTCAACAGGGCCGAAGCAGATTGAGCAGCATACGCATCCGTATCAACGATGTTGAGCAGCAGCCAGGCACCATCCGGCGACCAGACCGGGGTGTCGACCGTCCAGTGCTCCAGTTGGGCAAACAGCCTGGGCGCGGAGCTGCCGTCCAACCGGGCGAGGTAGATACCTCCCGCCATGCGTCCATGCACAGGGGCAGAATAAGCCAGCGTCTTGCCATCCGGTGAAAGCGCCAGCGCGCCCACACTGGCGGGGAAGGCCAGCAGCGTGGTTTCCAGCCGGTCCGAGATATTTTTTGCCACCAGGCTCTGCAGACCCGAGTCGATTTTCAGATACAACACTTGGCTGCCATCCGCGCTCCAGCCCTGGGCGTATTCCTCGATCCCGGGGGTACTGGTGAACTGCCGCAGCCCAGAACCATCGACATTGACCAGGTACAGATTCAGTTCCGCCGGGCGCACAAACACCAGTGCTCGGCCATCCGGGGAGAGTTTGGGGCCAAAATCATCGCTGTTCAGATTGGGGAGCAGGCTATCTTTCCCGCTGGCGGTATCCACAACATGGATGCCATCGCTCCAGTTATACGCCAGCAGCGAGCCATCCGCCGAGATGGAAGGGTTGACACCTTTGCCGAAAATCTGTTTCTGGCTTCCGGTCAGGTCGGTGAGCAGGTTGCCGTAGTTTTCGGGCGAGGGCGGCTGATTGTCTTCCAGTATGCGCCCATACACCACCAGCCTACCGCCAATTTCGGGCAAAGGAACCGTTATCAGGGCGGATTTCTTCCAATTAGCCAGATCAAGACAGGCTGGAGTGGGCGAATCCGGCCTGGCAGCGGCATCCACAACCGGCGGAGTCCACTCCACCTGCCACTTGCCAGAGATGTTGACCGTGTGGGCTGTGAGAGTGAACTGGCCGGTGATGGTTCCATCGCTGAAGATGTTATCGATCAGGCGGCCTTCAGCGTTGCGCGCCGAGCCGCCGCTGCCGCTCTGCGCACCTGCCGGTGTCGGCGACAGGTCGAGCGGCAGCGAGGTGATGGACGGGTCGGCCTCGATGGTGATAACGAAGCCTTTCAGATCGCGCTCGCGCTGGTAAGCCAGCATCTGGATTTTAGCGATCAGACCGGGCAGCTCGAGCGAAAGCATGCCAACTTTCCAGGCATAGCCGATCTGGTCAGCGCCGCCGGTAAAGCCGTATTGCTGCAGGTCGATTTCGACGGACGGAGCGCTGGCAAAACCGAGCGTGACTTCGCTGGCGCGCAGTGTGACCGGGCCATTGAAAGCTTTGCCGTAGATTTTGTAGACCCACTGGCTGGGGTCGCTGGTATCGATGCCAGCATCGCTGGCGGAGGCCGGTTCCATCGGAATTTCACTGCCAGCGGCGTCGTAGGCGCGGATAGTCCAGTCACCCAGGCTGACACGGCTGAGGCGCTTATCATCCCAGGTCGTGTGGCCGATGAGATAATAGCCGTCCTCGATCGGGATATATTGGTCAATCGTAAGGGCAATACCGAAGGGCGAGGGCGCATCCGGCTGCGCGCCATCTGGCTGCCACTGTACCGACCAGGGGCCAGCGACATGAAAACTGATCCCGGTCAATATCACGGTAAAGCGCCCCTTTGGAACCTGGGTGTCATAATCTATGCTGGCAAAAAGATGCCCAGCTTGATCCCTGCCGCCATCGCTGCCATTGTTAGTAAAGTCGCGGATTTCCACACCCAGGTTGGTAACATCCGGATCGGTAGTAAATTCAAAAACGTAGCCTGTGCCAGTATAACGGATGGTATCCACGGTCACCTGGCGGCCGCTAAATTCAACGGTGATGTTTGGCTTGAAGACCTGGTCAACCTTTGGGTGCGCGCCTGCATCAAACTCGAAGGTTGTTATAGCCGAAGCGGTTCCAGCCATCGCGCCATCCAACGCAATGGTCAGCGGAAAGGCAAATTGCTTGCCTTTGATTTGCGCACCCCAGTTGTAGATGGTCGGGTCAGTTGGCATGGGCAAAAGCTGCTCGTAAGACTCGCTGGCGAAAACTTCCTGACCGTTGGCGTCCGTAACCCTGTATATGCCGGAAGGATGCATCGAATCTGCGCCTTTGGGCAGGTCAATCGCGTGGAAGGTGCCCGCAAAGATATAGCCATCCGGCAAATCGACCACTTTGACAAGGTTCATCGGGTTGGGTACAGCGGTCGGAAGTGTAATATCTGTGGCAATCGGAGCGGCTGTGGGCGTGGGCACTTCCACCACCGGGGCCACCGGAAAATCAGGCGGGGCAGGCACAAAACGCAGCAACAGCTCCCAATTTTCAGGGGCTTTTCCTGGCAAGGCATTCTGGATGCAGGGCAGCACCAACGTGGCTTCATTCACATCCGCCCGGATGGCGGGAAAGGAGAAGGTAACGCTATTCATCGTGCCGCCGCCATTCTCCGCAGCCAGGATCGTGCCACCCGGCAGGCGCAGCGCGGCGGAACTGGAACAACCGGAAATATTTTCCTGATGTGAAAGCGCCTCCCAGGGCACGTTCTTCAGCGAATAGCTCACCACACTCTTATCGATGCTCAAAACAGCGCTTTTTACAGTCAGAGTCACGCCATCACGCGTCACGGTCACCGGTTCAGACAACACGCGCAGAGGGATGCTCTGGTCTACCAGTCCGGCGCCGGGCACATAGCCAAAAAGCTGCCGCATGGCAGTCACAATTTTCGGCCCAAAGAAAACACCCAATAGGATCAGTACCACGCTTGCAAACGCCAGCCGCCAGGCCAGCCGGGATGATTTCGGTTCAGGCTTCATGTTTTCTGCCTTCGCGAGCAGCGTTGCGCGCAAACGGTTGGCAAACGCCACATCGGGCGCAGGCGCATTGAGCGCTTCGCGCAGCTTGTGTTCGAGTTCAGGATTCAAGTTGGGTTCGCTCATGGCGTCTCCATCTGGTTCTCGGCCTGCTGTTTCAGGCGTTCCAGCAAGCGATACAGTGACTTTTTAACAGCATCTTCACGTTTGCCCAGTGCGACAGCCATCTCTGAAAATGACAGATCAGCCGCATAGCGCAGCCGGATGATTTCCTGTTCGTCAGCGCTCAAGTGTTGGAGAATCGAAGCCAGTTTCTCCAATTCCAGCCGTTTCTCAACATCAAGGACCGGGTCATCCTGCCCCGCAATTTTCCACAGGACATCGCTCCCAGCATGTGGTTTTTCCCGCCGGTAGTGATCGATAACCTTGCTGTGCGCAATCGCAAACAACCACCCGGCAAAGTTACCGTTTTCCCGGTAACCGCTCAAACGCTCCAGCGCAGAAAGAAAGGTTTGAGTCGTCAAATCCTCCGCATCCACGGCATTGCCCACCCGGCTGTAGAGATAACGGTAGACCGGCATCAAATAGCGATCATAGACCATCGCAAATGCTGCGGGATCGCGTTGTGCATCTTTTACCAGGTTGGGGGTGTTATCCGGTCGCATTCTATATTGTTAAACGGAATGGAATTGAAAACGGGACATTATGCTCTACGAAGGGATGAATACCAATTGTAAATCCCAGGCATCGGTATTGGGATTGCGCTGGACGAGCCAGGCACCCGCCGGTGGCAGAGGATTGGAATGGTCAAACATCTTGCGATGTTTTTCAAGCCTGACCGGATCAATATTCAACTGCTTCAATATATGAGCGATCGGACCGCCATGCGTCACCAACCCCACCGGGCCGGCCTGAACACTTTCTGCAAGGCTGGATTCCAATAAGGGCCAAAAACGGGTTTGGACTTCACGATCCGTTTCGCCCTTGCGCCACTCTGCCAGCCCCGCTTGTTCCATCACTGGGACTTTTGCCACCGCTGCGGCGATCTGCGCAGTGTGGGTGCTGCGTTCAAGCGGACTGTAATAAAGCTTTTTAATGCCCACGGTTTCGAGAAAAACACCCAGGGCTTGCGCCTCTTGTATTCCCTGGGGTGTCAACGGTGGCCCCGGAGGAATGTCATAGGGGATGTCTGTGCGCGCCCAATCCGGGGTGGCATGACGGATCAAATAGACGGTTTGTGCGTAAAGATGGTTGGACATGGATGATTCCTTGTATGTCTGGCTTTGTTTTTATGATCCATCAGAATATTGCAGCCACCTATCCGGATGCTCTTGCTCTAATCTGCGATAGTCCCGGTTGCAGCATGGGAAGGTTGAATAAGACCCGTTCCGCTATTATAATGAGTTTGTGAAAGCAAAAACACTGCTCAGGAGTTATCTTGTATTGTTGCTGCTGGTGGGGCTTGTTTGCCTGCCAGCCGGTGCGCAGGCGAGACAGCCCGCGGCTGAAGTCTCAGCCTATGCTCTGATCGCGGCGATGAATTCCTTGCGGGTCTCCAATGGACTGCCAGCGCTGGTCGAGGACCCCATCATCGATGCCGTGGCTCAATCCACCGCTCAAACCATGGCTGCCAGCCAGATGTCATGGCACATCGGTGACGTTTCGGGGCGATTGGCCTCCGCCGGTTATGGTGGAGGCTCAAAAGTGTGGGCCACCGAAAACTTTGCAGTCGGTCTTAATTCATCCATCGATTGGATTCTTTCGGTATGGTCTGACCCGGATCACATGCTTCCAGCGGTCATTCCGGCCTACTGCAATGTTGGCGCCGGAACCGCCAAAGCTGCCAACGGCATGACCTACTACATTTTACAGGCCGCTTACACCAGCGGAAAATCATGCGGTGAATACACATCCGGTGGAACAACTCCTGCCAACCCTGGCGGCACACCCGGCAGCAGCGTTTCCCAGTTAGTCATGCCTGTCAAAATCGCCACGCCCGATTCGGATGGCAAAGTATTCCATACCGTCGAAGCTGGACAATCCTTCTGGGCGATTGCAATCGCTTATAAAATCACCATCATTGATCTCAAAAATTGGAATAACCTGGCCCAAAACGCTACGCTGAAAATTGGGCAAAAATTAATCATCTATACGGCACTGAGCACCCTCAGCCCAACCTTAGGCCCGCTCCAACTTCTGACCCCCGCCCTTGACGGCAAGTATTACCACACTGTCAGGAGCGGCGAAACCCTCTCGTGGATTGCAGCCCGATATTCTGTTTCAGTCAACGATTTGATGGCCTGGAATGGGCTGACCAAAACATCCATTATTCAACCCAATCAAAAACTATACTTGCAGGTAACTCCGCCCGCCACCGTTACACCAACCCCATTGCCGTCAACGTTGACCCCGACTGCCACGGATACACCGATTTCGATAACAGCCACACCCGTTCATCCCAGCCCAACCCCCACACCAACGCCGCTCCCGTTCGCCGGAAACGGTACCCTTCTCTGGGGGGCAGGGATATTGCTGGCCACAGCCGGGCTGGGGCTGGGTGTGTTTTTTTATCAAAGGAAGACCATGATTATCCGGACTGGTCCCCAGGAACCGGAGTCTACCTCGCAGGATGACCATAATTAGAACAAAGCAAAAGCGATTGAAGCCCTGATGCCGGTGATGTCGCCCCGGCGCGGTATCCTGCGAAAGATCACACAGCTACTCCGGGTTTGTTTCCCGCGCCGTGATCGGGATCATCCAGTGAGATTGGCTTTATCTCCAGATGCAAGCTTGCCATCAACGACGGGGTCACAACCCTTTGCCCATCTTGTACTCTATGCAAGATATCAACCAGCTCTCCCGCGGTTACACCCTTCAATACATACGCCTTTGCACCCGCCTGAAGCGCGTTCAAGACATCATCTTCATCATTTGATCCGGTGAGTACCATGATCTTTATGACCGGAAGCGCATCGGTGATGGCCTGGGCGGCGTCAATACCTCCGCCAGGCATATTGATATCAAGAATAATGATATCCGGCAGCAGGCTAAGAGCCAAACGCATGGCATCTTCGGCAGAAGCGCCCTGGCCTACAAACTCAAGATCAGGCTCAGTTCCAAGTATCGCAACGACACCCTCCCGAAAAAGGGGATGATCATCCACAATTACCAGTCTAATTTTATTCATCGAGACGGACTCCAGATTCTTTCAACATTAGATGGGCCACAACTTTTGTGCCCTTACCAATTTCGCTTTCGATACGAAACAACCCTCCCAGGCTTTCCACTCGCTCGCGCATCCCAGCCAGGCCCAGATGCTCATCCCAATCAATGGGACCGTCAACATCGAACCCAGGGCCCTGATCTGTAATCTCGATATTCAGTTCATTGCGTTTACAAGTGGCACGAACTTGCTGACCGATCCCTTTTGCGTGACGATGAGCGTTATTGAGAGCTTCCTGAACAAGACGATAAACGGTGATTTTGACCGACAACGCGGCTTGCGCTGGCAAATCGATGGTTTCCAGGACGACCTGGGTGCCGGTACGGCGCTCATGTGAGCGGATGGCGCGCGAAAAAACCTCTGCGAGTGTCAGTTTCTCCAACTGCGGCAGCCCCAGACCGGCTGCGATCGTACGCATTTCGGTAAGAGCATTATTTAGAGAATCCTGGATGACTGGCAGTTGTTCATGCAATGGGCTATTTTCAGATTCAACCCGACCTGCACCGTTTTTTTCAATCACATGACCCAACCGCAGCAGGGCCAGGCCGAGATCCTGAGTTGGCCCATCGTGCAGTTCAGCGCTGATCCGGCGCAGAAAGCGTTCGTTGATGGCAGTGGCATTGGCGGCAGCGCGTTTGATGCGTCCATTAAGTTCATCGTTCTGAGTCATGAGTTCCGTCAACTGGGCCACCTGCTGGGTTAATTCTGTTTTTTGAACATTAATAGTTCTGCCGGCCCGGTTTACAAAACCCACCAACAACAAAAATATGCTCAGCATGGTTGTAGCCAATACCAACCAGCTGCGCCTTTGCGCAGTTGCAATTTCCAGGTCCAATGTATCGATCTTCTGGTAGAACTCGGCTACTGCAATAGTTTGCCCCGTTCCATCTAACCGTACGGGGCTATAGATTTGAAGCAATCTTGAATAGCCTAGCCGTTCTTCAACGTTTTCTTCATCCTGCAAATTGCTGATGCTCGCCACCACTTCGCCCTGCCAGGCACGCGCAATGTCCCCATCCGAGGGAAAGACGCGCCCAATCAAGACTGGATTGGCGCTGTATAGAATACGGTTTTCAGAATCCCAGACTTTGAAGGCAACGATCTGGCTACCAAACGCAGTTTGGTTGAGCAAACTGGTCAGGTTCGAGATGTGCTCAGGTGTAAGTGATGCTGAATGGCTGAGTTCTTGAAGGTTGGGATCAATAAAACTATCCATGTACAAAGCGGTGGTGGCAGCCGACTCTTTGACCACCCCAATTTTTATTTGTTCCCCCACCCACCAGCCAATTCCAGCCGAACCAGCCAGCATAAAGATCAGGCTGACGAAGGTAAACCGCTGAACCAGGCTCAAGCGAGCTATATGATTAAAAATACCAGTAAACATTTTCTCTTTGCCTCTGGAAAACACCGACAAGTTCGCAAACTATGACCTGGGATTAAAGACCCTGCCAAACCCGGAAAGATCATAAACCAACCACCGCTAAATTTTCAGAACTTTACTTGTTTTACACTGATCCTATTTCAGTATTATAACTTTGAATTATATCTCCCAATTAATGGATGCTAAAAGGGGATCTCATCAGATTTGTGGGAAAAAGGGTATCCCCATTATTCTGTACGCATCGACATATTACTTCTCAAAAACAAATCTGTCTGTCAGGTTACTTCCCTGGCAGACAGATTGTCACTGATTACACGGATGGCACCTCGTGCAGGAACCGGGACTATCGCTGGTTAGAGCAAGAACAAGATCAAGAGCAGTCCCGCATAATGACGCATTTACATGGCAGCATTATTTAGCCAGGGCAGGTTTGCCAACCACGACTTGAACAATTGTGACACTCCGCGCCAGGCTCCAGGCGCTCCAATTACCGGCAGCATCCCGGCTGCGTACATGCCAGAAATACGTGCCAACCAACATTGCGGGCGGGTTAATTTTTAGCTTCGCCAGTTCTCCAGATGTAAAAATCGGACTGGAGAAATCTGCTTCATTGTCGTATTGGAACTGATACCTGGCTGCAGTTCTAGCTGGCAGCCACACAAATATTGGGGTATGGGTAACAGACGCACCATCCCATGGCTTGCTCAAGAGTGGCGCGACGGGCGGAACGGTGTCGATCTTGAACAAGCGAGCCCTGCTCCATACTCCGGGCACATTGTTGACATTGATCGCGCGCGCATGCCAATAGTAAACACCATCAACCAGATCTGCTGCGGTGTAGTTGAGAATTCCGGGCGCTCCAATAAAGCTCTGTATCTTTAAGGCGAAGTTGGTTACCCTGTAAATCTCAATCTCGTAGGTATTCCCATAAGGCACAGCTTTCCATGCCAGGTTGGGGCTGGTGTCATTGGTAACCAGTTCATCGGATGGCGCAACGAGAACAGGTGCTAATGGAACCGGCGGTTTGATGGTGACTACGCGCGCCAGACTCCAGGCACTCCAGTTTCCAGCAGCATCCTTGGCGCGGACATGCCATGAATAAATACCGGGCGCCATTGTGGGCGGCATGATAATGCGAGTTGTCAATTCTACAGAAGTGAACGTTGGGCTGGAGAAATCAAAGTTGTTATCATACTCAAACTGGTATCCCACTGCACTTGCCCACCAGACAAAGGTAGGTGTGCCGATAACCTCTGAATCACCCTGGGGGCTGATCAAAACTGGCGCGGTCACAAACGGGGCCACACTGGTCACTGTGGGCGGAAGGTTGGTTGCTGTGGGTGGAAGGTTGGTTGCTGTGGGTGGAAGGTTGGTTGCTGTGGGTGGAAGGCTGGTCGCTGTGGGTGGAAGGCTGGTCGCTGTGGGCGGAAGGTTGGTTGCTGTGGGTGGAAGGCTGGTCGCCGTAGGGGGAAGACTTGTCGCCGTAGGGGGAAGGTTGGTTGCCGTGGCAGTCGAAGGTAAAAAGCTGCCAGACTCGATCGCGCCAATATCACATGTCAAACTGATTGCACCGGTGACCGGGCGCACAAACCCACGTTGGTCAGTAGAATCACAAGCGCCACCACCACTGCCAGGCGCAGCAGGGCTGCCTGCATCGATCGCCGGGCTGCCCAACAGCAAAGTGTGCGTCAAGGTCGGGCCACCATTATCCGTCAATGGCCCCAGCTTGGCATCGATCGGAGCAATGTCGGTCCCCAACAGATCGCCAGTTGCAGCGCTGATCGTACAACCCGTGGCATTGCCAATCAAGTTGTGACCAAGAGATGTGATCGGACCGGCGCAATCTGGCAGACTGGAGCCACCCTGGGTGGTATTGCCAGCCACAATGCTGTTCGCCAAATTCACCGGCCCTCCATCCGAAAATAGACCGGTAGACTTCTTACTTCCAATGTTCGTTGTGAGCGTTACATTATTGAGCTGCAGCAGACCGCCCAACTTGTCGTTGTAGACGGCCGCGATGCCATTCTCTTGATTGAACGAGAATGTGCTGTCGGTAATGGTTGCAGTGGCACCAATGGCATTGA
Source organism: uncultured Anaerolineae bacterium (assembly GCA_903846015.1). GTDB lineage: Bacteria > Chloroflexota > Anaerolineae > Anaerolineales > Villigracilaceae > UBA5195. The sequence goes on along the minus strand of CAIMZS010000300.1, from coordinate 43,770 downwards.
GGAAAGCGCTGCCATTGTCATGGACGATGTTGCTATAGAATGTGCTGTGGGTGACGAAGGCAGAACCAGCGTTATAGATCCCAGCGCCGCTGGCGTCTGTTGCATTGAAGAGCTCTGTAAGATTAGCGGAGATGGTAGTGTTGCTGATGTGGAGTGTGCCGTTGTTGAAGATGCCGCCACCCTCCCCTTTGGCGCGGTTGTCCGTCAGGACACTATCCGTGACGGTCAAATCGCCGGAATTCAAGATACCGCCGCCGCTGAGTGCCGTGCCGCTGCGAATGGTCAGTCCACTGATCGCCAGTATCGCGGAATTATTGATCACGCGCTCCAGAATGGGGACGGCCAGGTTACCGCTGATGCTCAGATTGGTGGCGCCTGGGCCGCTGAGAGTCAGGTCTTTGTTCACCACCAGTTCGCCACTGGTCAGGGTGATCGTACCACTTACAGAAAAAGTGATGGTATCGCCGGGCAGAGCATCGGCAATCGCTTGCCGCAGTGAGCCTGGTCCGCTGTCATTTAGATTCGATACGGTTATCGTGGCGGCGCGCGCAGCTTGAGGGCCAACCAGGCTCATAAGAAGCCCAAGCCCAATAAATGCCAACCTCAGGATGCGACCGTAGCGCGCAAACCGACTGGTTGTTTTGCAAAATTCCAGCCAGAGGCCGTGAATTGGTTTTGTTAGTGAAGTGATCATAGGATATGCTCCTTTTGGCCACCAGCATAATCTGGTGTCATGCGTCAGCCTGGCTTCTGATCAAGAATTTTCAGGGTGACATTTTTTCGGGTGAGGCTGTCAGAAGCCAATGAGCCGGTGATGAGAGGCTTCCCAGCTTCTCATCACCGGCTGTTTGTTAATTACTAATTTCTGATCTTTTGCATTGCGGTTGGGCCACTGGTGCCGACATAGTTCGTCGGAACATTGAACCAGGCCTTGACCGTGATCGGCGTCTGCGAGCAAGGTGTCGCATAGGTGGCAACCAGGTTACAAGCTGGTTTCGGAGCGCCGACTGCCGTGATCGTCCAGGTTCCGGGGGTGACCAGTGAAATCGTCAGGCTGGCGCCCAGTGTGGCCGGATCAAAGATGGTTCCGGAATCTGTCAGGTATGGCATCAACGTCATCCCGGTAATGGTTGGGTCAGTTGAGGTGGCTGTCATCACCAGGCGCTGCTTGGAGATACGATATTCGAGGGTGCCGCCGAACGTGATATTGGTTGGCACTGAGGCAGTGACGCTGACTGTGACAGTCGTTGCCGGGGATGTGCCATTCGCGTTCGTGGCCGTTACACTGTAGGTGTAAATCCCTGCAATAGTTGGTGTGAATGCTATGGATGATGTAGCACTGGCAGTGGCGGCCGAAGGTGTCTGAGTAATGATAGGATTGGCTGGCCCGCCAGTCTGTAACCAGGCCCAGGTCGGTGCCGGGAGCGAAGCGCTCGAGGCATTGATGGTGACCGGATTGCCTGCGGTGACGTTCTGGTTCTGGATCGCATTGATGGTGGGTGGTGGCGCCGCTTGCACCACAATGGTCGAACTGGTGGTGGATACGCCGCAGGGATTCGCAGCTGCGAAGTCCAGGAAATAGGTTCCCGCGACCAGGCCTAATGCATTGAAGATTGGCGTGGTTGTGGACGCACCGGTTAAGGCGCCGTTCAGATTCGTGCCGTGCAGGCTGGTTCCAGCTATCCATTGGACTTTGACAGGTGTAGTCGCGCCTGCGGTCACACTGCCGGACAGTTGGATGCTGCCACCACTGGCGACTGAGTAGGGTGCGCCGTTCAGCGTTGCGCCAGCGCAGACAAGTGCTGCCGGGGCGAAGCTGCTGGGCCAGGGATTGAGCACCCCGGCTTGGACACCGGTAATCGACTGGTATCCACCATAAGCGAGGAAGTTAATCGTGTTGAAGTTGGCCTCAGGCACGGCCGTGCCAGGCACGTTCTCGGGGAAGATGTACTCACCGATCGGGGCGTGATACTGGCCGTAGAAGATACCATTGGCAGTCGTACAAGGTTGGTTAGTGGCGAAGCCGTTGACATAGGTGCAAGCGACAGCCGGGCTGACAGGAATCTGGCTGGCCGCGTTGGGAGTGATGGTGCCGGGCACGAACTGGGAAAGTCCAGTGATCACGGCGCGCAATTCGCGGGTCGGCGGGATGTATTGACCAGCCGGGGGCGGTGTGCAGACCTTGTCAGTTGCGATCGCCGCGGTGCATGGTGGGCGCAAGCGCCAACGGCCACGTACAGCGCCGAGGGGTGGGACTTGTGCAAAAATGGTGCCCCATTCGCGATCGCTCGTTGCGCCGGTGGCTGGATTGATATCAACACCATAAACGCGGATCATGCGGGACTCATCGGTGGTCATGCCTTCGATTCTCGTTCGAACAGCTGCCTCACCTGCGCCGAAGACGGTCAGACCGCCGGTGCCGATCAGTGACACTTCGATCGTCACATAGGCCGGGTCGATGCCGGGCTGGGTATAAATACCCAGGCTGGCGGTGATGGTGTGGGCTGAAACGTAGTAGCCGCCGTTCGCGCCGCCATCTTGAATGATGTTGCCCGCGAAGGTCACATAATCACCAATCTCAAAGGGGGCCTGGATGCGGGGATCCGCGCAAGGCGTGCGCAGGCAGAGCAGGGGGTTGGTATCGATGTTCGCTGGGGAGTCCATCCGGAACAGCGTGTAGAATTGGCCCGCAATGAGTGTGTTAGGCTGCGGGGTAATGCCAGATTGATCAGTGGCGGCAGCGTTGATAACCGGGCGATTGGCCTGTGGGCAGAGCGGGTCGTCAGCTGCAGCCGGATCGGTGCGCGGGAGGCACATCGGGAAGCCTGTCTCGGCCGCGATGGTCGGGTTGTCCTGATCGACCTGGAAGCGGTCGTCAGGGGTTACAGCACGGCCATAGCGGCCTGTGCCTGTCAGCCCAACAGCGGGATCGTTGATTTGCAGGCGTGTGCCGGTTCCGGCAGCGCCAGGTGTGCCGCCGACTTCCATTTCGCCGGTGGCGTAGTTGATGAAGTTGATGTAACCCTGGCCTGAATTCAGCCCCTGTTGAGAAATGTCCACCATACCGGCAATATAACGGTCGCCGTTCCCATTAATCACCCGGTTGCCCACAACATGAACTTCGTAGGTGGTGAGGGGCTTGGGAAGATCGTTCAGCGCCATGCCGGTGGCAGTACCGGTGTACGGGGCCGGGGCATGAGTGAAGAGTTCCTGCCAGGTGAGTGCGTTGGCCGGCAAAATAACGATCGTTTCAGCGGGCACGATAACCGTGTGGCCGTTAACCGTCAAGACACCGCCAGAATGCGGGTCGGCGGTGTTGTTCACCGTGGCACTTTGTAGAAAGCCAGTGATGTCGAACTGCGTGCTGGATGCCACGACCGGGATAACGGCTGCAACAACAGCGGCTGGAGAAAACGCGGGGGCCACTGCGTATACAATATTCGCGCTTGAAAACACCAATGCCGCTGCTATCATCAGTATTAAGATGGGGCGAGCGGTCGAACGGACTGTCCTTTTAAAAGATTTTATTAACATTCTTTTGTCCTCGATTTGCAGTGCAAATCACAAATTTAGATGGTCCCTATGTTTGCATTCCTTGTAAAACACGGGGGGGGTAAGTGGATGATTAAAATTCTTCGGCTTTAGCCCGGAGGGGAGTGTTCATCGGCATATACGATCTCCTTCTTGGATTGGTAAAAGTTTTCTGAGTCAGCCTTCATGGTCTGACCTCAATGGCATCCATGAGGTCTGCGTATCGGGCGTTGACGCGCCTGACACTGAATAATTCCATGTAGGATCTATCCGGGTAGATGTATAGCAAGGAGATGTTGGCATGGTTTCCTAGAAATTGCCCGGCAGATTCTTCGGAAAAACCGCTTCCACCGGCAATGACCAGTATGTCAAACTGGTCATCTTTCAGATAAGGCAATACTTCTTCGAGCATACAAACGGAGCCGACAATCGCCACATTTCGGTTGGGTTCCAACAAATGAACCAGACCATCGGTAAGCAGGGAGTTGCCAAAAATCAAAAGCCGGCGCTGTACTATCATAAAGATAGGATAGCACCGGCGTGGGATGAATTACCATGCCCCTTAACCTGTATTAAGAGTGAGAAAAGTATGATTTGCGCCAGGAAAGGAGTAGGGGGTTGGGGTAAAGTGGGCGCACATCTTTTTCAGCCCATGTCGCGCCATTAAACTTTAATGCTCTGAAAGTAAAAGAAGTAAGTCAGCGGCAATATCATCGGGAGATGTGTCGGGCGAAAAGGTTTCACGCAAATCTCCACGCTTATCCACGACATAAGTGAAGCTTGAATGAGTCTCGCCACCATCCAGAACCGCCACTCCGTAATCCAACCAGGCCTTCGCCAATTCATCAGGTGTGCCGAGCAGCCCAAGAAATGATGGATTGAACCTGCCCATGAATTCCTTCATTGACTGCGGAGTGTCATTGTCAGGGTCAGTGCTGACCATTACGACCTCCACATCCTGTGATGTCAAACCGTCTGTCTGAAGTGCCTGTCGGATGATTGCCATTGTCGCTGGACATTCAGTAAAACAGTTTGAAAAGCCAAAAAAGACCAGCACAACCTTTCCGCGGAAACTGCTTAACTTAAAGGGTTGCCCCGTGTGATCTGTCAAATTTATTTCAGCGGCGGAGACAGTTGATGAATAAACGTTGCCTTTGAGGGAAGATGCAAGAGAACAGGAGGTCGCCACAATGCTGATGAGTAAAGCAAACGAAAGTAGTGTGAATGAAAGGGTTTTGCGAGACAAAGCGAGCTCCGGGGTAACCATAGGTTAAAAAACCATGTCAACGGTTAATATAAATCATAATGTTTCGAGATCAAAAGAATTTCTTCTTCCGAACCCTTCAAGGATTATTATGAGAAGAATGGTAATGGCCAGGTTAATCAAGGCCAGATTAACCCCATCCTGTAATAAGATATGAAACCGAAAAGCTTGAGTAATCGGGAAAAGCCAGCGCAGAATATTGAGCACAGGATTGCCATTCGGGTAAATCCTACCGCAAATATTTGCCAAAAAAACAAATTCACTGCCAATCCCTGTTTGAAAAACTCGATTGGCTTCAATCACGATGGTGGATAAAGAAGTCACCGCTCCAAGGATGGTCGCTGCCAGCATCGACTGTGTCGATACAGACAATCGCCATCCAAAACGATCAATCATCCATTGGACCAGACCAATACTGATCCAAACCGCCAGCATGACAGGCACCAGAACGATCAGCGTATCGCGCAGCCAGTTCGAAACAGGCGGAAATTGAATCGCGCTACGCGTATAAACAAATTCGTGCAACAGGTTAAGCCACACGATACCGCCAAAAGCAATCAGGGCTGCAAGTGCGAGTTTCTTGGGTAAAGTATTGAATATCATGGTTTAGCCTCTGAGAATGAGGTAGTGATTGACGGGCAGCGGTGAACCTGCTGCCCGTCAATCACTTTTAGGGATAACTTATTATTTTGTAACGCTTTGCAGCGCAGTCTTCGGGCTGGTTCCACCGAGGCTGGAATTAACTTGCAACCCGGCAATTCCCAAAGTTCCAGCAGTGGGTTGCGGCGCTCCAGTCAAGGTAAGGCTCCACACGCCTTTATTAGATCTGGCGAAGGTATTGCCCAGGAGCGAAGGATCAAACATGACTGCGGTTGTCGTGAGGTAAGGCCTGAGCTTCAAGACTGCAGCGATGCTGTTTGACGTGGCAGTTATAGTCAAGGTCTGCTTTGATATTTTGTACGCCGACGATGTGAGCGCGACGGTGTCGGTAAATGCCACCGGGTTCACCGTTATGGTCGTACTTGCAACATTGGACCCTGCCACGTTCGTAGCCGTGAGCGAAAGGTTAACAATTGTGCTTGTTGTTACGACAGGCGCAGTGTAAACCGGGTTGAGGCTGGTAGGATCAGAGAAAGTTCCTGCATTGGCACTCCAAAGATAGGAGATGGGCGCTGTGCCGGAGGCGCTGCCGCTCAAGGGAATTGATCCAGCAGAAGAACCGGTATAAGGGCCGCCCGGGTTGGCGACTGGCGCCACATTAGGAGAAGCAACGATCTCCCAGCCGAACATCATGGCGTGGTCTTCATGCGCCAGGTTGTGACAATGCGCCACGTAGGGTCCTACGAAATCTCTGAACTGCCGCCAAATAAATACCGACTCGCTTGGGTCAAGGTTGATCAGATCCTCTCGTGAGTTGTCATCCGGATGCCCTGCATCGGCTGGAGGAACCACTCGCCCGTTGCGCATGATGACGCGGTGTTCCTCCATATGCAGGTGGAACGGATGGACCCAGCCGCCGCCGCCGTTGCGGATCTCCCAGACGTTGGAACTGCCCTTGATTTGTTGGGCAAGGGGTGAATTGCCGGCAGGGTTCTTGAGGCTGGTAGCCGGGAAGGTTGGGTCGAAGGGCACCCCATTGATCAGCCATTCGACCTCTCCGCCGAAACTGCCGCGCTGGACTTCGAAGATCATTCTGTTGTCCAACATCGCCTGTGTAATCACAGGCATGGGCGGAAGTTCGCGCAGGACAGTGGTGGGGCTGGGCATCAGGCTGTTATCGGGAGCATTGTCGCCAATCACGATCCGTAGGACGGGGATCTTGTAATTCGGGTCGGGTGAGAAACGGGAAGAGTTGGCCCACATACGTCCATCGGGCATTTTCATCACGTTCGTCAGGTAGATCACATCGCCTTTTTGGGTCGGTGTTCCATCCGCGTATTTTGTAAAGTCAACAATGAACTCGCGGCGTTTGGCGGGCCACAACTCAAACGAATCGCGAACGATTGTGTTGGGCAGCAAGCCGCCGTCAGAGGCGATCTGGGTGAACTGCATGCACTGCACACCATCTGGAATGCGGTATTGTCCCTGAAGTTCGTCAAGGGTGTATCCTAGATCCCTGGCTGCCACCGGTCCGCCCGAGGAGCGCATCAGTTTGAATTCATAGATGCGGGAAATCGAGGCATCCAGGAAGCGCAGGCGATACTTGCGACGGTTGACCGTGAGCGTCGGGTAGGCTGTGCCGTTGACAGTGAAGATATCACCGACAAAACCGTGGTTTGGGAAATGCTTGAAGAAAGTCTTGCCCCACCATTCCGGATGAGTGCGCGGATTTCCGGCAGCCGGGAATTCGGCATCGTGAATATCATTATGCAGGGTGACGCCATCATCCAGGACGCAGTCATAGAAAGCCAGCGGGATATCGTAGTCGACATCAAAGGAGCCATCCGGGTTGTTCGTACGCACGCCCGGCAGGCGCAGGCCCTGGGTCTCATCGCCCATATCCTTGTTGTTCTCGGGATCGTAGATTGGGTAAAGTCCAACCATGCCCTTGTAAACATTTGAACCAGTCTGATCCATGCGGTGATCATGGAACCAGAAAAAGGATTGCTTCTCACGCGAGTCGCCGCCGGCGGGCCAGTTGAGATACAGGTTATCACACCATGTTCCGGGCAGGTAGCCGTGGGACTTCGGTCCATAATTCATGGTGTAGTTCGGGTTGCCATCGCTCTCCGGCGCCGTATGGGCGTTGTGCAGGTGGGTCAGGAACGAATAGTCTGGAGCCCCAAAGTCCTGACGGTCGAGGTTGAGTGGGTTCTCATCCAGATGGTTCTCGAAGCGCACCAGCGTTGGCTTGCCATACTCGTTATTGATGCGGGGTCCCGGAAAAACGCCGTTGAAGCCGTAGATGGTACTGGATGGTAAAGATCGAACCGTTCCCGCCGGAAAAGAGTTCCCTGCTGCATCGAATGAAATCGTTGGCTTTCCCAAGCTGTCGATAGGCAGTACCTGGGATGAGGTAAAGTCATGGGTATTGACCTGTAGTTTGATCTGGTACACGATCGGATCGGGCAGCCCGAGCGAACTCGGCCAAATCTGATGGCGCTCATTCCCGAGGGAGTTCTGCTTACCAACGCCAGGGCCGGGAGGGCTTGCCCATGTACTGTAGACCGACGACGGAACCGGCGCCAGCGCCTTCGGGATCGGAAGCGCATCCACAAACGGAGTGATGATCAGCGGGCTGGTCGGATAGACTTCTGTATAAGGTCCACCAGCCTTTGCGGTGGAAATAGCGTTGAATAATGGTGAGCTGGATAAGGCAGCCGCTCCTGCGCCCAACAAGCTCAACTTCAGAAAATCCCTGCGAGAAAACAGGAAATTATCAGTATTTTTCTTGGACTTGAGATTACTCATTGACATAAGATTACTCCTTAAAAAAAGTTGTCGACAAGAGAAACAGGCCATCGGCAAACAAGACATACCTCAAAACAAAAAGCCGGTGCTGTTCTATCATGATGATAGGATAGCACCGGCGCGGGATGAATTACCATGCCCCTTAACCGTAGTTAAGAGTGAGAAATGAGTGATTTTATGATAGCACGGCGATTTACGGTAGTCCCGGTTCCAGCACGAGACGGTAGTCCCGGTTCCAGCGATAGTGCCGGTTCCAGCACAGCCACGAGATCGCCGTAGAGCATCACAATTTTCGGCGAATAAGCCCTTGCTTCAGCCCAAGTTCGGTAGCCTGATAGCGTGATTTTGCCTGCAGCTTTTCCAAAATACTGCTGACATGACTCTTGACAGTCTGTAAGCTGATGGAAAGCTGCTCGGCAATCTCCTGGTTGGTTGCACCCGTGGCCATTACATTCAAAATTTCATGCTCACGACGGGTAAGGAGTGGAATTGTGTCGCCGCTGGAAATATTTTCCGGCCTTTTCGATAAATTAGAAAATTCGCCCAGAAGTTGACGAGCAAGCTTGCGAGGGATGGTTGCTTCTCCAGCCAGGGCGCCGCGCAACCCGCGCAGCAGCCCCGCTGCACTGCTGGTCTTTAATATATAACCTTGTGCCCCGGCCTTGATCGCATCAAACAGCTTTTCTTCTTCTTCGTAGGCCGTCAGCATAATAATACGACTTTCCGGATTGCTGGCATGGATCATGCGGGTTGCTTCCAGACCATCACTGAGAGGCATGTTGATATCCATCACAATCAAATCCGGTTTCAATTCATACACCTGGGTCAGGGCTTCGAGGCCATCTTCTGCCTGAGCGATCACCTCCATATCAGTTTGGCTGTTGATAATTTTTGCCAACCCCTCCCGAAAGAGTTCATTGTCGTCGGCAAGTAAAATACGGGCAAGGGTCATATCGTTTCCTTTGTAGTTAACAGGCTGGGCACATTGGCAGTCAGAGGAATAAAAGCTGCCACACTTGTGCCTTTGCCGGGTGCTGTCTCAATCATTAGCGCTCCCCCGATGCGCTCGGTGCGCATTTGCATCACCGACAGCCCGAAATGGTGATCGCTACGGGTAATATTGGGGTCAAACCCAACCCCATCATCGTTTATGGAGATGTGAATACCATCGTCCACTCTCTGCAGGATCACTTTTCCCTTCTTTGCATGCGAATATCGTTTCACATTCGTAAGCGCTTCACGATAAATATAAACGATCTGTTTTTGAACAAGGACTGGGATATTAAGGGTGGACAGATCATCAGCCAGTAGTTCAATCGTGATGCCCGAAGATCTCTCGAACTCAGCCAGGTAATGCTGTAGATCGCTGCGTAGATCGCCGCTTTTTGCCACAACCGGAGCATTCAATCCACTAAAAGCCATACGCATTTGTGATTGAGCCTTTTCGATAAGCGCGTTGAACTGGGGCAGCGCCGATGAAGAAACCCTTTCCTTTTCCAACGTTGTAAACCCATCCAGTTCAGAAACCTTCAGGTTTAACAAGCTGAGGGTCTGTGCGGCCTCATCATGGAGTTCCGACGCAATACGCTGCCGTTCCGTAAGTGTCGCATTCAGTTCAGCCTCATGCCGCTCTGAATCGATCAGGCGCAGGTTGGCTATCACCACCGCAGTGGAGTTCGCGAGGAGCTTTAGTGTGTGGATATCCAGTTCAGAAAACGGCTCCAGCTTGTCACGGGCGACACACAAACAGCCAATACTCAAACCACCAACCTGCAAAGGTGTCGATAGCAGCGTTACAGTTGGATCGATAGAATGATTTTGACAAACTATGCTGGCATCAGGATTGCCGTTTTGCGATGCAGGGTTCTTCTGAATCAGGCTGCCAGTGGTAGGCTTGCGCATTTTCGAATTCGAATCTGTTTTTGAAATATCATCAGGAATAAGACAAAGGCTCGAAAATTTAGCATGCATTAAATCCTTGGCCCGTTCCGAGACAGACGCAACGATGTTCTTCATATCTGGCTGCGCGACAATTTCCTGGCTGAATTCGAAAGCCGCGGTCAAGACCCTGGTACGTTCAGCCACCCGCGCCTCAAGAAGCTTTTGGGAAGCCAAAATCTCCGTACGCATATATTCAAAGGATCGCGAAAGGCGCCCCAATTCGTCATCGGCGGTCACCTGGATAGGCTGTTCCATCTGTCCCTGGCCCATCTTGCGCACAATGCCATCCAGGTAGACCAACGGTCGAATCACGCGCATGATGATCACATACGAACCCCAGGTAAGCAGCAACAGGCCAAAGCCAAGATAAATATATTGGCCTTTTTGTTGATTCTTATCCTGCACATCTCCTAGAGCTTCAAGTGAATTAGAAAATGTATCCACTCGCCCAAGTAAGGCAGTCAGACTATTCATAACAGACCGCCTTACACTGCCGTAACTCGGATCAGATTCGGAAAGGTTTTTGTAAGCAGCCCAATTGGATAAAAACTCAGACCAATTCTCAGAGATTTGAACCAATTCGGATGGATAGGTGGCATGGATTATCGCAGTTTGAACAAGCAGATCGTCAACTACGCCTTGTTCAAACTGCTCAATTTGCTTCAATTTTTCCAATCCCAGGCCGAATTTTTCTATTGAGGCTGTAAGGTCCAGGCTATCATTTCCTACTGCGCTAGTGCCGGCACTAGCGCTAGCACGGCCCTGAGATGAAACCTGTGTCACAATTTTTTGGGTATTCATGCGCAATTCATAGGAGGTGGTCAACACTTCATCATGTTTTGATCGTAACCGGATATCCAACTGATTGAAACCCAGAGATATCAAGATAATCAGCAAAAAACACAATAGAATCAAAAACAATAAATTCCGCAGTGAATGACGCATTAACTTTGTTTTTTCCTCACCATCATTATCGGGAGTCCCGATTCCAGCACGAGATCTGGAGAAACAGAAGTTGACATTATTTTATTTCCTGAGTGGCAAAACGAGTAAAACAATATTATACATATTTTTACAGTAATTATCCAATTATAATTGGAACGCTTCAACGCTAAAGACGAGGCGCCATATGCTCAAAATTTACTTGATCACTTCAAACACCACAGCTTGATCATCTCGATACACTTCCTTCAAACCTGCATCTGCCTGCGCCTTGCGGATAAACTCGCTGTGATTCAAGTCCGAATGAATAAACATCGCACCGAACTTACCTGCCACCACATCCGCAATATTTTCCACCTTACCCTGCGTTACCTTCGTCCATAGGTCATACAGTTTTGGATCCGCAATCTGCATGTAAGTTGGATCCAATCCGACCAGATAAGAGTTATGGGTATTATAAAAAAACAACCTGGGAAAATCATCCCAATCAGTCTGGAAGACCCGGGCCCCCTCAGGCGTATTGGTTTCAAGCCAGGCCGAGGCGCCCGCATACAGGTTGGCTGGCTTTGAATCCTGCATACTTTTTCCAGCGGCTTGCAGCGAAAATAATCCTGCAGCCAGCACACCTGCTGCCAGCAAAGCCACGGGCAGTCTTCCCAACAAACCACGGCGATTTATCGCCGTGACACGAGACGGTTTGACATTCAGGAACGGCGCCCACGCAAAGCAAGCGAAGACCAATGCAAACGGTGGAAAATACTCTACAAAACGCCTGGCCTGGAACAGCATCAGCCCAAATAACAGACTGACCAACAAACCAAACATCGTTCGCAGATCAATCTTGCGCTCTGCCAACCCAAGCGCAAAAACCCCGCTGACGAAGGCCATCATCGCAGGGAGCGAATTGTTTAATAACTGCCCGGTTGTATACGGGAACCACTCACTCCCCACCTGGGTCGCAGTCGCAGCCACCAACTTGGGCAGCATGTGTCTGTATGCAAATATAAGATTATAGGGAAAGTATGGGTTGAACAGCATACCGAGAATCAGCCCGGCGCCCACAGAATACAACGAACGCATTTCCAGCCGCTTCTCTGTTAGACCAACCGCCAGCATGTGCAGCACTGCCAATACAAACAGCAAAGGAAATGCGTCGTACAGCCAAACATACACAAACGCCAACACACCCAACCTGAAATATTTCCCTTTCAGCATCCAACCCAGCCCCAATGCCAGCACCGCCAGTGAGAGCGATTGCGCCCTCGGAATGCTCATCCTGAACAGAAACGCATCCGAAACCCCTAAAAGCCCCAACGCCCACAACCAGGCGTAAGCTATTTTTTGTTGTTCAAATAGATACCAAACGGATAGAAAAGCGAGCGCAGAAAAAAGTACGGTTGCACATTTGGCCCCGGCTACTAAATCACCGAAGGTGAAAGGGATCAGCGCCACATGGAACAGAAAATGGTGGTCATAAAACTCCCTGGCATTCAAGATAGTCAGCGGCAGGTATGGAAAAACTGGTTTCAAGGCCTGCGTACGCATCAACCATGCCATTTTGATGTGGTAAAAGCCATCATTGTCAGCCAGATACGGCGTGGAAAACTGCACCAGCGCCATTGCAGCGCAAAATACAATGAAGATCAAGACCGGGGGGATACGTGTTAGTAACAGACTTTTCATAACCTTGTTTTTCGCTCTGAATAAGGTAAAAAGGAGATCGCCTGGCTCTTTCAATACCTGCCAGGCGATCTAAACACTTTGCTCAAGCTTAGGTCGGTCGTACGATGAAGAGTCTCTGGCTAGCCACCATGTCCGCCATGATCACCACCGCCATCATTACCATTGCCATTACTATTTCCATTGCCCCCACCATGCCCGCCCCCACTGCCACCGTTGTCGTTGGTATTGCCATTAGTGTTATCGTTGGTATTGGTATTACCGTTGTCATCATTGATATTGGCGTTGCTGTTGTCATCGTTGATATTGGCGTTACTGTCGTCATCGTTGATATTGCTGTTGCTGTCATCATCGTTGATATTGCTGTTGCTGTCATCATCGTTGATATTGCTATTGCTGTCATCATCGTTGACATTGCTGTTGCTGTCATCATCGTTGATATTGCTGTTGCTGTCATCATCGTTGATATTGGCGTTACCGTTGTCGTCATTGGTATTCCCATCATCCAACACCGACTGAGAAACATCCAGCGCATTCTGGATCATTGGCTGCACATCCTTTGGCGCAGCAGCCAGTATCGCATTCAACGCATTGCTGTATCCAGCTAAAATCCTGGCAGCATCTGCACTCAGCACTGCAGCCCTGGCAGAGTCTTTCTCGGATAATTTCTGGATGGCGCCAAGCGCCTTCTGAATATCCTTCTCGAACTGGCTGGCCGTTTCGGTAACCTGGCTCAAGCGCTTCTCAGCAATCAGCGCCTGGATCTCAGCCAGCCGCTTGCCAGCCATACCCAGGAATAAACTGGCCTGGTCTTCAGGGCTTCCCGTAATGCCTACGCGCGCATTTTCAATCCCGGTTTTCACCGGGTAAAGGGCATCCCCTGGCAGTGCCGCGCTCGCTGCGTAAGCGGTGATACCCCCGCCGCCAAATAGGAAAACCATCAGCATCAGAATTGATGCAATAATTGTCATTGTGGAACGTTGTTTGAAAGACATGGCTAAATTCTCCTTTTGTTGCATAAGGCCAGATGCCCAAAGGCCGCTGGGGATGTGGTTGGGGGTGGATGCTTCCAGGGTTAGATGATCAACTTCTGCCATAAATCTGTCCCTGGTGCGTTTTTCAGCTTCGGGCTTGCGTTTCGGTGCACCCACGCCGTAAGCCTTCAACTTTTTCTTCAAGGATTCTTCTGGTTCGAAATTTGTATTCTGGTTCATGGTGCTTTCTCTTTCTGGGCTATTCAGCCAGCATTTGTCGAAGTGCAAAGACGGCTCGGTGCTGAAGGGCGCGGGTCGCTTCGATTGTTTTTCCAATCGCTGCAGCAACCTCAGCATGGGAAAGCTCTTGCATAAACCTCAGCACAATTACCTGCCTTTGGTCTGCAGGCAGCCCTACGATCGCGGCGTGTATTTGCTGGCGTTCCATTGCTTTCATGACCGTATTCGCAGGATTACTTTCCGATTCGACCTGCAGTTCTTCATCCAGTGAAAGTTCAGGAAGCGGTTGGTGGCGGTAGCGGTCAATGATCCAATTATGGGCCGCGCGATATAGATAGGCCCGCACATTCTCCGGCCGATTTCCGCCTCTGATAGACTGCAGAAAGCGACTGAATGTTTCAGACACACATTCCTCTGCCAGGTCACTATCATCAAGCAACCGGCTTGCATAGCGAAAGAGTTCCGGGCTGTATTGCTCATATATAACCACCAGATCGTGTTTGTCCAGGGTCCTGGTAGTATTGATTGGGATGCTTTCAATGCGCATGATGTTCATCTCACTTATTAAGACGAATAAGATCTAAAAACGTGACGATACTCAAGGAAATTACTAAATCAAAAATCAGATCGTGGATCGTACCCAAGAATTTCAGAGCGAGTAGCCCGGTGATAAATCACCGGGTAGCCTTTTATCAATAAGCAGCAAAAAATCATTTACTTTAACTGGGAAGATATTCGTCGACTTGATTCCTTCAACTAAAATCCCCTTCTCATAGATTTGAATTTGGCTGGTATCCAAACTCAACACAAGAATACGCAAATGGGGCGTCGTACGAACCGACATGAGCATGCTCACAATTGTTTTAACGTTCATGGAGCGGGATACCAGCAAAACCACCACGTCCGGCTGATTTTGCACAACATTTTTCAGAATAGAAACGTCGTCCCGATAAATCGCGTATCTGATATTCAAACCAGGTTGGTGGCTGAGCAAATTTGCAATGCCATCAGCAAAAGCATTTCCGGTTCCAATTAAAAGCACCTGCCGCGTTTGGGAAACAGAACCAAACAAAGAAGGGACATGGCCAGATTTATAAGTCCACTGCAGGTACTGTGTCGAACAATTTATTTTGCTCATAAAACCTCTCAAAAATTATAGATAGATTGAACCCTGAAGGGCGAGGTACCCCAACATCACAAGAGCCGGGGTCTGCCTCGAACCACGTCGTGGAGAGTTCATTCCTCGCACACCTGTCCACAGATCGTTTATGGAAGCAATTTAGAATATAATATTCGCAATCGCTTCCTGACAATACGGGCGAAGGTAGTATTTTCATTCAGACTTTAGTCCAATCTTTTCCGACCCTTGGTCTGGCATAGTCCCGATTTCTGCGTAAGGCACCAGCTCAGCTTCAACCTGCGATCCTTAAACTTGCCGATAACCTTCATTTATCTTTTTCGCGTCATCGTATCCTTCGCGGCTCAATCACCCTTGATCTAATCAGCGCAATCTACAGTTCAGACAATCATTAATCTACTCTGCGTTTGTCCCGGTACCCGCACGGGGCACAGGAAAGGCACAACCATGAACAAGATCCGGCTGGCAGTTGTAGACGACCATCCCATGTTTAGAGAAGGGGTGGCCTCTATTCTTGGGTCAGAGCCGGATATTGAGATCGTTGGCCTGGGATCAAACGCTGAGAACGCCATCCATATCGCCCATACCCTGGTACCAGATATCATGCTGCTCGATATGAACATGCCGGGCGGAGGCGTATATGCAACCCAAGCGATCAAGGAAGCTGCCCCTACAGTCAAGCTTGTCATTTTAACCGGCTCGGATGATGATGAATTTGTACTCGATGCGCTCAAAGCAGGTGCGCATGCTTACCTGCTCAAAGGGGTCATGACTCGTGAACTTATCGATGTATTGCATCTGGTTCAATCCGGGCAAAGTTATGTCTCCCCTGTTCTGGCAGCAGGTCTGCTGCGTGGAATCAGCAAACCTGCCCCATCTCAGCCGCCACCGGTTGAAGATACCCTGGCGGGATTATCTGAACGGGAAAAACAAATTCTTTTCTTGATCGCTGACGGTATGAGCAACCAGGAAATCGGCCAGCATCTTTACCTGGCCGAAAAAACAATCAAGCATTACGTGACCAGTATTTTACAAAAATTGAATGTGCAAAGCAGGCTGCAGGCTGCTCTGTTGGCACAAAAAAACAGGCAGTGATTGCGCCAGGTTGGGTCCAATTAAAAACTCCCCGTCCTTTAATTGGACGGGGAGTTTTTATTAGAAATCGACTCTGGGAATTCACCTATGGGTGATATCAACCATTCCCGTATTCAGAAGTTGCCCAAGGATTTACTGACCACGGCAAAAGCTTTTCTGAACTATTCAGATGGACCTGTTACTGCGCAGTGATTTGAACACCAGTTGGAGAAATCACGTACCAGACCTGGCCCACATCCTCACCAGCAACATCGCCAGCGTTGTTGTCCTTGACAAAATAATACAGTGGCCAGCCGTTGTAAGTAACCTGCATGGAACCGTCGGTACGCTTGGTAGTGCCGAGCTTGGAAGCATCGACGCCATTTCCCGCAATGGGTGCGCCGTTCGTAAGCAGCGGAGGCCAGGCAGTGGCGCATTTATCGTAACAGTTGGATGTATTGGAGGTATCCTTGGTGAAAAGATACAGGGTCATGTTTTTGTCATCGACCAGGAAGGAACCCAGCTTGTCATTTTTTCCGAGCATGACGGTTATCCCAGCAGGTGCCGCGGCCGCCGCCATTACCTGTTCACCAGTGGAAGAAACCACGTACCAGACTTTGCCAACATCCTCACCGGTAACATCGCCAGGTTTGGAATCCTTAACAAAATAATACAGCGGCCAACCGTTGTAAGTGACCTGCACAGAACCATCTGTGCGATTGGTGGTGCCGAGCTTGGAAGCATCAACACCATCTTTGCCAACAGCTGCCCCGGTGGTAAGTAGTGGGGGCCAGGCTTTGGCGCATTTATCGTAACAGTTGGATGTATTGGGGGTATCCTTGGTAAAAAGATACAGGGTCATATTTTTGTCATCGACCAGGAAGGAACCCAAAGCATCGTTCTTCCCGAGCATGATGGTCGCGCCGGTAGCAGCAGGCACAACCGCGGCAGACATGGTGCTCACTGGCAGTGCGGTTGGGGGTAGAGCGGCGGCGGGGACGGCCTGCGCGCTGCAAGCCGATACGAATAACATCAAAACGAGCAGCGATGTACCAATAAAACTCAGTTTTTTCATTTTCTCTCCTTTGTAGGCTTTGAATAAGCCATCACCGGAGAATACGCCGTGCAATCGGTTTTTGGATTTATTAGAAATCGACTTTAAAAATTCGTTTGCCAGTGGGCTGGCTGCTGCCGCCCGCGGGCTCGACGGTCACCCCTATGCCTGTGAAATTGGATAGGCTGCCTGGTGATAGAACCGAGACCGAGGTGAAAGGCAAATCTGTTTGAGGGGTAAAAATTCCGCCGCTGGTACGTTTCCCTTGCGGGTCGATCAGCCAGATCTGGTATGTCTGACTGGCCTGCAACGCGGGCAGATTCCAGGCAATCACCACCGCAACATTCCGTTCCTCATCCAGCAACAACGTGCCAGTGATATTTTCGCCGCTGATCGGTAAAGAGCGGGTTTCAGGATAGGCCAATGCGGCCAGGGCTGTTTGACCCGTTTGCACCTGGCGGGCTAACACAGCCTGTTGGCGCTGCAGCGATAGCATCTGGAACACTGAAAAAGCATTGAGCGCCAACAGCAAGAACATCGCAAAGCCAAATGCAAATTGATTGAATGACCAGGCCAGTTTGGGGCGGGCCTCCCGCTTCTGTGCGCCAGGCAGGCGCGTCAGCAACCGTCGCCGGAGCGCTGCGGGAGGCATCTGCGCCGGGAGAGCCATCAGCAGAGCATCACTCACCACCCCATAGGCAGCCAATTCAGCCTGGCATGTTTGACAGGTCTTGAGATGGGTTTGCAGAACAGCCGCGTGGGCCGCATCCAACGCGCCAATTGCATATGCAGGTATATCTTCAATAAAGGGATGTTCGTTTGTCATACATCTACTCTCTTATAAATACGTTGCCAATCAATATTTTGGATTTATCTTTCACCCCAGGCCTGGCGCAAATGCTCCAGGCCAGCGCGCAAACGGGTTTTGACCGTTCCAAGCGGCCAACCCAACACCTCGGCAATCTCGCTCTGACTCATCCCCTGGTAATACGCCAGTTCAAGCACCTGGCATTGGTCGGGTGGCAAGGTTTTGATTACCAGCGCCATACTGCGCCAGCGACTTTCTTCCGAAAGCGTGTCAGTTTGAGGAATGATATTCCAAAGTTCATCAGGGTCGGTTGCATCAGACAAGGAAGGCCGGCGTGATTCAAGCCGCAGCCGGTCAAGAGCTGTGCGGCGTGTAATCGTCAACAGCCAGACCAGCAGCGAGCCGCGTTCGGCCACAAATTGGCGCGCGCGACTCCAAAGTTTCAGGAAAGCATCCTGAGTAGCTTCTTCAGCCAGCATGGGGTCGTGCAAAATTCGCAGCGCCAGAGCATAAACATGACTGGCGTGACGGTCATAAAGAGAAATAAAAGCGAGTTCATCGCCCTTCGCTATTTGTGCAAGCAGTTCAGTATCGTTCTGGATAACCACATCTCCATTTTACCTAATTCTTGTTCATTGGGCACACCAATTTTCGCCAAATCAGACATTGTTTATCTAATTTGAAATCCGAAACACACTTTCACGGCGTAATAAGAATTGTACCCTTTAACCGCTCCCAATTACCCAACCTTATAGGAGAAATAAAATGAAAAAACTCTTTCCCGTTTCAATTGCTTTGGCCCTGGTCCTGAGCATAATCTTCTTTGCGGCCTCGGCAGCAACCCCAGTCACCGCCAGAGAAACAAAAATGCTCGAATTCAGCGGTATGCTTGGCGTACCCAGACCCTATACCGGCGCAACGAATGCCATCCGCGGTGTGCCGGGTGGAGGCTTACCCTGGGTTATCAGTTCAGCGGAAGGCGAACTAAGATCCAATGGCCGGCTTGTAATCATCGTAAGAGGTTTGCTCATCGATCCGAATGATCCGGCTGCCATCGCGGCTGGCCGAGGCGGGACAAACCCCAGCCCCAGTTTCAAAGCGATTGTGAGCTGCATGAGCATGGACGAAAACGGAAACCCGGTCACTACCAATATTTCATCCAGTTCTTTCCCAGCCAACGCTATGGGCAATGCCACCATCAAAGAAACCCTTGTCCTGCCCAATCCATGCATCGCACCAATCATCTTCGTAACCAGCCCAGCAGGATCCTGGTTTGCATCAACCGGCTTCTAACCTGGAAGAATAAAATGCCTGTCAAATGCCGTCTTCGACATTGAAGACGGCGTTTTCATTGAGCGCATCCCCCATAACCCAAGGATTATCGACAATCAACGAGCCATCAATTGATGGCTCGTATTTAAACCTCGACACGGCTCCCGACCCTTCCATGAAACCGGGCTGGTTCCTAGATGCCTCGCAGTTTCGAAAGGTAAAGCTGCATAATCCAATGAGAACCATAAAACGGCGTAAAGGATTGCAAGTTCTGGAAATCGATGCCCAGCAACAGCCAGACGTTGCCAACCGTTGGGGGGTTCTGAGCGTGCCGACGATTTTTGTAATCGATCCTCACGGCGAAGTGCGTCATATTAATCATGGGGTAACCAGAACTGAACAATTGTTAGCGCAAATCCGCGGACAGTAAGTCGGGAGCATCTGGCAAAAAATACAGAAATATCCGAAATCGTAAAATTTAAATATGGATAACAAAAAACGCCCGCTTGCGCAGGCGTTTTTTGTAGCGGGGAAGGCGGGATTTGAACCCGCGGTCGAGGTTTAAGCCCCGACACTCACTTAGCAGGCGAGCCCAATCAGCCACTCTGGCACCTCCCCATATTCACTTTTAGGGTGACCATCTGCGGAGGGAGTGGGATTCGAACCCACGGTGGCTTGCACCACGACGGTTTTCAAGACCGTTACCTTCAGCCGCTCGGTCATCCCTCCGAGCGGATGCGATTCTACCATAAGTTAACGATTCGCTGGAAAATTGGCCCCTTCGAGTCTGAAAGCAAATAATACCTGGTAAACATTCTCATAAAACGCTCATTTTTTACTCAGCTTAAACTAAGCCTCACGGCTTATTATAGAAATACATTCTCCTGCAAGAAGCAAACCGCTAAGAGCCTGGGCCGGCATCGAAGCGGTTTGGGTTTTTAACAGGGCCGGAACGTTGAATTGCTTTACGGAGATGGTGAGGATTTATAATCAGCACATGCTGTATTTAAGATGGTTTACTGTAATGCTTTGTTGCCTGGGATTGTGGGCTTGCGCGGAAACCCCGTCTGCGGATGCCCCCTATCAGCCAGGCTTTTTCTACTTATCTGCAGGACCTGATCCCACCCTGACGATCATGGATACACCTGCTTCCACGCCTCGTCAACAGATCGCGCTTAATCCACCGGCTGATTGTTCACTGTATGCACTGCGACCGGCGCCAGTAGGCCGCTGGATAGTGGTGGAGTGGGAGTGTCCCTTTGGCCCTGCAGTGGAGTTATTCGACAGCGCCAGTGGGGAATCGCATTTTGCGCTGGCGGATCCCAGCATCGACAGCCGATTGATGGGTTGGCTGCCAGATGGGCGCTCGCTTTTTGTCAAAATCGGGTCTCTTTCGATGCCACAATTCCTGAAAGTGGATGCCGCCACCAGCCACACAACTGAGCTGTCACTTTCATCTTTTACCTACGATCTGATCAGTTCTGCAGATGGGAAGAAAACGCTATTCTCTCTCAGCAAGGGTACCGGGTTTGGCTCCGAAACCTGGTTGGCTGGACCAGATGGGCAAAACCCATCTCAACTGGCTGTGGATGCGCAAAATATCATCACCCTGGCGCAGTATTCACCAGATGGCAGCCAGATCGCTTTCATCAAATTGACGGATAAGCAGCCCGTCAGCCGGATAGGCGAACTGTGGGTGATGGATTCGGAAGGTTTCAATATGCGCAAACTGGCAGCGGCAGATACAAGCATGGGCATTACACCAGCCTGGTCGCCGAATGGAGATAGGATCGCCTTCGCCGGAAAAACTGCCGATCAAGCTTTCGCCAATCTGGCGGTTTATGACCTGGGGAAAGAAATACTTAGCAGCTACCCGGCAGCACCCACAACCCAACTGGCCTGGTCACCGGATGGCACGCTCCTGGCCTTCAGCACTGGGAGCGGATCCGCAAATGACTCGGCAGATGGCCGAGAAGTATGGTTTTACGAGGTTGCCAGCGGGCAAGCCAAAAAAGTGGCGGCGAAGGCGTGCTGCGCCGGCTGGATACGGTAAAGCTATCGATCTTCAGGGGGTCAGTTCGTAAAGGTAGAGTTTGATAAGTGTTCCGGGCTCACTAAATTCGCGTTTTTTAACACCCACCAGGTTGGCATATTTCAGGATGGCGTCAAGATCATCTGTATACTGAGTATCTGTCAGGTGGCTGAACAGAAACCAAACTCGCTTGTAGCCTGCCAACCCGGCGACCTCGGCCTGATATGCCTGTCGGTTTTCGTGAAAATCAGATCCATTAAAGACACTGGCATTTTCCAAACCAAATTTTGGAGCATAGTAGCGGAAGGCAGGGATACTCATGGGATGGAGATAGATCACATCATCCTTACGATAATTCGCTTTTAGAGAAGCCAGGCTATAGGTAATATTCTCAGCCATGCCAGGTTTGAAAGCTGCCTCAATTGAAAGAACCAGCGGAGTATAAAGCATATACCCAACCAGTAAAATTACGCTTACCCGGCCCAAAATTGGTCCGGCTGTTAATCCACTGCTCATAAAAGCCCTGCGCAGCAGTTCCAGACCCTCGCCAACGCAGATCAACAACCCCGGGATGGCAAACATGCCGAAGCGCCCTCCAAAAGGATATTTACCCAGGCTGGATGCCACCAGCGCAAACAGGATCGAAAGGGTAAACATCCAAATCCAGCGCTTTTCCATCCAAAACAAAGAGATTGCCCCACCAAAGAATAAACCCAGAATAAGAATGGTGGGAACTGCTTCGGATAAGCCTGCGGGAGCGCGAAATAAACCGGCGAGACTGGAGAGAACCCACCCTGGCGCAGCAGGTGTGAGCGGCATAAAAAACTCAGACCAGTAATTGGATAGAAAGTTATTGGAAGCCAGGCTGCGGAATTGAATAAAATACAGAGCAGCAAAATTTAACAACCACAATATCCCCACAAAAAAATAACCACGCATCCCAGCGCGGTCTTTTTTTATAATACTGATGGCCATCAGCATTATGCCAATACCAGCCAGTGTGAAGACCGCCGGATGCGACATCCAGATGGATAGACTGCCAAGCAGCGCCATGAGTATGTAATCTTTTTGAAAGCAGACCTTGCGCAGCAAGCTGAGCGCAAGAAGATACAACAGCAGCGTGATGGCAACATCGACGGCATATTGTTTGAACTGAGCAGCATACGAAACAATAGTATGACTGGATGCAAAGATCAGCAACGTAAACATGACCCCGAAAGGCCTGGTCAATTGCCTGGCCAGCAGCCACAGCAGGAAGAGAGCTGCGCAGCTGGCCAAAAAAGGGAAAAGGCGCAGGGCATACTCATGATTCCCCAGCAGGGTCACCATCGCCTTGGAAACCCACAAAAAACCAGGCGGGGCACCCTGGTTGTAATCCAGCGGCTCTACCAGCCCCAGGAATGAGCGGTTGATAATGTTGAGCGCAAGCATGGCCTCATCCAGCCAGAACGTCAGGTTGATGCTGATCTGGCGCAGGCGCAAAATCAGACCAAGTGCAATCGCCAGTATGGCGGCAATGGTTTCGACAGAAAGCCGGGATTTTAAGCGGCTGGCAATGGACATTTCTTCGGTTTAATTTTGCGCAATAAGCATGGCGTTGAGGCTGTTCAGGGTATCCATGTGAGTCGGATTAATGCCATAAGCCAGGGCAAGATAGTACGCCATGTAATCACCAAAATGGATTGCTGTCCAGAGTTGCGCCAGCACCGTTTCGCCCTGGGACAGGCAAAAATCCGTGTTCAAACCCTCAATCATAAAAATCTGGCGGGTGGTGTTCGCGCGGATAACATTTCGCGGATGGTCGAAACCGGAACGCAAGAAGAGCGCGATGCTATGCGGCATGAGCAGTTCATCAGATGGGTTGATGATGCCGGCCAGTGCATTGTGGTCGGCTTCCGGCAAGATTTCCACGTTGGCCGGAGCCTTGGCAAGCCTGTTGATCTGACTTTTCCAACATCTGGCGACTGCCGCAAGTATGCCAGAGCCAAAAATCGTTACCCAGCGGCCAACCAATTGACCGGCATATCGCTTGGCCGGGTTGGTGGCTGCAGGCACTGCGGCAAACAGGTTTCCTTGCTGTTTCTTCATCGCGGCGACGGCATCAGCAATAAAATCATCCTGCTTCGGCAGAAGACCAAGCCGGACAAATGCTGTCAGCAGAAAGGCAAACGAAGAAGCAAGATCGTGATGTATATGACGCCACAATGGATACTCCGCTACACCGGCTTTTTCTGCCAGCGTGCCGCCAGTAGTGATAACGAGAATGCTGCAGCCTTGCTTTGAAGCCCAATGAAACGCGTCCAGGGTTTCCTCAGTATTTCCAGAGTGATCGCACGCAAT
This sequence comes from uncultured Anaerolineae bacterium, assembly GCA_903846015.1. Lineage (GTDB taxonomy): Bacteria > Chloroflexota > Anaerolineae > Anaerolineales > Villigracilaceae > UBA5195. The sequence goes on along the minus strand of CAIMZS010000300.1, from coordinate 20,069 downwards.
AAACAGCGTTTTTGAGCCCCTGGCAAAAGCGGGCAAACCATAATCACGATGAAGGCTGACTGGCAGGGGGCAGGACGCTGCGGCATAACCGGCCAGGATTTCCGCAGCGATACCAGGCACACCTGTGGCGCTGATAACGACATTGGTCAGATCCTGAACATCGGGCAGCGGCATGTTTTGAGCTAAAGCCCAGGCATGCGCGAGTTTATCGGGCATGCCATCAATTTCTGCCAGCATATTCTCGGGATCGAGTTTTTGAATAAATGAGAGATCATCAAGGTTCACAGGGCATTCCTTTCACTTATAAAATAAAGAGCCTACAGCCTCGTGGCCGTGCTAGAACCGGCACTATCGCTGGAACCGGGTACACGGCGATAAATCGCCGTGCTATCGCAGCTTATTTGGCTTTGGTCACCAAAGCATAGATCTCTTTTTTACCCCAGCCACTTGTTTCAGAAAGTTCCGCAGAAATCTCTTTGGCTTTTTTCCCATCCAGAATCGACTTGTCGATGGCAGCCAGGAGCGCAGGTTCGGACCATTTTTCGCCAGACGATTCCACCTGACCTCCGATCACGAGCACAAACTCACCCCGCGGCTCATTCTGAAGGAAGTGGGCGCGCACCTGGCTGATGGTACCGCGGATAAACTGTTCGAAGAGCTTGGTCAACTCACGCGCTGCGACAGCTTCACGGTCGCCAAGGAAAACCTGCATATCAGCCAGCGATTCAAGCACACGATGCGGGCTTTCAAGGAAAATGAGTGTGTAAGGAAGCTTTCCAACACGCTCAAACAATGCCTTGCGTTCGGATGTTTTACGCGGCAAATAACCGAGATACAGAAAAGAATCGGTTGGCAGCCCGGAAGCAACCAGGGCCGCTATGGGGGAACACGGCCCCGGGACCGGGCTGATGGAATGACCAGCGGCAAGCGCGGCTTTCACCAGTTCGTACCCAGGATCGTTGATGGCAGGAGTGCCAGCATCGGAAACCAGAGCTACATCACCCTGGCTTAGTGCCGCAAGGATGGTATCCAGCCTGGTCAGTTTGTTGTGTTCGTAATAACTGATCAGCGGGGTGTGAATATCGAAATGCGTCAGCAATTGGCGGGTGTGACGGGTATCCTCAGCAGCGATAAGACCAACCTCACGTAGAATGCGCATTCCGCGCAAACTCATGTCTTCAAGATTTCCAATAGGAGTTGCAGTGAGAAAAAGTGTACCCATGTCTGGTATTTTATCACCTGGTTGATGCGCCATCAAAACCTTGTACGAACAACGGGGTTTTATATCTCAAATATTTTCAACTTCGCGTCTGAACCGGCCCTGCTAGAACGGGCACTATCGCAGATTTCGATGATGGCGCCTCGTGCAGGAACCGGGACTACCGCAGATTAGAGCAAGAGCATCACAGACAGACAAAAAATAGGCTTGCTAAAAGCTTCATCCCCGTCCAAGTAACACCCTATCCACCCAAAGGAGGAGTATTCAATGTCTGACGTCGATTTGGTTAATCCATTGGTTCATCGCTGGTTGGAGGATGCCCGAGAATCATCGGATCAGTTCTGGGCAAAAGCCGCCGAACAGGTGCACTGGTTCCGACCGTGGGAACGCGTTTTCCAGTGGAACTTTCCTACTTTTCGCTGGTTTATAGGAGGTGAAACGAACCTGGCCTATAACGCACTCGATATTCATGTGCAGCAAGGCCGCGGAGGCCACGCTGCGCTGGTATACGTAAGCGAACGAGGGGAACGACGGCTGTTCACCTATGCCCAACTTTTGCATGAAGTGGAACGGACCGCGGCAGCGCTGCGCGGGTTGGGGTTGCAAAAGGGTGACCGGTTGACGATCTACATGCCCACCTGCCCAGAAGCAATCATCCTGATGCTGGCAACCGTGCGCATTGGCGCAATCCATTCCGTGGTGTTCGCAGGCTTTGGCGCCGGGGCGCTGGGTGACCGGATTCGCGCAAGTGGCTCGCGCGCGGTTTTCATTGGCGATATCACCTATCGTAAAGGCAAGGATGTGCCGCTGAAGGGCATCGTGGATACGGCCCTGGAAGGTGGGGGCCACTCGGTGGAGCACGTGGTGGTGTTGAAACGCGGGGCGGAGGCTGTGCCAATGCAACCCGAACGCGACCTGTCCTGGGATGAATTCCTGGCACATGGCAAAGGCCAACCCGGTTCGCATGTGCCGATGGAATCCAATGAACCCGCCTTCATGATCGCCACATCCGGTACCACCGCCAAGCCCAAATTGGCTGTACATACACACGGTGCTTACCAGGTTTGGATAGCGAGCATGGCGCGCTGGGCCTTTGGGCTGCAGCCGTCTGATGTATGGTGGTCGACTTCCGATATAGGCTGGATCGTGGGGCATAGCTATATCGTCTATGCGCCGCTGATCATGGGCTGCACAACCATACTATATGAGGGCGCCATCGATTATCCCGATCCAGCAACGCTGTGGAAAATCGTCCAGGAATTCCAGGTAACCGGCATTTTCACATCACCGACAGCCGTGCGCCTGTTAATGCGCTACGGCGAATCGTATGCAAACCAATACGACTTTAGTTCATTAACCAGGGTATTCTGCGCAGGCGAGGTGCTAAACGCTCCCGCATGGGAATGGATGCAGAAGCGCGTATTCAAGGATCGTGTGCCTGTGATCGACCACATGTGGCAGACCGAAACGGGTGGACCCGTCTTTGGCAATCCCTATGGAATCGGGATCATTCCAATCAAACCCGGTTCGGCGGGCATTCCCCTGGCAGGCATTGAGGCGAAGGTAATCACAACCGAAGGGGAACCATGCCCACCCGGAGAAAAAGGCATCATGGTGGTGACAAAACCCTTCCCGGGGCTGATCCAGTCACTATGGGGCGAACCCGAACGCTACAAAAACGATTATTGGATGCATATCCCGTTGCAGGATGGCAAAGGTGTCTATTACATGGGCGATGCCGCTCATTTTGACTCGGATGGTTATGCCTGGTTTGCTGGGCGCGCCGACGAAGTGATCAAGATCGCAGCGCACCGTCTCGGAACAATCGAAGTGGAGACGGCTTTACTCAGGCACCCGGCCGTAGCCGAAGCCGGGGTCACTGGCCGGCCGGACGAGTTACGCGGTGAGGTGATCTCTGCTTTTGTGGTGCTGCGCGCAGGAAACCAACCTTCATCCAAACTTAAGAGCGAAATGATCGAAACCGTGCGCATCGAATTAGGCGCGCTGGCAGTTGTTGGCGAGATCCACTTTGTAAGCATGCTGCCCAAAACGCGCTCTGGCAAGATCATGCGGCGGGTGTTCAAAGCAGTCATCCTCGGGCGGGACCCGGGCGATATCAGCACAATCGAAGATGAATCATCAGTGGAAGAAGCGCGCCTGGCCTGGGCGCAAATGCGCGCCGAAATTTCTGGGCAGAACAAGGATGACCCCGTGTTGTAACCTGACACATGGAAGCAAGTTATTTCTGACCGATGAGAGACCAGCAATATGCTGGTCTCTTTTTTTGTCAGACCATGTCTGAACCGGCCCTGCTAAAACGGGCACTATCGCAGATTAGAGCAAGACAACATGGGATGACGCGTGGTTCTGATAAAATGGAACCATGTTTGCTCTTCCCATTCTCAGACGCCGCCGCGAACGCCGGTCTTCTGAACGCCAACACAAACAAAATTCCCGAACCGGTGGGTTTATCGGGTTCGGGTTAATATTATCCCTGTTGGTAGGCAGCCTGTTTATGGGGGCAGCCTTTGGGTATGCTTCGATCACGGCAGATCTGCCACCAGTGGGTTTACTTGGGCAAATGCTCGATCCAGCTGCAGGCAGCTTGCTGCAGCCAACTCGCATCTATGACCGCACAGGAACTCATTTACTGACGATCTTGGCTCCTGCGGGCCAGAGTATGCGCAAGGTCGTGCCGCTCAATGCAACACAGGCTGAACATCTCCCGGATACCCTGGTGCGGGCAACGGTGGCGGTAATCGATCCGAGCTTCTGGCAGCATCCCGGCTACCACCTGGATGGACTGGACAACCCGAATGAACACCCCACACTGGCCCAAAAAATGGTGGCGGACCTGCTTTTGTGGAATGAGACCCCCGGGTTGCGCCGGGCAATCAGGGAGCGCATCCTGGCTGCCGAACTAACCGCCCTGTATGGGCGCGAAAAAATCCTTGAATGGTATCTAAACAGCGCAAATTATGGGCACTTCGCCTACGGGATAGAAAGCGCTTCTCAGTTGTATTTTGGCAAGCCCGCGGCGCAGATCAATCTCGCAGAGGCAGCACTGCTGGCCTCTGTGAACGAATCACCGGCAATCAACCCACTGGATGCGCCACAGGCAGCCCTGCAGCGCGAACAGGATGTGCTGGGTTTGATCGAATCGCGTGGAATGGCTTCAAAAGATGAGATCGTGCTGGCACGTTACATGCCAGTCAAATTCCAGGCAGCCGCCCCACTGATGAACACTGCGCCAGCATTTACTGCGCTGGCGCTTTCCCAGCTCGAAAACCGTTTCGATCGGACCAGAGCCGAACGTGGAGGCATGATTGTGCTGACGACCCTGGACTACAATCTGCAGCGCAGCGCAGACTGCGCCGTGCAGATGCAGATGGCACGGCTGAATGGCGCAAACGGGGAAGCATGTCAGGCAGATACAGCCGGGGAAGGTTTCAATCCTACACTGGCACCCCTGTCACCCGGGCAATATGTGCCAGATGCCACTGCCAGTGCAGTGGTGTTGGATCCGCGCAGCGGTGAAATACTGGCATTGGTGGGAGATTCAAAGAATGGGTCAGAAGCGCCATTCTTGACGCCGCATCGTCCAGGCACACTGTTGACTCCGTTTATATACCTGACCGGGTTCACCCGTGGGTTGTCACCCGCCACACTTGTATGGGACATTCCGGCGGCCGTGCTAGAACCGGCACTATCGAAAGATAACACGCCAGCTTCGACCGAAGCAAGTCACCTGGGCCCGATTCGGCTGCGGACAGCATTGGTCAACGACAGCCTGGTTCCAACCGTGCAGCTATTTGAACAGATGGGCGCAGCGCTGGTACAGCAAACTATGACACCCTTTGGGCTAAGCATCCCTGCAGCCAGCCTGAACGATCTAATCGAAACGGAAAACCGCTATTCAGTGATCCAGATGGCGCAATCCTACGGCGTATTCGCGGCGCAAGGGGCTTTAATCGGGCAGCCTGGCGCTGATATGCCGACGCCACTGGCGATACTGGCGGTGCGCGGAATAGATGGACAATCCTACTCCGAATGGGGCCAGCCATCTGCAGAACAAGTGGTCAGCGGACAGTTGGCTTACCTGGTAACCGATGTTTTGAGCGCGAACCTGGCCAATCTGGGGCGTCCCGTGGCAGTCAAAGCCGGACTCACGCTGGACGGTTTGAACTCGTGGATGGCTGGGTATACGCCTCACCGGGTGGCGGTAGTCTGGATGGGCGGGGAAGGGCTTTCACAGCGCACAGTGATGGGATTATGGACGACCATCATGCAGACCGCCAGCCAGAATGTGCCACCGGATGGCTGGGTGCTGCCAGCAGGGGTGGTAAAGTTAAGGGTTTGCGACCCATCCGGCATGCTGCCAACACCTGCCTGCCCAAATGTGGTGAATGAGATCTTTATCGATGGTTACCAACCGGTACAGGCTGATACGCTCTTCCGCGCCTTTGAGATCAACAGCCAGACGGGCTTCCTGGCAACCGTTTTTACACCTCCACGGTTGATCAAGAACCAGATCTTTATGCAGGTGCCGCCAGATGCCGAGACATGGGCCCGGGCGGCCAACCTGCCCGTTCCACCCGCCCAGTATGACACCATCCAACCAGCAGCGCCAAATACGGACGCGAACATCAGCCTGCCAGGGATGCTCGCGCAGGTACAGGGCAGGGTGACGATCCACGGGTCGGTGGGCGGGATTGGCTTCAGCCGTTATCGCCTGCAGTATGGGCAAGGCCTGAACCCGAGCAGCTGGCTGCCGGTCGGGCCGGATATCTCCTCGCCAGTCAGTTCAGGAATCCTGGCTACCTGGGATACAAGCGGGCTGCAGGGCCTATATTCGCTGCAATTAATAGTGATCCACACCGACAATACCATCCAGACAGCTACAGTGGCGATCAGAATCAGCGGGCGGTAAAGATGTGACCGTCTGAACCGCAAATTTACGCTGATTTCGATGATTACGCCTCGTGCGGGAACCGGGACTACCGTGCAGTGAAAGTCATATGGCGTTGGATATTGCCAGGATATCAAATCTGCTCGACGGAGAAAACTTATCTCAATGGAATGAGATACGCCGGAAACCGACAAGAGAAACTCAACCAATCCTTTCTTGGTGAGTAATGCTATCTCATGCTCGGTAATCGCCAATAGATCTATGTCACTGGTATTTGGGTTGAAGCCCCCCATAGCAAGTGAACCGTGAAGATAAATGCCCCGCAGATTGCTTTCCACTTGTTTTGGAAATTCAGCAAGTAGGCGCTGGATCTGATGGAACTACCGCTTTGCGTGATGGAACTACCGCTTTGCGTGATGGTTTGTCATACCTGGACAATTATCCCACCCAATGCTGTTCAAAGTCATATCTCCGTGCCAATTTTGATGGGGACTAACTACGTATATGCGCCCAAAATAGCAGCATTTAGCGAAACCACTCTCAACAGCAAAGACTTTGGAATACCATCCCCACGCCTGAACCGATAACAGCTTGGGGCAAGCCTGGTGATGTCTACAGCGCTTCCTGTAAGATTTCCATCAATTCCAGGTCGGTCAACTCGATGGGATTGCCCTTCATGCTGCTGGCAGAACGGGCCTGGGCCACCACTTCAGGGATATCCTGTGCCCGAACACCGTGCGCCCCCAACGCGGGAATACCAAACAGGCTGCAGGTCTCTTTCAACCAGTTTATGCCATCCTGCGCCTGTGCCAGTGGGCTGCCAGTCAGCAAAACAGCGATACGCTCAAAACGCCGTAGGGTGTCCGAATCAGGCCGGCGTTCTTTTATTGCGCGCAAGTTGACCCCCATCACCACCGGCAGCAGCCTGGCGCACACCTCACCATGCTGGGCTGGAAACATGCCGCCCAACGCGCCAGCAAAACCATGCACAGCGCCCAGGCGCGCATTGGCCAAGGCCATGCCACCCAGCAAACTGGCAAGCGCCATATCTTCACGGGCAGCCTGATCATTTCCGTTATCAAACACCCGCCGGAGAGAACCAGCCGCGCGAGCGATACCTTCCACACAAAAAGAGTCAGTCATCGGATTGGCCGCCACTGAAAGATAAGGTTCTATCAATTGCGTGAGCGCGTCCATGCCAGTAGAGGCACTCACGCCAGGTGGCAGGCTGTGAGTCAGCAACGGATCGACGATGGCAACCCGCGGCAGCATCAACGCGTGCCGAAGACTCACCTTGACGCGCTTCTCAGGCGATAAAAGCACTGCGTTGCGCGTCACCTCGGAACCCGTACCGGCTGTAGTCGGGACAGCAATGATCGGCAAAGGGGCATTGATCAGGGCTCGAGCCTTGCCGATTACCTCCAAATAATCGAGCGCTTCGCCGGGGTTGGTTACCAGGGCGGCGATCGCCTTGGAAGCATCCAATGCGCTGCCACCGCCAAAACCAATCACCAGATCACACGCCGCCAGACGGGCGACCTGCGCGCCAGTTTCAACCAGCCTAATACTCGGTTCAGCGTTTACTTCAAAAAAAGTGACTTCCACACCCAGCCGGTGCAGATCATCTACCAGCAAGTTGGCGCTTGCGCGCAATCGGCCAGTAACCAGCAAGGCGTGCTGTCCCAGCGCGCGAGCCTGTTGAGCTGCCTCACGCGCAAGACCGGGACCGAATAAGATGCGCGCCGAAGTAGCAAATTCAAACTTCATAGCCAATCACTATCGGATGGGTGGATATTCTGATAAAAGATGCGTGCGCGCGGTTCAGCCATTAACGGTTCAGCGATTTCGCGCCAGCGGTTGTAATGACTGGTCTCCTTGTGCAGTGCCGCATCGTTTTTGGTTCGATAGACCTCCATCAATACAAAACGGGTGGGATCTTCAACCTCCTGAATCACGTCAAAGCGCGCCACGCCAGACTCCTTCAAGCTGTTGGCGGCATTTTCGAGCGTGGCCGCCTTGAAGTCTTCAACGCCATCTGGTTTCACCTTGATGAAAACGTGCACAATATACATTGAAACCGACTCCTTGTGTTATAAAGCGCAGACACCATAAACATCACTTTCCCCTGATAATATCACCCCTTTCGTTATCATCCAACACTTTGGGGCATCCTCAAATCACCTGTTGACCTCGTAAATATGCAACCTCAGTTGGCACCCACTCCTATAAGACATAGGATGATTTAGCAGCGTAGGCGAACAAAAAACGATGGTTTGCCTTACAGGTGGAGTTGTGACAGGAAGGTATTCCCGTCACAACTCCACAAAAAACTCTCCAGTCACTACACGGAGCACAATCTCTCTGACTTTTTTTGAAATATCAGGCCAGAGAGGTTACAATACAATCATGAAACCTTCCGAGCCTGGTTTGCGCGAAACAATCTTGATGACGGCGAAAAGCCTGTTCATTCAGCATGGCTACCACGGGCTTGCCATGCGCCAGATCTCGGATGCAGTCGGGGTTTCCAAAGCTGCCCTGTATTATCACTTCAAAGACAAGGAAGAACTTTTTGTCGCGATTTTAAGCGAAAACCTGGATGAGATTGAAACTGCCATCGATGACATTCTGGCAATGCGTATCTCATGCGGCAAACAAATTGTCCTGTTTGTGGAATATGTGTTGAAACAGCCTGCCGACCAGCGCGCCATCATTCGTCTGGGCAGCCAGGAAATGGCCCAGCTCAGCCCAGATGCGCACCTAAAATTTAACAAGACTTATCACGACCAATTCATCGGGAAACTACAAAATATTTTTCAGGCCGGGGTATTGAACGGGGAATTTCGCCCAATCGATCCTGGTATCGCCACCTGGGCCCTGTTGGGGATCATGTTCCCGTACTTCTACCCAAACCACGCCGAGGCATCCCCGCTCAGCCTGGAGACCATCCGCCAGATTGCCAGTATTTATATGAATGGGGTTGCACAGCCCGGCAATTGATCGCCTGCAGACCTCGAGGCCTTGCGCTGGGAGCTTGTTATTCAATCTGAATTGCGCTATACTTGCTCAAATTTATCCTATTCAAGCTGAGCAAGGAGAAACAATGTCCAATCCCAAACGTTATAATCCCTGGCTGGTCGTCATTCACTGGGCCACTGCTTTACTTATCATTCTGAATCTGCTGGCAGGAACCTTTGTACTCAAGTGGATGCCGAACGATGCCGCCAAGATCATGCCGCTGGCCTCGCACATGACTATCGGCATTCTCATCCTGGTGCTGACGCTGTTCCGGATTGTCATTCGCCGCGCCACCCCAACACCTGCGCCAGCCACCACCGGGAATTCATTCCTCGATAAAATCGGCGTTGCCACTCACATCCTGCTGTATCTGGGCGCTCTTGGCATGGGTATCAGCGGCGTAGGGCTGGCCCTGCAGTCCGGGTTATTTTCCAGCGTTTATGGTGGCACCGGCGCAATACCTCCTGATTTCTATGCATACCCGGTGCGCACAGGTCACGGCTTTGCGGCAACAGCGCTGATCGGGCTTGTTCTTCTTCACATTGGCGCCGCGCTCTATCATCAAGTCATCCGCAAAGATGGGCTAATGAGCCGGATGACCATTGGCAAGGATTAATTTCCTCAGGGTATTCGGTTAATTGCCCTGAGCGCGCAAGATCTCATGTCTGCAAAAAAACGCTTCCGTCCCCTATGGGTGATCCTGCACTGGCTGATGGCGCTCCTGATTTTTATCACCTTTGCGATCGGGCTGTTCAGCCTTGCCAATACCCCCAATACAAACGCAAAGGTCGTGCCGCTCGGCATTCACATGGCGTTGGGAATTGCCATTTTCGTGGTGGTGCTCCTGCGCTATATTTTACGGGTACTGATTTTCAAACCACCCAGGCGAGCCAAATCAGCGCCGGCAGTGATTTCCAAAAACAAACCTTTTCTCGATCAGCTGAGTGTTTATGTACACCCACTGCTATATTTTCTCACAACGCTGATGGCCCTGCTTGGCATGGCCATCGCCATCCCGGCGAACCTGTTTACTGCAGTCTTCACCCAAAGCGGCACAGCCCTGCCGGAGAATTTTTATCTTTACCCGGCGCGCGCCTGGCATGGCACGCTCTCACTTCTATTGATGCTGCTGATTATTCAACATGTGTTGGTGGCGGTTTTTCACCAGTTTCTGAAGGGCGAAAATTTTTTAGGGCGCATGTGGTTTACAAAAGAGTAGTTTCGAGTTGATATTCTCGCCTTGAATGGCAGAAAAGGATCCCAAAATGAGCATTCCAGATCTCCCTACCATCCCGGAATTAAGTGGGCAATCAAAAACTGGGATAAAGTACCATATCATGGGCACAGTTCAGCAAACCCTGGCGGTTGAGCTACAACCCGGCCAGATAGTCTTCTCAGACACGGGCGCAATGTCCTGGATGACAGCCACCATCTCCATGAATACCCGGGGCAGCGGCGGCCTGGGCGGTATGTTCAAACGCGCTGTCTCCGGCGCTTCGGCATTTATCATCGATTTCAACGCTGGCGCCGGCCCCGGGCAGGTGGCCTTTACCACCGACTTCCCCGGTAAGATACTGCCGCTGGAGCTGGATGCAGGCCAGACCATCATTATGCACAAGCACGCCTTCCTGTGTGCAGAGAAAAGTGTGACCCTGGATATTTTCTTTACCCGCAAGCTTGGCGCGGGGCTTTTCGGGGGCGAGGGTTTCATCCTGCAAAAGCTGACTGGCCCTGGCATGGCATTTGCCGAATTGGATGGGGATGCCGTCGAATACCATCTTCAACCCGGGCAAATCATGCGCGTCGAGCCGGGCCATGTTGCCATGTTTGAAGCCTCTGTAACTTTCGACATTGAAATGATCAAAGGCATGGCCAACATCTTCCTGGGAGGCGAAGGGCTGTTCCTTGCCACGCTGAAAGGTCCTGGCCGTATCTGGCTGCATTCGATGACAGAAAGCAAGATGGCTCAACGCCTGGCTGAATATATGCCCAGACCGGCTGGTGGTTGACAAATCCGCCCGGTAATACCCAACAGAATCTTCACCTGTATCTACTTTATATCAACCACCGCGCGAGTACGGGCAACAATACAGAGAATGGGCTCAAACTACCTGCTGACGGGACTGGTTACAACTATGATAATGACCCCAGTTGAAGCTTGACCATTCAGACCCATTGGGCATTCTGGATTGCGCCTTCTACTATATCCATTTTTCTCAACACATCAAAAGACCGGCCAATGGCCGGTCTTTCAAAAAAAGTTACAAATCCTTCACCCTGTCAGGGAATAAAATCTCAAGCGCTCACCGGGCTTGAGATTTTTGATTTAGAACCCGGGTTACTTCAACATCAAACATACGCACATTAATGGGTTTTGAAATATAACTATCAAACCCCAGATCAAGCACCCTGCGGCGGTCGCCAGGCAAAGTATGAGCAGTGACCGCGATCAAAGGAATATCCGCCAACGCCGGGTCCTTCTTCATCACCTTCGCCGCAGTCCAACCGTCCATTTCTGGAAGCGAAAGATCCATCAAGACAATGTCCGGAGGGTCCCTGCGCACAGCATCCAAGGCTTCCAACCCGTTATTGGCTGTGGAAACCTGAAAGCCGGCCCGCTCCAACAAGAACTTCATCAGATTTTGGTTATCAAGATTATCTTCAACCAGCAGGACGTGATGATTTTCCATTCCGGCTCCGTTCCGATTGAATACCGACCCGCCAACGCTTACCCACCAGGCTCTGGGTTCCACGCTGATGAAACAACCGCTTTGCGTGACAGATGGTTTTCTAGTGAAGAATGCCCGTGCAGAACCGGGTACCATACGTATCATTCATCATACTACTCCCGGCAGCTTCGCGCAACCGGGTTGATATGGTATATTGGCACTATGCGTGTATTATTCGTGGCCGATGGCCGCTCACCCACTGCCGTAAACTGGATGCGCTATTTTGTAGAACGCGGCGACGAAGTGCTGCTGGCATCCACCTTTGCCTGCCAGCCTGATCTAAAATTAAATTTGCTGGCAACGGTACCCGTTGCCTTTTCTGCTATCAAATCCGTTCCCAGGCCCGGCTCAAGACCCCGCCAGGGAGGCGTATGGGGAGCATCCAGCCTGCAGCTCCGGACAACTATCCGGCAATGGCTTGGGCCGCTCACCATCCCACGCGCCGCTCGACAACTGCACAGTATCATCCAGCGCACACAGCCACAGATCATCCATGCCATGCGCATCCCTTACGAGGGCATGCTGGCAGCCGGCGCTGCCAGCCCAATTCCGCTGCTGGTATCGGTTTGGGGAAACGATTTCACCCTGCACGCACCTTCCACCCCGCTGATGCGCCACTACACCCAACGAACTCTCAAACGGGCTGACGCTCTGCTTGCCGATTGCCAGCGCGATATCCGTCTGGGCAGAGAATGGGGCTTTTCGACCGAAAAGTCTGTCCTGGTGGTGCCCGGCAGCGGGGGTATTCGCAGCGAACTATTCTTTCCACCTCAAGAACCGACCCAAAGTCCCCTGGTAGTCAACCCGCGCGGATTTCGCTCTTATGTGCGCAACGATACCTTCTTCAATGCCATCCCGCTGGTATTAAGCAAAAGACCGGACGCCCGTTTTGCCTGTCCTGCTATGCTTGGCGAACGCCAGGTGTTGGAGTGGATCGAGAAATTTGGAATCAGCACATCTGTCGAACTGCTGGGCCTGCGCCCACAAACCGAGTTGGCCACCTTATTCCGCTCGGCCCAGGTGGTCGTTTCCCCCACAAGTCATGACGGCACACCCAACAGTTTGTTGGAAGCAATGGCGTGCGGCTGCTTTCCTGTTGCCGGCGATCTCGAATCGATCCGTGAGTGGATCACACCGGGGCAGAATGGGCTGCTGGTCGATGCGGGCAATCCTCAAGCGCTGGCAGATGCCATCCTGCGGGGGTTAAATGAACCGGCCTTGCGGAAACAAGCCGCGCACATCAATACAATCTTGATTGCAGATCAGGCCGAATACACTCGTGGCATGGCTCGCGCAGCCGAGTTTTATCAACAATTTATGAATAATACCATTTGAAAATCTGATCATAAACTGCCAAAAGCGCCTTTCGAATAGGCGGCAGGTTAACCAGGCGCTGAAAAAATGACTTGCGGGCTGGGCCAGTCTGCTTTTGAACCTTGCCTCGCACATAATCGGTGGTATTGGAGAGATTCATCGTCAGGGGATCGCTCAACATCAGGCGCAGCAATCCGGCCTGATTCATACGCTGATCGAGCTGCTTTACCTGGCCCATCGGTTTATCCATCTCAAAAGGTAAAAACTTCCCTAAAACTGATTTGTAAGCCGTGAACTGCCAGTGCGACGCGCCGGCCATGACAGTCAGTCCCTTATAGTTAATTTTCCAATCCTGGGTTTCAGTGTAGATTTTGCGGTTTTCGGCTTCATCCTGCCCAAGCGAGCGGTTAAACTCCCAGAAGGTTTCCCAGGGGATAAAGGAACCCGTCTCCACGACAGCATTATTTTGTGCCCATGTGCGCGTGGATGTATGAAAATCTGGATTAGTGCGGAAAGGCCGCCCGGTGACCATGCCCACGTCAGGGAAGCTTTCAAGCAGTTCAACCGAGCGTGAAAGCCAGCCAGGATAAAAAAGCACATCACTGTCCGTATACGAGATAATCTCGCCGGGCGCCCCCGCCAGCATAATGTTCCAGGCCCCGCCTTTGCCCAGGTTTTTCTGCGAGAGCAGCAAAAACTGGATGCGCCCGGCTTCCTTCTCCGCGACCAGAAAGTCTCGCACTTCAGGACACGAACCGTTATCAAACACGAGCAGATCAAACGGCAGGCCCGGATCACTGCGCATCGATTCAAGGCTGACCTTGAGAACATCGAGGGCCTCTGCATAGAAACCACTTAAAAAGGGGATGTAATTGAGCAGCGCCACTGTGATGCGTTCCGGTTTGGCGACCTGGTTAAGCGACTTCGCGGGATTTTGACCTTTACGCATAAGAATAGACCCTTTTAAACAGAGATTGCCACAACTGACATGGATCAAAGGCGCCGGTTTCGCAATGACAGGCGACTAAGCGGTTACGGGGATTCTGGTTGTGGTGAGCTTACTCGCTACCGATCCAGGTTTTGATGATTGGAGCTCGAGAAAATTTTTCGGATACGCCACAATAAATTGCTTAAACGCGTTGAACCAAGCGCCAGTAAGGGCCAGGCCTCGATCCGGCGCCATAGCCGGACAGGTGTCATGCTTTGATGCCGGATGATGCCATGCTCGAGACGGTAGTCTGTGTCCAGCAAGGTAAAGCGCGTCATCGCCCGGCCGCCAGCCAGCCGCACGTTTTCATCGGTTTCAGGGTGTTTATAATGCGGCTTTCCACCGGGCAGGTGGGCATAGTCATGGTTCTGATGAATTATCATCACATCCTGCGTGGCATCGATGGCCGGGAAACCACTCTTGCGGGCCTTGTAAATCATCCAATTATCCCAACCGGCGCGGCCAATCACAAAAGCCGGTAAATGGCTATAACAGGAAGCCGGAAAAAGGAAATAATCTGAACCAACAGGGCGGTGAAGACTGCCCTGGTCTTGCGCCCAGGATTTCAGGCTCTCGGGCCAACCGGGCGAAAATTCAAGCGCAGTGGTGATATCCAAATCCCATCGCTGACCAAGTACAACAAATTCTTCCTTTTGGGCGACCACCTGCCGGGCGGTCTCGACAAATTGGGGAAACAAAATTATATCCGCATTGACGATGCAATAAAGCTGGCTGGGGCTAATTTTCCGTGCCAGGCGAAACATGGCATCCATCAGCGGGGCGCCGCTGGCGCTGCGCGGAATATCTGAGACATGCGTTACCCCCAAATCCTGGGCAGCCTGTGCCAGGCCTGGTTCGTCACCCATTAAAATCACCCGCACATCGGGGAGTTTCGTCCAGGATGCAATTGCATTGCGTTGAATCGTGGCAATGTGTGCATCTGTAAATGGTTTTGGAGCTGTAAAAACAGTGATGAAGGTCATTTTATGAGTTTTGCTCTTTCATCCACTTCGGTCATCATCTTATGACGCACACCGGAATTGATGTCTGACAAGCCTGGTTCTTTTTGGATAACCGCAAGAACATCCTGCCATGTGAACTCATCCTTGTCATCCAGGCGGGCAAAAACCTGGCGAATGAATTCCAGGTCTTCGGGGGTATCCACCGTCCAGCGCAAAGAGCCGTAATTGATGGCGTTGTGCAGTTGAGCAATCTTGAAATCGCGCTGCGATGATCCTTCCGCCAGCTCTGGGGTAAGAAGTGCCAATCTTGCGCCTTCGTAAATATACGGCATGACATGCTCACGATGAAATATTTCTGTTGATTCTCTCCAGGCACGTTCGAGCGCTGCAAAGCTGCAGACTTCCACATCCAGTCCAATCGGAAAAGTGCGCGTAAAAGGAGGCGGCAAACGGTTTGCTGCAAAATCCACTGTATTGAGCGGCCTGCCATCCATAACCAATGCGATGGTTCTATCAATCAATTCCGGGTCGATCAGTGGGCAGTCAGCGGTGATACGAACAACCACATCTGCTTGATGAATCTTGAGTGCCTGATAATAGCGGTCAAGCACATCGTGCAGCGAGCCACGGGTTAATGGAAAGGCTTTTGAATCGGAAAAAACAGCGACCGGGTCATCAGATGGATCCAGGGTGGTGGCGACCACCACTTCATCCACAAAACGGGCGCGCCTGGTGCGTTCAACTACACGTTGGAGCATCGGCTTTCCGGCAATATCCAGCAAAACCTTGCCAGGCAGACGTGAAGAGCCCATGCGGCCCTGAATAATCGCAACCGTTCGGTTGGTTGTTGTTTTGCTGTTCAATCTAAAACCACACAAGAACGGGAATTGTAGGCACAAAACTAACCAACATTAAGCGCCTCCTGGTATGCGATCAGCAGTTTTTGAAAGTTTTGAGGCCAGTTAGCCTTTTCTTCAGCAGTCTGGCGCGCGCGCAAACCCATCTCTTGCAAAGTTAAGCCGCTTCTGGCAACATGCGCAGAAGGGTTGATAGCCATTGCAGTCAATATTTTCATTACCAGCGCATCAACATTTCCATCAGGAAACAACCAGCCGTTTTCGCCTTCGACAACCCATTCCTTGTTGGCCGGAATATCAGACACCAAACATGGCAACCCACAAGCCATGGCCTCCATCAGAGACACTGACGAGCCATCGACATGTGAAGATGAAATATACACATCCGCCATCCGGTAAAAACGCGGCAGATCCTTTTGGCTGACCTGTCCTGCGAACGTGACACGATCAAGCACGCCGCCACTCGAAAGGATACTGCGGATAAGCGGGCCTTGCGAACCTCCGCCCAAGAGCAACAGGCTGACATCTTCCCTTTGCTGCGCCACTTTCACAAACGCCCGGGCCAAAACGTCCACGCCATAATTAGGCTCCCACGAACGGTTGCAAAACAATGTCATTCCTCGTTCCAAAGAACCCGGTGAAGTTTGAAGCGGACTGGGCAAACCGGGTTCATCCCCGCGTTCTTGCGGGCTATTCCTGGATTGGGAGAAGTGATCCAGGTCTACGCCCCACGGGAAAACAACCGTTCGCCCGGGATCCATTCCATAGGCCACCGCTTTGTCACGGGTGACGTTGGCATCGCTGGTAAAGTAAGCGCTGTGCCAGAGCGTATAACGCGTAGCAAACCGCCACCAAACTCCTCGCTCGACATCTTTCATCAGATCGAAGCCCCACGACATGGTCAAGACCGGCCGGAAACCAGATAGGATGGCGATAAATGCGCAGGTCTGAATAGGCCCGGCATGGATAAGATCCGGCTTGATCTGCTTGACCACCTGTTGAAAATTAACCGCGAGACGGGGCAGCTGCCCCCATTCAAACGGTTTTTGGCCACCCGCCCAAAGAACCTGGGTTATCCTGGCTGGGATTGAGCGATCCTCGATTTGCCGGGTGCCCTTCTGCAGGCGCGCATAAAAAACCTCGTGCTCCGTCTCTGCCAGGGCAGATAGGAAACGATGATCGTGAGGGCTGTAATCAAAAGAGAAATAGAGTATCTTCATATCACATCGAACAACATGAATTAAGTAGCAGAAACATCAACGACCTACTCGCCCAGATCCGTCCAACGCAATTCCCTGCCGTAAGGCAAATCATGCAGCGCCCTGGTGCCAATAATTATCTGGATCTGATCGGGTTTGATCGCGCCGGGCGTTGCCGGGCGCAGCACATCAATCATTTCACGCGTAAAGATTTCTCCAGCCTTGATATCGCGCCCGGCGCGCAGACAGCGGCGCTGGACAACCTGTGTATCCTTCTCATTCGCGGCGATAAATTTGTCGGCAGTGCCCAGCGCTCGTTCCAGCATTCGGGTCTCTGCAACCATGTGCGCCCATGCTTCGGGATTCATCGCAAATTTGTGGTCAGGTCCTTCGCGTTCGTTGCTGTCGGTAAAATGACGCTCAACCACGCGCGCACCCAGGGCAACCGCTCCCAATACCGTTGCGTTACCGTGGGTGTGGTCCGAAAGACCCAGGACAACATCCGGAAACATGGCAGCAAAGGTTTTAAGCACATTCAAATTGATGTAATCATAATTCTCAGGGCTGGCGGTATAGTTGGTGTTGCATTGCATCAAAACCAACTGCTTGTTAATCGCCAAAATGGCATGCACAGCCTTTTGCACCTCACCAATACTGGAAGCGCCGGTGGCTATGATAACCGGTTTTCCCTTGGACGCAATGCGCTCAAGTGATTCGAGCCAATCGATTTCGCCAGAACCGATCTTGTATGCAGATAAATACCCGTCAACCGCATCAATCGATTCAAAGTCGTACGGGGATGTAAAGTACTCTATCCCAACCTGATTACATTCTTCCGCCAGGATAGGCGTCCAGTCCAACGGAATGGACGCATCAGAATAGACCTGGAAAACAGATTTTTTCCAGGCTGCCTGATGACTAACCTGGCTGTTCATATGGGTAAAACCGTAATCAGAAACGATCTTGGGGGCCTGAAAATTCTGGAATTTAGCTGCATCCGCGCCGGCTTCTTTTGCCAGCCGGATCAGCATTTTGGCCCGTTCAAGGTCTCCGTCATGGTTGGCAGCGATGTCAGCAATAAAATAAGTTGGGTGCCTGGCGCCAAGTGTTCGCGAGCCAATTTGGACTTCCATAAATTCCTCCAGCGTGGGGTGAACAAGAGATAAGATAATGATACGGCAGATGCGATTGGGAAGAAAACTACCCTGCCGGGCTCAAACCTGTTGATAACTACGCATTTTCTGTGGATAACCCTGTTGAGCCTGTGCATAAAACTTCAAAATACCTGTGGATACATCGGGTATTTCCTGGCCTAAATCTGTGGATAACTTGTGGATGGAAAGGCGCAAGTTATGGGAACGACGCGCTATTAAACCAGATTCTTCCACAGATATGGGGATAACCAGTGAAGGGTCAAACCCAAACTTGTCCGCAATGCACTGCCCAAAATCAAATTTGGAGAGGGCCTTTGACCCGGTAACATGATACAACCCGACGAGATTCTTCTCTAACATCAAGACCAGGGTCTCAGCCAAATCGCCAACAAACAGCGGGCAAAAATAAACATCCGTAAAGCCGCTGCATTGCTCCGCCTTGGAAAGCTTGTTGAAAAAAAATTCCGCAAGCGACCTGTTACCCTGAAGACTCCAGCCAAAAAAGTTCACCCGGGCCACAATTGCATTCGGATTTACAGAGAGAACATTTCGCTCACCATCCAGTTTTGTTTGAGCATAAATACCCAACGGGTTGGGCGTATCCGTCTCGGAATACACGCCATCTTTTGTGCCATCAAAGACGGCGTCCGTTGAGATATGAACAAGGCGGATACTGCGCTGCGCACAAGCCCATGCCAGTTCACCTGGGAGTTCGGCATTCAAACGATGCGCACCCTGCGGATCAAATTCACATGAATCAACATTGGCATTCGCGGCGGTATGAATAACTGCATCTGGCCTGATTTCATCCAGAATATGATCGACTGCTTGATGAGCGAGCAGGTCATTCCTGTAAATCCGGAAGGGTGTGCCTGCCAGCTTGCTGCGATCAAAACCCACGATGTCATGCTTTTTAACTTCCAGCAATGAAAGATTGAGGCCCAGAAGACCGGATGCGCCTGTGACAAGAAGTCTCATGAGGCGCTAACCATCCAGGGCACCAACGGCGAAAACTTCTTCAAACAGGGCAATATACTGCTTGATGCCCTGCGCATCCATCCATTCGCTCCAATTCGATAGTACGATGAGCCAATCCAGCACAGTTACTGTCTGCTCAAGCAAAAACCAAAAACGGGTCAAACGATCATTTATGATGGTAATACGACCAGGCTTTCTTTGTTTCAAAGAGAGTGATACAACCGAAACACGCGAACCAACCACATTGCGGTGACGCGCGCATGAATATCGGGCGAAAGTTCCGGCTGCACAACCATTGGATTGAATAACTAATTTCTCAGCGACAAGCCTGGCACCGACGGTGATCAGCATGAATTTGTCTTTCCAATCCATCGTTACTCCGAAATAAGCAGTCCGTTTGGGGCCCAAAGGGGCAAGCTAACCTGGGCGTCAGGGCGGAAACAAATTACTTAACCGACACCTGGTAGATAATAAATATGGCACCATCATCGCCTGTGTATTTTTTTTGCGCCGATGGAAAAAATTTTGTAAGCTCTGAACTTGCCCCAGCCTGGTCGATAAGCGTAATAACAACATCATGCTCAGGTAAGTATTGTTTAAATACCGGGCCAAGACTCTGGTCCACAACCATCAATGGAGCAGACGGCTGTTTAATCATCCAATAAAATTTTTCCACGTTATCAGAAAAATAAATAGGACTTGTAGCGTTCAGATCTCTGAGTGCCACAGCTATTGGCCCGCTGGT